>RECJ01000119.1 GCA_007694115.1 Leptolyngbya sp. DLM2.Bin27 | reverse complement strand
TGTTGAGCGGGTTGCGAAACTCGTGGCAGACCATGGAGACAAAGCGCGATCGCATGTCACTGAGCTGCCGCAGCTGCTGGTTAGCGGCTTGCAGCTCAGCGGTTCGCTCCTGCACCTTTTGCTCTAGTTCTTCGTTGGCTCGCTGCAAAATTTCTTCGGCCCAGCGCCGCTGGGTGATATCGCGAAAAGTCACCACCGTGCCGATCAGCTGCCCCTCCTCATCGCGCATGGGAGTGCTGATGTACTCAACCGGGAAGCTGGTGCCGTCCTTGCGCCAAAACACCTCGTTGGTAATGCGCTTGATGCTGCCGTCTTGAAAGGCGGCGTAGATCGGGCAGGCTTCGCGCTGGTAGGGGCTGCCGTCGGCCAAAGAATGGTGCAGCACCGCATGCATCGACTGGCCAATGAGATCCTCCGTGGACCAGCCGATCATGGCGGCGGCGGCAGGGTTGACGAAGGTGACGTTGCCCGCCAGATCGAGCCCATAGATACCCTCACCTACGGCATTGAGAATCAGCTGGTGCTGGCGGCGCAGGTGCTCTAGCTCATGGCCTAGGGGTGCTTCAGGGGCAAAGCCCACCGAGTCTCTCGGTGACAGCCAGTAGGTTTGGGACATGAGAATGTATCGCGGTACACAACGACTTGTCTTCTTAAGGTTTACTAAAGAATAACAGCCCAGCTAGATCGAATCTAACCATACACCCTGTAATCGGTGATTTCTAGCAACAAAGACCTGGTTCTTAAAACAGCAGCTTTTAGCTCTTGTAGGGTGGGCACTGCCCACACCCAAGGATAGTTTGTTCTAGAGATGCCAAAATAATTTTTTAGGGATTTTTGCCCCCTACCTAAACGAGGCTGCTGCCCATGATCTAGGGTTAGGGTGGGCAAAAGCCTGCATTTGAAGTATTTGGGCACCGCTTTATTTAAAAAGTGTAATCCCTGGCAGAGTTCCATCGGCTGGAGTCGCTGTGAAAACTATTTTGATTATTGAAGACGAGGCTCAAACCCGCAGCATTTTTCTCAAATGTTTAGAGTTTGAGGGGTTTCATGCATTGGGGGCCAGCGACGGTACCGCTGGCCTTGCCCTGGCCCGTCAGCATGCCCCCGACCTGGTGGTCTGCGACATCATGATGCCCGATATGGATGGCTACTCGGTGCTCTCAGCCCTGCGTAAATCGCCCCAGACGGCGCTGATGCCGCTGATTTTTCTCACTGCCAAGGTGACCATGGCCGATCTGCGCCGGGGCATGGAACTAGGGGCCGACGACTACCTGACTAAGCCCTGCACCGTAGAGCAGTTTTTGGCCGCCATCAACAGCCGTTTAGCCCGCCAAGAGCAGCTTTCACAGCTCTACAGCGCCGAGGAACTCGGCGGCGATCACCGGCAGCCTCAGACCGGTATTTTCCCCACCGAACCCAAGCTGGCCAAGGTGTTTCACTTCATTGAGGCCCACTACCGCCAGCCCATCAGCCTGGGCGATGTGGCCCAGGAGGCGGGCTATTCGCCGGCCTATCTCACTAACCTGGTGCAGTCGCACACCGGGCGCACCGTCAAGCAGTGGATCATCGAGCGACGCATGGCCGAGGCCAAAACTCTGCTGACCACCACCGATCAATCGGTGCGCCACATTGCCGAGGCTTCCGGCTACAGCGATGCGGCTTACTTCACTCGACAATTTCGCCAGATCCACGGCGCTTCTCCTCAGGCTTGGCGAGCACAATCTGTAACGAAAGCAACAAATTAAGGCTTAATTTTCAGCTTGAGAAATACTGCTAAAGAAAGTCCTACCATGACCCAAAATTGATCCAATGCCATTTGAATTGGAGCCTGATAAGTTACTAAATAACCTGATCTAAACCTAGACTTTCAGTTGCGACAGGCGCGAAGAATTATGGTTCTTCGCTGACTGATTGCCTAGGCTTTCAGGCGATTTAGGAAAGGTTTTGTCGCGTTCAACTATCCATCTATGGTTATTTCAGCAGTAGCAAAGTCGCTTAACGACTGGGGCAGTTTGAGTTGCACATCGCCTTCCCTGATGTTGCCGGGTCAGCCCTGTCACACCTGCGGCATCGTGCACTTCTCCAGCGACCACTCGCAGTTTATGGAGAGCATGCCCCAAGACCCCGTTGACATGGTCGATGACCTGGTCAAAATGGGCCTCTACAAAGAGAACCAGCTGCGCGCCGCCGACACCGTCAACGCCTACGAACTGCGCAAGGCGCTGTTTCTCAAGCGGGTGGGCCGCAACGACCCCCGGCGCGAAAAGCTGATTCTTGCCCTGTGCAAACAGGCGGGCGGGCTAGAAAATGCCTTTGCGGCAGCCTTTGGCCCCCAGTCAGGCTTGTTCTTTGCCGACTCGGTGCGCAACAGCGGCGCTACCCGACGGGAGTTTTTGCGCAACATGGCGGTGGGTGCGGCCCTAGTGACCCTGGCCAGCTGTGCCGGAAACGGTGGCCCTGCCACAGAGGATGCGGCTGATGTCCCGGTGGATGCTAGCGCGCTTGAAAAGACCGATATCCAGGTGGGCTTCATCCCGATTACCTGCGCCACGCCGATCATCATGTCGGAACCCCTGGGCTTCTACGAGCGCTATGGCTTTAACGCCACGACGGTGAGAATGCCAAGCTGGGGGGCGGTGCGAGATTCGGCCATTGCCGGTGAGCTGGATGCCTATCACATGCTGGCCCCCATGCCCATTGCCATGACCCTAGGGTTGGGCTCCCCCACCTTTGGCGTGCGTCTGGCCAGTATTCAAAATATCAACGGTCAGGCCATCACCATTGCCGAGCGGCACCGGGGTAATGTCAACGGCCCCGAAGACTTCCGGGGGTTTGTCATCGGGGTGCCCTTCCCCTACTCCATGCACAACCTGCTGATTCGCTACTACTTGGCCACTGGTGGTCTCAACCCCGACACTGATGTGCAGATTCGCCCGGTGCCGCCCCCGGACAGCATTGCCCAGCTGATTGCCGGGGACATCGACGCCATGCTGATGCCTGACCCCTTCAACCAGCGGGCGGTATTTGAGGAGGCGGGCTTTATCTATATGCTCACCAAGGATCTGTGGGACGGCCATCCCTGCTGTGCCTTCACCGCCAGCGATAACTGGATTGAGGCCCACCCCAACTCCTTTCGGGCGCTGAACGGGGCTATCATCGAAGCGGCGGGCTACGCTCGCGATCCGGCCAATCGGCCTGAAATCGCGGCGGCGATCTCCGGTCGGGCCTACCTGAACCAGCCCCAGGAGGTGGTGGAGGCGGTGCTGACCGGCAACTTTGAAGATGGCCTGGGCAATACTCAGTCGGTGCCCGATCGCATTGACTTCGACCCCTACCCCTGGCAAAGCTTTGCCAAGTGGATTTCCTCCCAACTGCTGCGCTGGGATTTGCAGGGCGATGGCCGCGCCGCCGAGCTGATCACCGCCGATACCTTCGAGAGCATTGGCGAAGAGATCTTTCTCACCGACCTGGCGCGGGAACTGGCCCAGGAGCTAGGCCAAAACCCGCCCACTGAAACCTCTCGGCAGGAGCAGTTGGCCTTTGATACCTTTGATCCCTCAGATCCTGAGGCCTATGTCCAAGCTCAGATTGACACCTTTGGGGTGTAGCCTCCCAGGAGGGTTGGGTCGGTCGCTGCGATCGACCCACCGTAATTTGTACAAACTGTCTGTTGTGATTTAGTTGTAGTGAGGTTTAGCTATGGCTTTGAGCCCTACGGCTACCTCGGCGGACTTGGTACCACCTATCGCCAAGTCCCCCTGGTGGAAGCATGAAAACGTCAAGGCGACGGCGCTGTTTGTCCTATCCCTAGGTTTGTTCTTGTTGGCTTGGGAAGTGGGGGCGCGATCGGGCTGGTTTGTGCGGGGGGTGCCCACCGCCACCGAAACCCTGGGGGAACTGTGGTGGTGGATTTCTAACCCGTTTTTTAACAATGGCCCCAACGACCTGGGCATTGGCTGGAATTTGCTGACCAGTCTGCGGCGGGTGGCCATCGGCTATATTGCGGCGTCGCTGGTGGCGGTGCCCCTGGGGATTTTGATTGGTATTTCCCCCGTGGCCTTCAAGGCGTTTAATCCCTATGTTCAACTGCTGAAGCCGGTGTCACCCCTGGCCTGGCTGCCCCTGGGTCTCTACCTGCTGCGCGACTCGGAAAAGACCGGCATTTTCATCATTTTTATTTCTAGCATTTGGCCCACGCTGATTAACACCGCCTTTGGGGTGGCCAATGTCAACCAAGACTACCTAGACGTGGCCAATACCCTGGGAGCGTCACGCCTGCGCACCATCTTTAAGGTGATTGTTCCGGCGGCGCTACCCAACATTATCTCGGGGCTGCGGATCAGCATGGGCATTGCCTGGCTGGTGATTGTGGCGGCGGAAATGCTGCTGGGCACGGGGATGGGGTTCTTCATCTGGAACGAGTGGAACAACCTGTCGATTCCCAACATTCTGGTGGCGATTTTTATCATCGGCCTGGTGGGGCTGCTGCTAGATAGCCTGTTTGCCGCCCTAGAGAAATTTGTCGCATTCGGTCGAAACTCATGAGTATTGCTCCCATGAACATAGTCGAGCCTTCGGCGGCCCGATCGCAGACCGCCCAGCTCTCCATTCGCAACGTGATCAAGGTCTTCCCTGGCAAAAAAGACCTGTTTAGCAAGCTCACCGGCAAAGCCCGCCGCGATTTTGTTGCCATCCAAAACATCGACCTCGAGATCGAACCCAACACCTTTGTGTCGATCATTGGCCCCTCGGGCTGCGGTAAGTCGACGCTGCTGAATATGATTGCGGGCCTCAGTTCGATCTCCGGCGGCGAGATTTTGCTCAACGGTGCCCCGATCACTGGGCCGGGGGCGGACCGGGGCATGGTGTTTCAAAACTATGCCCTGATGCCCTGGATGACGGTGGAGGAAAACCTGCGGTTTGCGGTGGAAACCGTAGACCCGAAAATTTCTAAGAAAAAGCGCGATCGCATCATCAAAGAGCACATCCAGCTGGTCGGCCTCACCGGGGCCGAGCGCAAGCACCCCCACGAGCTATCCGGCGGCATGCGCCAGCGGGTCGGCATCGCCCGCGCCCTGGCCATCGACCCCCAGATCTTGCTGATGGATGAGCCCTTCGGTGCCCTCGACGCCCTCACCCGAGGCTTTTTACAAGAAGAAGTCGAGCGCATTTGGGAACAGCAGCGCAAGACCGTGATCATGATCACCCACAGCATCGACGAGGCGCTGCTGCTGAGCGATCGCATCGTCATGATGACCCGTGGCCCCGCCGCCCGCATCGACGAGATCTTGGAGGTGCCCTTTCCTCGGCCCCGCGATCGCGAGACCATTCAGCAGCACCCCGCCTACCAGAGCCTCAAGGCCGAGATGGAGAGCCACCTGTTTCGCGAAACCCGCGCGGTAGAGGCGGAGCGGGTGGGGAAGTAGGGGAGTGAGGGGATGGATGAGTGGATGGATAGATGGGTAAACCCCAGACAACCCCTAAGGTGGGTTAGGCGGCCCATCAACCCTGCTGCCCTCATTCCATCCCCGCTCCGCCGTAACTCACCGCCCACCGTGGCCTTGCACTGCCCCTCACCCCCAACCCCTCTCCCTGAGGGAGAGGGGAGCCGGAATCCGCGTAGGGTGGGCACTGCCCACCATTGCACCGCGTTTTCGCACGGGCTAACCCCGCCCCCGATGGCCTTAGTCATTGGAGCGCGAAGGGTCACTAGTCAACCGTTAAGGGTGGAGGTGGGCAGTGCCCACCCTACGGGCTACGGGCACCACAAGTTTGACTATTACGACGTACTCAAGAGGATCTGAACCATGACCATTCCCCCGATTACCGAAAAGCTGCTGGCTGCCAAGAAAGCCGCTGGCCTCAGCTTTGCCGACCTCGAAGCCAAAATCGGCTGTGACGAAGTCTGGATTGCCTCCGTCTTCTATCGCCAGGCCAGCGCCTCGGTCGAAGAAGCCACCCAAATCATCGAAGCCCTCGGGGCCGATGCGTCTCTCATTGAGGCTCTGACCGAGTGCCCCGTCAAAGGTGGGCTTGACCCCGTCATCCCCACCGACCCGTTGATCTACCGCTTCTACGAGATCATGCAGGTCTACGGCATGCCGATCAAAGCCGTAGTACATGAGAAATTTGGCGACGGCATTATGAGCGCTATCGACTTCACCATTGACGTCGAGAAGGAAGAAGACCCCAAGGGCGATCGGGTCAAGGTGATTATGAACGGCAAGTTCCTGCCCTACAAAAAGTGGTAAACCCAGTTTTCGCGTCCTGACTCACAACTCCTCGGGCTGTTGGCCAACGCTGACAGCCTTTCCTATGCCCTCCCTTGTTTGATCTTCCCCCATCTCCTCTACGTACAGGACTTGGGCAGACACATCGGTCTGCCCCTACCCATTTACTCATTCACCCCCACCCCCATGCCCACCCCCATCATCCCCCCATTTACCCGTGAGACTGCGATCGCCAAGGCCCGCATGGCCGAAGACGCCTGGAACAGCCGCGACCCCGACCGGGTGGCCCTGGCCTACACCGAAGACAGCCACTGGCGCAACCGGGCCGAAATCTTCCAGGGCCGCACGGCCATCCGCGAATTTCTGCGGCGCAAGTGGGATAAAGAACTCGACTACCGCCTGGTCAAAGAAGTCTGGGCTTTTGGCGAAAACCGCATCGCCGTGCGCTTTCAGTACGAGTGGCACGATGACGTGGGCCAGTGGTACCGCGCCTACGGCAACGAAAACTGGGAGTTTGACGAGCATGGCCTGATGCGCCGCCGCGAAGCCAGCATCAATGATCGCCCCATCTCCACCGAAGACCGCCGTTTTTTCTGGGATACCTCTGGCCCCCGCCCGCAGGATCACCCTGGGTTAATCGACTCGCCGGTTTAAGCCAAACCCGTTGCCCCCTAGCAGCGGCGACCCCAGATAGTTGCCATAGCCGACCTCATTAAGACATTTTGCCCGCAACGATCCCGGCCTGTCATTGTCTTCTATTTAATTGCTCCCACCTACGGATCAGCTTGGCGATCATTGCCTAGTCGGCAAGGTCATTGGGGGAATCGTTGACGCCACCCACCAAAATCTCTAGCTCTAGGGTGAGCTGCTCGGTTGATTCATGCTCAGCGGCAGCATCTGTAGATTGGTCTGCTTCGCTCAATGCTTCGCTATCGGGCTCTAGCCAGGGAGAGTCGAAGTGGTGCCAGGGCAGCACCGGCTCATTGGGCAAGCTTTCGGTCAGCACGGTGATGTTGCTGGCGTCGGGCTCGGGCAGCACTACGCGCCGGTCTAGGGCTATTTCTTGGTGACTATCACTCATACGGGTGCCCGCAGAATGCGGTGGAAAACGTTAGAGCCGAAGCTTTAATCAGGGTCTCTAGGCTGACGCTAGACTAACCCAGAAGCTGACCCACTAGCCACGTAAATTACCAGGATATGTACCAGCATGATAGCAGTTGTGCCCCAGATGGTGTATGCAGCATATTTGAGGCTTTGGGAGGTGTCTTCGAGGCGCTGCTTATTGGCGTTGTAGGTTTCAGACAGGTTGACCAGCATTTGCAGCTGGTAGTCTTGCTCGGGCAGGGCCAGGTAGGTTTCTAAAAATTTACGATCTTCTAAATTTGGGGTAACGGCCACCTGGCGGGGCAAAAACGCCCCCATCAGCAGCGAAAAGCTGATCAAAAACCCCACAATCTCGGCCAGGCTAAAAATGCTGCCGCTGACCAGCAGCCGCGAAATACTCAGGCTGGTCAGCAGCGCCCCGTTGGCGACAAACAGAATATTCAGCTTGGTGGTCAAGATCTGGCTCTGCTCGTTTTGCTCGCGCAGCACCATGCGTACATCCTCAGCCGCTAGGGCCAGGGTCGCCGGGGGAATGGCGGGAGGCGTGGGGATGGGTTCGTCTACGGGCAGGCTAAGCTGCACCTCGGCGGCGGGCAGAGCAGCCACCGGAGGCCGGGTGTCGACAGGGGGGGAAACGGCGTTGACCATGGCAGCAGGCAATAAGACGACCCTTTGGACGTGACTCGATTTGCGAAACCCCATCTGGGTTTTAGCAGCGAGTTTTTAAGTAAAAAGTTTGACTGGCAACCGTACCTGACTTAGGGCTGTTGCTCTACACCTATAGTAGTCAGAATTTTCTCGCCTGAGTGGATTCTGAGCAAGTTCTAACGGCCTGATCTGCTGTTATATCAGGGTTCGATAGTGATCTAGGTGCAGGCTGGCCGATTTTTGCCAGGTGTAGTTGGGCAGCACTGCCTGGCTATGGCGCACAAGCCTAGAGGTCGCCCCAGCATCAAGCCCTGCAACCATGGCGGCGGCGATCGCATCGACTGATTCAGGGTTGACCAGAAGGGCATGGTCTGCGTTCAAGAATTCGGTGAAGGGCGGTTGGTCGGCGGTGATGACGGGCAGACCCGATGCGATCGCCTCCAGCACCACCAGCCCCCAGCCCTCTTTGGTGGAAGGGAAGCAAAACACATCGGCAGCCCGATACAGCGTGGGCAAATCGTCATCGGGGATCACCCCCGGCAAAATCACCGATTTGCCGATCAGCGGCCCCTGCTGCTGATCTAAGATTTCGGCCAGGGCGAAGAACTGCTGGCGGTAGGGTTCGTAGTCAAACAGGGTGGCCCCGCCAGCAATCACCAGCTGCGCCCGTGGATGGGTGGTGAGCACCTGGGCGAAGGCTGCCAGCAGGCGAATGGAGTTTTTGCGGGGCTCGATGCCGCCCACGGTGAGAAAGATCGGTGACCCCGTGAGGCCATAGCGGGCTTTGAGGGCATCTTCTTGGCCGGAGAGGGTGGGCGAGAATCGCTTGAGATCGACGCCGTTGAGCACGCGGGGGGCGGCGATGGCGTACTCGTCGCGCAGGGCTATCTGCCAGCGATCGCTCACACACAGGCACAAATCCGGCTCACGAATCGATTGATCTTGGCACTGCCGCAGGTAGATGCTGGTGTAGTCTTCGATGTGGTGGACGGTTCTGACCACGTTGGCGACTCGCCCCTGCTGCCGTAGTTGCCCTAGGGCGTTGGCCCCAATGCAGTCTTGGGCGTGGTAGATGTCGTAGGTTTCTGGACTTGCCAAAAAGTAATCGACAAATTCTTGAATGCGCTG
This sequence comes from Leptolyngbya sp. DLM2.Bin27, assembly GCA_007694115.1. Lineage (GTDB taxonomy): Bacteria > Cyanobacteriota > Cyanobacteriia > Phormidesmidales > Phormidesmidaceae > Nodosilinea. The sequence goes on along the minus strand of RECJ01000119.1, from coordinate 12,953 downwards.
GCGAATCAGCGCGTCGGTGGCCTGGTCGGAAGTAAGCCCGGTGGGCGGCGGCTGGGCGGGCACCAGCTGCACAGCGGCGGGAATAGTGCGGTCAAAGCCCTGACCGTCTTTATCGAGGGCGTAGACACAGACGCTGTGGCCCAATTCTGTCAGCGCCGTCGCCAACTCCAGGGTGTGCACGACGCTGCCGCGCAGCTTGGTGGCGTAGGTCAGCAGGGCAATCCTAAGCGGAGCGGCCATTAGAGAATTAACCAGCCGAAGAGCTGAGCCACGGTGAGCGACAGCTCAATGCCTTCAATCACGGGCAACTGCGCCTCGCCTTCGAGAAACTGCACCCGTTGGTCGGGCCAGATAATCAGCACAGTTTCTTCATCTGGATCGACCAGCCAGCCTAGCTCGGTGCCATGCTGGGCACAGTGAAGCAGATTGCTGAGCACCCGCGACTGGCTTTGCTCGGGCGAAAGAATTTCAATCGACCAGTCAGGGGGAAGGCGAAACCGATTGGCAATGCGCCCAGAGGGCTGGCGAGGAATGCGCTGCCAGCGAAAGACCGCCACATCGGGAATCACCGACTGATTGCCAAAGGTACAGCGCAGTTCTGGAAACGCCATGGCCACAGCGGCTTCCCTAGCCTGCTGATTGATGGTTTCGCAAAGCTTACCTTGCAATAGGCTGTGTTCTCCCTGGGGCATGGGCTTTTGAATAATTTTGCCGTTGACAAATTCTGCGGCGGGCTTGGTCTCAGGGAGTTTTAGAAACTCATCGAGGGTGAGGAGTTGGGTGGCAATGGTCATGGGCAACGCCTCGCAACGGCAAGAACCGGCAACAGTCTATTTCTAGCTTATGCAGATTATGGATCATTGGTTTAGCGAGGCTAATTGCCGCCCCCAAACCCGGTGAGAGACTCGGTGGCGAAGTCCCAGAAGCAGAGGGAGGCATCGCCCAGATGGAGGGTGAGGGTTTGGCCCTCGGTGATGGTGCCCACGGGGTTGCACCACAGTCCTCGGCTGTGGAACAGCGGCTGAATTTTGCCCACAACTTCGGGCCGCACGCTGAGCAGATAGCCGTAGCTGGGGAAGCTGAGCAGCCAGGGCAGGAGTTCCACACCGGGCGGGGGTGCGATCGCACCCAAATCCACCACCGCCCCACGGCCCGAGGTCTCTAGCAACATCAACGTTGTGCCGACAATGCCGCCCATGCTGATGTCTTTGCCGGTGTTGCAGAGGCCCGCTTCGGCCAGCTGGGGCAGCAGTTCGAGGCTGGTGCGGAGGCGATCGCAATCCGCTTCAGTTGCCGCATTCCAAAACGGGTACTGGGGGTGCATGGTGCCCTGCCTGTCGGTAACGTGCAGCAGCACATCCCCCGGCTGGGCGCTGAAGCTGGTGATCAGGCGGTTGGCGCGACCGAGAATGGCGACCGACAGCGCCGCGTAGGGGCTGTGGCAGCTGGTGTGCCCCCCAACGATGGGGACGTTGAAGGCCTGGGATGCCGCCACCATGCCCTGCCAGAGGGAATCTACTGATGCTGGCGACTGGCTCCAGATCGTATCGACCACCGCAATTGGGCGGCCCCCCATGGCGTAGATATCGCTGACGTTGACCATCACGGCGCACCACCCGGCAAACCAGGGGTCGGTCTCCACCAGGGTGGGCCACATGCCCTCGGCCGCCAGCAGCAGGTAGCCCTCGCCATCGGGGATGGCGGCGCAGTCATCCCCCAGCAAAATCGGCTCTTGGTTGGCTGAGCGGACGTGGGCACCGAGGCGATCTGCCGCCGTTTGAATGTCTTGCTTGTGGAGAATGCCGAGCGATCGCCGCAGCTCAGCCGCCAGTTCCCACAGCTTTAACTCATCTGACATAACTACAGGGGGAGTGAATTGAGAGTTTTGAGTTCTTAGTTTTTAGTTTTGAGTTAAGCCCTGAACTTAAAATTCAAAACTCAAAATTCAAAACTCTATGCCAATTCTTCAAGACACCTGCTGCACCGACCAGGGCAGATCTGGCCGCACCTCGTCGCCGGGGGGATAGTGGGCCAGGTCGGCTGCCATCAGGTGGTGGTTGCGATCGCACAGCACCATCTCCTCCAACGAGTCCCAGTGCAGCCTTTTGAAGAAGCGCACGTTTTGCGCTTGCACGGTGGCGAGAAAGCGATCGCAGCCCCAGGTATTGGCCGTGGTTACCGCTTTTTGAATTAATCCCTTGCCGATGCGGCCCACCCGGCGATAGTCAGGGTGGACGCCTAGGCGGCCGCCGTACCAGAGGCGGGGCGACTTTTCGTAGATGCGCACCACGCCCACTACCCGATTCCCTGGGGATGCCTCATGATCTAGCGCGACGATGGGGTAGGCGACGTCGTCAAGATTGTCGGCATCGTCGTGGTCAAATAGCCCCTGTTCTTCGCAAAAGATCGCCTGACGCAGGGCAAAGTAGCCCTCTAGGTCTTGGGGAGTCTTGGCCAGTTCAAAACTATAGCGATGGAAAGACATGGTTATTAACCCTCAAATGTTGACAGGGCCGAGCATGCGCCGCACTTAGCGCAGCCCGCTTTCATCTCCGCCGAGGCCATGCCCGACTGCTTGAGCATTGCCCCCACCCGCTGGTAGAGGGCAAACATAAACTCACTACTGGGGGCCGGATGATGGGCCAAGGGGGTTTCGCCGATGGGTACAAAGGGCACCACAAAGGGGTAGACGCCCAGGTTAATCAGGCGATCGCTGGCCTCCACCAGGGTTGCTAAACTGTCGCCTAGGCCCGCCAGCAGGTAGGTGCTCACCTGGCCCCAGCCAAATACTTTCACTGCTGCCTCAAAAGCCTCAAAGTAAACGGTCAGGGGCACCTCTGCCTTGCCAGGCATAATTCTGGCCCGCACTGCGGGGTCTACCGCCTCCAGGTGCATGCCCAAGCTGTCGATGCCCGCCGCCTTCATCCGCCCAAACCAGGCAAAGTCGTCCGGCGGTTCGCACTGGGCCTGAATGGGTAGCTCTGGCACCCGCTGGCGAATGGCGGCGGCGCATTCGGTTAGGTAGGCCGCACCGCGATCGCTCGTATGTGGCGTGCCCGTAGTCATGATCATATTCGTCACCCCGTCGAGCCGCACGGCAGCTTCGGCCACCTCTGCGAGCTGCTGGGGCGTTTTGCGGGCGATGGTGCGCCCCGCATCCAACGATTTCTCAATGGCGCAAAACTGGCAGGCGGTGGCGGGGTCGCGGTAGCGCATACAGGTCTGCTGCACCGTGGTGGCCAGCACGTCGCGCCCGTGGAGCAGGGCAATTTTTGAGTAGGGAATACCGTCGGCGGTGGTGAGGTCGTAGAACTTGGGGGCATTGGGTAGGTCAATGGGGGTGATGGCCTCCCCCGAGGCTTCTAGATGCAGCGGGCTAGCTGCCGTCGCCCTGAGGGTATAGGGGGAGCGGGCGGCGCTGTCGGTGTAGATGGGCACCATCACCGTGGTGCCGTCAATGGTGATGGCGCGGTGGTCAGAGGGGCCTGCCCCGCCCCGCCGCCCCGCCGCCCCTGGGGTCGAGTCCACCACTCGCAGCCCGTGGGTTTGTAGCTCTGTGATTAGCCGTTGCTTGTTCATGGCCTGCCGTTCAATACCCAATAAACACCTGCGTCAATTTGCGCCACCCCTGACGAGTGACCTGTGTGTGAAGAGACCTCCGAGTTCTTATGCGCTGCCCAAACGTCAAACCTGCTGTTTACCCCAAGAACTCGGAGGTCTGTCTCCGTCTGAGTGCCCGGTGTGTCTAAAGACCCCTGGGTTCTTATGCGCTGCCCAAAAGCCAGACCTGCCGTTTCACCCCAGAACCCAGGGGTCTGACCCGCCGATGCCCTACCCTGCGGGCAGTTCTACTTCGTTAGGGAATGGGCTAACGGGCTCTGCCTCAGTAAAGGCAGCCTGGGCGGCCCCATTCGCTACGGGAGAACCCGGTTTAGCGGCGGGGGTTTCCACCACCGACCAGGGTTCAGCGTTCACCTTCAGGCGCAGCAGGTCAGGGCGGGCGTAGTGGCCCACCGAGTCCATCATCCGCTTGCGCTTGGTGATCAAAGAGAAGTCGAGATCTGCGATCGCTAACCCTTCCCCCTCGGTAATCGGCTCGCTCAAGGGCACCCCCTCAGGGCTGATGATGGCGGTGTAGCAGCCCCCCGACAGCACCCGATGCAGGTTTTCATCCGGCGTAATCTGCTGCTTTTGCTCTGGGGTCAGCCAGCCAGTGGCGTTGACCACAAAGCAGCCTGCCTCCAGGGCGTGGTGGCGCATGGTCACCTCCATCTGGTCGCCAAAAATCTGCCCCACCATCGAGCCCGGAAACTGACCGCAGTGAATCTGCTCATGCTGGGTCATCAGCGCGTAGCGGGCCAGGGGATTGTAATGCTCCCAGCAGGCCAGGGCACCCACGCGCCCCGCCGCCGTATCCACCACCTTTAACCCGGCCCCATCGCCCTGGCCCCACACCATGCGCTCGTGGTAGGTGGGGGTGAGCTTGCGCCGCTTCAGCACCAGGCTGCCGTCGGCGTCAAACACCAGCTGGGTGTTGTAGAGCGAACCGGCCTCGCGCTCGTTTACCCCTAGCACCACCACCATGCCGTAGGAGCGCGCCGCCCGGCTAATCGCATCGGTCACCGGCCCCGGCACCGCTACCGCCTCTTCGTAGAGCCGCAGGTGTTCTTTGCCCATCAGAGCCGGGGGCTGCAAAAACGAAAAGTAGGGGTAGTAGGGAATGAAGGTCTCTGGAAAGACAATCAGCTGGACGCCAGAGCAAGCGGCCTCGGCGATGGTCTCTAGCACCTTTTCGGTGGTGCGATCGCAGCTAAACAGCACGGGGCTAATCTGCGCGGCGGCGGCGCGAATGGTTTTGGTGTAGTCCATGGGCGTTGGTGGTGGGAAGAGAGGAATGGTGGGCAGTGCCCACCCTACGGGGTTCCCCTCTCCCTGGGGAGAGGGGCTGGGGCGCGGGTTCTACATGGTCCAGGTGTCGAGGATGAAGGCCCCTTCTTTGCGGTGCATGAGCACAATATCGAGCACATCGAGGGGGTTGATGGGGCGAATGCCGGGAATCAGAGAAGGCTCGCCGTGGCCGTAGAGCGCCTGGAGGGCAAAGCGGCAGGCGTAAATCTTGCAGCCCATCTCCAGCAGCTTGACGACCTGGTTATTCATCGCCAGGTGACCGGGAAAGGCTTCGTCGTTGAGCTTAGGGAAGCCTCGCTGAATGCCCAGGGTGACCCCAGGGCCGTAGAGCAGCACCGAGGTATCAAAGCCCTTGCGGATCAGGCGGGTAGCTTGCAGCAGATTGACTAAACCGATAGACCCTTCAAAGGCCACGGTGTGAAAGGTGACGAGGGCTTTTTCGCCAGGCTCGGCCTGCACATCGGGAAATACTTTTTCTTCGTAATCAACCAGAAAGTCCCCAGCCTGATGGGCTGGTGTAGTTACTTCGGGCATAAAATTTTAGCTCCTGGCAAAATTGCTAGCAGCGCTGGATAGCCGGCTGCATGTTTCAGCACCTTAGGGGCGATCTTTCAGAGTTCCCGTATCAGCAACTACAAACCATAGAGGTCTGCCCTTATCAACAGGGGTGGGGACGAGCCAGGGCGCTTAAATTCTCTCGATAGCGAATATACCTATCACTTTCGACAGGGGGTAGCACCCCATTAACTGCGATCGCACCGACAATCGGGTCACAACCGTGCGTTAGCACAGCCTCTGCGTAGGAGAATTGCAGCCCCCCTCCCACTAGTGATAGATCCAAGCTTTCGGTAGCTGGAGTTACAAGCGCCCCCAAACCAACGGCCTAGGGTACAAAAGCAGCGGGGTAAGGTGAACCGCTAGAAACCAGTGGCTCTGTAGGGTGCATTCGCGGCTCCTCAACCAAAGCCTCTTGCCCCAGCATCAACCGTTGAGTCGCAATGCACCGCTCACAGTACGAAATATCTCCAAAAAATCTATGGCTATGCAATACGGTGTGATCATCATCGGCGGCGGCCAGGCAGGGCTGTCGATCAGTTACTGCCTCAACCGCTTGGGCATCGACCACATGGTGTTTGAGCAGCACCAGATCGCCCACTCCTGGCGCACCAAACGCTGGGACTCGTTTTGCCTGGTCACCCCCAACTGGCAGTGCCAGCTCCCCGGATTCCCCTACCCTGACGACGACCCCGAGGGCTTCATGCCCCGCGACGCCATTGTCGAGTATATCGAGCGCTACGCTAGCCACTTCAACCCGCCCATCAAGACAGGGGTAAAAGTAGAACGGGTGAAATCACGGGAAGGCCATGGGTTTGAAGTCATCACCAACCAGGGTGACTTTACCGCCGATCAGGTCGTAGTGGCCACGGGCGGCTACCATACCCCCAAAATTCCTCGCCTGGCCGAGCGGTTGCCCACCGACATTGTGCAGCTGCACTCAGCAGAATACCGCAACCCCGAGTCGCTGCCGGAGGGCGCTGTATTGGTGGTGGGCACTGGCCAGTCGGGCTGTCAAATTGCCGAAGATCTGCACCTGGCGGGCCGCAAGGTACACCTGTGCGTCGGGGGTGCGCCGCGATCGCCCCGCCGCTACCGGGGCAAAGACGTAGTCGAATGGCTCGACCAGATGGGCTACTACGACCTGGCAATCGACGACCACCCGCAAAAAGAGACCGTGCGCCACAAGACCAACCACTACGTCACCGGGCGCGGCGGCGGGCGCGAAATTGACCTGCGCCACTTTGCCCTCCAGGGCATGGGCCTGCACGGACGGCTGACCGATATTCAGGGCACCCACCTGACCTTTAGCGATGATCTAAAAGAAAATCTCGACCAAGCCGATGGCGTCGCCGAGAGCATCAAGCGCACCATCGACACCTACATCGAGAAAAACAATATTGACGCGCCCCTAGATCCGCCCTACCGCCCCGTGTGGGAACCAGAGGCGGTAGACACCGGCATCGACTACCGCGAGGCCCACATTACCTCGGTGATCTGGTGCATCGGCTACGGCCTCGACTTTAGCTGGGTTGATCTGCCCGTATTCGACGGTCAGGGCTACCCCGGCCACCGCCGAGGCGTCACCACCGTGCCGGGGCTGTATTTTCTGGGCCTGCCCTGGCTCTACACCTGGGGGTCGGCCCGCTTCTCGGGCATTGCCCGTGACGCCGAGTATTTAGCCGAGCAGGTCGCCACCCGAGCCGGGGGCAGTCATCCCCGGACACTGCAAAGCGTGAATGAAGTAGCCATGGGGTCATAAACAATCCTTCTTAAACCTTAGTGACTTTGACTTCGCGTTTATCTTTAACGTAAATACCGTTTTGGCGACGCTGCATCTCGAATAGTTCAGTAGCTTCCATCAGGGAGCTGAGCTTGGCATAGCCATAGTTGCGTGAGTCAAAGGAAGCCTGGTTTGACACATGCACCCCCACAACTGCCAGATTTGACCAGCCATCGTCATCCTGGGCAGTGATCACAGCACGACGCAGCAAGCTAACAAGCTTCGTATCCTGCCGAAGTTCTTTCGTGGTTTTCTTAACGCTGTCCACTGATTTGCTCTGACCTGCTTCAGCATTTTGGCCTAGGTTTTCCAGGTAGAGAAAAGTCGAGCAGGCCTAGACAAAGGGCTTGGGGGTTTTCTTTTCGCCGAAGCCATAGACCTTGAGTCCATCAGTCAAGATGCGCATAACCAGGGGGGTGAAGTCGCAGTCACTGGAGACAATAGCAAAGGCGTCGAGATTACGGGTGTAGAGCAAATCCATCGCGTCGATGATTAGCGCTGTGTCGGTGGCATTTTTGCCTTTGGTGAGATCAAACTGCTGCACTGGGCGAATGGCAAATTCGTGCAGATTGTCTTCCCAGGGTTTAAGAATAGGGTTTTTCCAGTTGCCATAGGCGCGCCGGGTGTTGGCCACACCGTATTTGGCAATTTCTGCCAAAATTGCCTCAATCTTGGCTGCTGGAGCATTATCAGCATCGATTAGCAAGGCGATTTTGGCTTCCGATGACAGCATAGCTATAGGGAATAGTGGCTATCCCTGCGATAGTTGCAATAAGCCTAATCCGGTCATGGATCAAGACTGTCCGAGTTCTTTAGATCTTAAATAGGCCGCCCGCACCGCCTGCATCAGGGCCGATCGCAGCCCCCCCGCCTCTAGCGCCCCAATGCCCGCAATGGTCGTGCCGCCGGGGCTGGTGACGCGGTCTTTGAGCACAGCCGGGTGCAGATCGCTCTGGTGCAGCAGCTCGCCGGTGCCGCGCACGGTGGCGATCGCTAGCTCCAGTGCGATCGCCCGAGGCAGCCCCACCGCCACACCGCCATCGGCCAGGGCCTCAACGACCAAAGCCAAGTACCCCGGCCCCGAGCCAGAGAGCGCCGTCACCGCATCCATCTGCGACTCGGGCACTTCTACCACGGTGCCCACGCTGGCAAAAATCTGGCGGGCCTGATCGAGCTGGGCCGCGCTCACCGATTCTCCCGCCGCCAGGGCCGTTACCCCGGCCCCCACCGTAGCCGGGGTATTGGGCATGGCCCGCACCACGGCCCAGGCCGGAAACTCTTGCTCTAGTCGAGACAAATCGACCCCCGCCAAAATCGACAGCAGCAGCGGGGCAGTCTCGCGGCTCGGTGGTGCTAAACTTGCCGCCACTGCCGCCAGCATTTGGGGCTTGATGGCCAATAAAATCGTCTCAGCGGCATCGATCACCGCCTGATTGTCTGGGGTGGTCTGCACACCGTAGGTATGGTGCAAGACCTCTCGCCGCGCCGCCTGGGGATCGCTCACGATCATTGCCCCAGGGGCAAAAATTTTCTGTTCAAGCAGGCGGGCAATGAGAGCTTCTCCCATCATGCCGCCGCCGATAACTCCAAAGCTGACCTCAGGCATAACTATCCTCACCAATAACTCAGCCGCTCACGGCGGCTAGTGAAGACAATAACCTAAGGTAGCCCCCGGTACTAGACCGGGGGCGGTGATAGTCGCGTGTTAGTGACGTGTGGACAGGGCTAGGCCATGCGAGACATCGGCTCTGCACCCCAGGTGGGCGCGGGGGGCATTTGGCCGGGCATGGGCATGCCCTGGGGTTGACCCATAAAGACTTCTTCTTCGTACTCGGTGGGGGTGCTCACCTGCACGCAGTTGGGCGTAAACAGGAAGATGCTTTCGCCGATGCGCTCTTGGTGACCATCGATGGCGTAGGTGCCGCCCGCCACAAAGTCAACGGCGCGCTGAGCCTGGTCAGGGTCCATGATGGTGAGGTTGAGCACCACTGACTTGCGCTCACGCAGGGCCTGAATAGCCTGGGGCATTTCTTCAAAGGAGCGAGGCTCCATCACCACCACCTCAGAGGTGCCGTTCATCGCACCAGGCATACCAATTACGTTGCTGGCCATCGGGGTCATTCCTGCATCAGTGGGCATCATACGTTCGCGACGGGGACGGGCCCGACGGACTTCTTCGGGCTGGGGCTGCACAATGGGCTGGGTGTTCTCTTCTTGGTAGAGGTTTTGGTACTCCTCTCCATCCATTTCTTCGTATTCGTAGTCGTAGTCTGCTGGGTCGTTTAGGCCAACGAAGTCCCGCAGCTTAGAAAATACATTGCTCACAACTTACACTCCACGATGACTATCACTCAGGTAGAACCCCGTAGCCATTGGCCAATAGGGCTGCATGATTCCGGTTATCCGAGGGCCATGATAGCGCCAAATTTCCATTTGCAACGGCTGTTGTGGAAATTAATGGGGCTAGCTTGGAAATACAGGGTAACTAGACCCTCCAGGGGCTGCTGACCGTCTAAACCTGATGGAAAACCCAGTGGTCAAACGTCACCGAAATGAATCGTTTCTCGCTGAGCTAGGGCAGGCCTAGGCTTCTGCACCTTGTCGAGTTCAGCACCAGCTCTGGGGGGATCCCTCCAGAACATCATCTCTGAACTTGGGCTAGGACTTAATGCCCTGTATGCAGAATATTGAGTCAACAGTATACACGAAATCAAAAAAAGGAATGGCTAATTCACAATTAGTTAAAAAATCTGGGTTATTTGCTCTGGTTACTTTCTTCTGGTTACTTTCTAAAGTGGTGCCCGACAGAGAGCATCTTGGGCCTTTGCGTTGGCAACTAGGGTGAAAAATGAGGGCTAATTCCCTGACCCAAGGGCGGGCGACGAGGGGCGAGGGCCAAACAACACCGTACCTAGGCGCACCATGGTGGCACCGCAGGCGATCGCCTGGGGGTAGTCGCCCGACATGCCCAGCGACAGCTGGTCGATGTGCAGCCGGTTAAAGCCGGCTTGGTTGATGGTGCCAGCCAGCGCCTGGGCTCCTGTAAACACCTCTTGTATCGTGGCTGCGCTCGCTCCCTGGGGGGGAATGGTCATCAATCCGCAAATTTTGAGGTGGGCCAGTTGGTCGAACTGAGGTAGCGCCGCCCCTAGCTCAGCAACGTCAATGCCGTACTTAGGTGGGTCGGGCACCAGTTTGACCTGCAGGCAGCACTGGGGGGTTCGATCTAGTTCCATGGCCGCTTGATCAAGGCGTTCAGCCAGCTTCAGGCTGTCTACCGAGTGGATCCAGTCGAAGTGTTCGACCGCTTTGCGGGCTTTGTTGGTTTGCAGGTGGCCGATCAGATGCCAGGTGATGTCGGGCAGGTCGGCCAGGTCGGCCTGTTTGGTGATTGCCTCTTGCACCCGGCTTTCGCCAAAATGTCGTATCCCTCGCGCGTAGGCGGCTCGAATCGTCTCAACGGGCAAAAACTTAGTCACCGCCACTAGGGTAACCGTGGGGGGAATGCCCTGGCGAATAGTGTCAAATTGGTCGGGTAGGGCGCTGGGGGCAGCGGTCATTGAAAGGTTTGCTTATAGGTGTGCTGGAGGCGATCGTAGTCGGCCTGCTGGCCTGCCCGCCGCAAAACGCGCAGTCGGCTTTCGAGCATGAGGCGGGCGTTGCTGCGGCCCAGGGGCTGGAAGTCTAACCCTTCGGTGGGAGAGTTAGTCACGAGAAAAAATAGCCGCTGGGCGTAGAGTGTTGCAAACAACTCTTGGCCGTCGTCTACCATGCATACTCTGAAGAGCAGGCCAAAATTGGGGTGATTGAGATAGGTTTCGGTACTCATTCAAGTATGAGAGAGGCTCTTCCTTTGGACAGTATGCTGATTATGTCTGTTCAATTCGCCACATGCATTCTAGAACCTGGTGTGCTATCTGCATTCATATTTAGGTAGATCGGCCCTGATCTACAGGTAATGGTTGGACTATATTGACCCCAAGGCCAGCAGCTGGGCTCTGGCTTTTTGCAGAGACTCTAGCCACTCTCGCTGGGGATCGCTGTCGGCGACAATGCCTGCCCCCACCTGCCCCCACACAGTAGAGGTAGCGGATAAATCATCAGGATGCCCAAACAGCAGCGTGCGAATCAAAATATTGAGATCGAGATGCCCTCGCCGATCGAGATAGCCGCAGGAGCCGTAAAATAGGCTGCGGCGAACGGGTTCTAGATCTTCGATGATCTCCATGCAGCGCACCTTAGGGCAGCCGGTGATGGTGCCACCGGGAAAGGCGGCGCGAATTAGGTCAACGGCGTTGCGTTGGCGGTCGCCAAGCGTTCCTTCAGAGCGCTGCCCGGCACCCCTCTCCAATTGCCCCACCACATTGCTCACCAGGTGCATGACGTGACTGTAATACTCTACCGTTAGCAGTTCGTCAACCCGCACGGTGCCCCACTGGCAGACCCGGCCCAGGTCGTTGCGCTCTAGGTCTACTAGCATGATGTGCTCGGCGCGCTCTTTGGGGTTGCTCAGCAGGGTTTGGGTAAGCTCGGCGTCTTGATCTGGGGTTGATCCCCTGGGGCGAGTACCGGCGATGGGGCGGGTTTGGGCTAGGCCATCGTGCAATTTCACCAGGCGCTCGGGGGAGCAGCTGATCACGTCGCCCCAGGGGGTGCGCCAGTAGCAGGCAAAGGGCGAGGGGTTGATGGCGTGCAGCCGACGGTATAACGTCCAGCTGTGGGCGGTGGTCTCAGTCGAAAACCGCAGCGAGAGGTTGACCTGAAACACATCCCCCGCTTCAATGTGTCGCTTGGCCTGCTGGACGGCCTGCTGGTACTCTACCGCCGCCATACCCAGGGTTACAGAGTGGGGATCGCCCACTGGCTGGGCAATTAGGGCCTCTGGCCCAGGGGGCTGACGGAGCTGCTTCTCCAGCTGCTTCTCCATATAGTCCAGCGAGTTTTGGGCAGGAGCGAATAGCCACAGCCGCTGGGTCTGGTGGTCGAGCACGGCAAAGGTAGCTGGCTCGTACCACAGCGCCACCGGAAAGGGCAGGGGATCGTGGTTGAGCGTAGGCAGACGCTCGATCTCCCAGGCCAGGTCGTAGCCGAGCCAGCCCAGCCAGCCGCCGGTAAAAGGGAGGGCGGCGGCGGCATCAGCCTCATCGCCCAACAGCTGGAACCGATCTCCTGCCGCTAACCGCTCCGCTAGCATCGGCAGAATGCTCCCTAAGGCAGGTGTCCATACCTGGGGACGATGATGCACCTGACGGGGTGGCCCGGCACAGATAGAGTAGCGGCTGTGCCGGGCATGGGGCTGGGCGGCGACAGGGAGCGGGGAAGGACTCTCTAGCAGGGCTACTAGGGTGGCTGGGGTGGGGAATTGCCTCAGCAGGTCGCCGTAGAGGGCATGGAAAATATCGCTGCCGGTGCGGTTTGCTAGGGGCTGCGATCGCACCCAACCCTGTTGCTGCTGGCTCAAAATTCCCCTCCCCAGACCCACCGCGCCCACCAAAACACCACCAGCAGGCCCAGGGCAAACCAATCCCACGACCGCAGCACCATCTGATACCAGCGCACCCGGTGCTCGTTGGGGCTGGTGAAGCCGCGCACCTCCATGGCGGCGGCGATCTGCTCAGCCCGCAGCAGCAAGTTTTGCAGCAGCCGCTCGACCACCGCCAGCCACACCTGGGCCGAGCCGCGAAAGCCCAGCTTCTTCCAGTTGATG
>RECJ01000120.1 GCA_007694115.1 Leptolyngbya sp. DLM2.Bin27 | reverse complement strand
ATCTGCGCTGAAATAGCCTTGACTTCTAGCCTAATGGTTTAACCTGTCACCAATGGGTTTGACCAGGCAGCTTTGTCGCAGTGCGATCGCTGATCTCGTAGGTTGGGTTGAGGCACGAAACCCAACACTCACAAGCTTTAGCCAACTAAGCAATCCCTCTCACAGGTAACAGACGCAAGCTAACAACACCAATACATACCGACCATCGAGAGTTGATCGGTTGGGATGCAAAGGTTATCTGCGGCGGGTGATGGGCATCGTTAGCCCGCAAGATTATCTGTTGGGATTCAAAATTAAGCTGCTGTGAGTCCGACTATAGGGCGAAGCTTGAAAAATAACATAGCGGTTCCACTGGCATAAGGTACGTTGAGGTATCTGTAATGCTGATTCAGCCAGGTTTTAGCTATATCTGATCGGGAGCCGCTATAGAGAGTACTAACTTCCAGATGTAGTTGCGGGATAAACTGGAGACAGATCAGCAGCATCCCCACTAATGCCTACGGTTCTACAGGTTGGCCCTTATAGTTTCATCTTTTTCAGCTCTGATAGAGGCGAACCTGCTCACATCCACGTGAAGCGTGATCGGCAGTTAGCTAAGTTTTGACTTGATCCTGTTTCTTTGGCAAAGAATCGAGGGTTTAAAGATCACGAGCTGAACGATATTTCTCGGCTAGTAAATGAACATGAACTAATACTGTTGGAGGCTTGGTATGACTACTTTAACGCTTGAAACAGAGCCCCTTGCATTAGCAGTCCGCGTGACTAATGAGAGTTTAATAGTGGACTTGATCGATGGGCGGAGTTTAATAGTGCCCTTATCTTGGTATCCCCGCTTGTTGCAAGCATCTCAAGAGGAGCGGCAAAACTGGCAACTCTTAGGAGATGGTTATGCGATTGAGTGGGTCGATTTAGACGAGCATATTGGTATTGAAGGCCTACTGGCAGGTAGGCAAAGTGGTGAAAGTCATCATTCTTTCGAGCGTTGGCTGGCAACACGAGGCAATTCCTCTCAGAATGAGTAGGCTAATAATTCAAATGTGTCCGACTGTTAAGAGGTTTTGGTTCTGCATCCAAGGTTATTTGCCGCCGCTGATTTGAGCCGCTATCCAGAAAATTATGGCGTTCATTTTTTCAAGCTTCTGGCATTATCCCGCAGATTCACTGGATAATACCGACAGTAGTAGAGCTTATCCAGCAGATCTGACCCTGAAGACGTAGCTAGCGGTTCAACTGCACCATACATAGAAACAGAGGCTGCCTCTTGCAAGCGACGCAAATGACTCTTGACCTGATTAGTCCAGCCTTTGCTTCTCCGAAAGTACAGGCTGCGCTTGAGCAATTGGCATTAAACGCCGAGGCTGACTCTCGAGGTGCAGTCTTCACTCGCCGAGAGGTGGTTGATTTCATCCTCGACTTGGCTGGCTACCAAGAAGATCAACCGCTTTACGAAAGGCGGCTTTTGGAGCCGTCCTTTGGTGGCGGTGATTTTCTGCTCCCGATCATCGAACGTCTGTTGAGCGCATGGCGAGCGGCAAGGCCAAATGGTTCCCCGCTCGACGATCTGGGTGGTGCGATCCGGGCAGTCGAACTGCACCACGAGACCTTCCGTAGCACCTACGCTGCCGTGGTTGCGCTGCTCAAATGCGAGGGAATGGTAGCGAATACCGCAACAGCCTTAGCCGATCGTTGGCTGTCGCAGGGGGATTTCCTGCTGGCACCGCTGGAGGGTGAATTTGATTTTGTGGTGGGCAACCCGCCCTATATTCGTCAGGAGCTGATACCGGCCCCGCTATTGGCTGAGTATCGCAGCCGATACCAGACAATATATGACCGGGCCGACATCTACATTCCCTTCATCGAGCGGTCGCTGTCGGTCTTGTCAGACGGTGGCACTCTGGGCTTTATCTGCGCGGATCGCTGGATGAAAAACCGCTACGGTGGGCCGCTGCGGAGCCTTGTGGCCGAGCAGTTCCACCTAAAAGTCTATGTCGATATGGTCGATACACCGGCTTTCCACTCGGACGTGATCGCCTACCCCGCAATCACTATCATCAGCCGCGAAGCACCGGGGGCAACACGCATTGCCCATCGTCCGGCCATTGACCGGGCGACGCTGTTCACACTGGCAGACTTACTTTGTGCGCCCACACTGCCGAAAGCAACTAGCCCGGTGCGCGAACTCCTTAAAGTCACCAACGGCGCGGAGCCGTGGCTGCTGGAATCATCCGACCAGATGGCGCTCATTCGCCGTCTGGAAGACTGTTTTCCAGCGCTGGAAGGCGTAGGGTGCAAGGTCGGGATTGGTGTCGCAACCGGTGCAGACAAGGCATTTATCGGCGACTTCGATGCACTCGATGTCGAGCTAGACAGGAAGCTGCCGCTGGTAATGACAAAGGACATCATGTCTGGTGAGGTGAAGTGGCGTGGTCAAGGTGTCATCAATCCTTTTGCTGAGGCGGGCGGATTAGTCGATCTCGATGAGTATCCGCGCCTGTGGCGCTACCTTGAGGCTCGACGAGACCTGATCGCCGGGCGTCACTGTGCACAAAAGGCTCCGGCCAACTGGTATCGCACGATTGACCGCATCACACCGACACTGGCCGCGAGGCCGAAGCTCCTGATTCCGGACATCAAGGGTGAAGCGCATGTAGTCTTTGAAGGTGGCAAGCTGTATCCTCACCACAACCTCTATTACGTTACGTCAAATGACTGGGACTTGCGGGCGTTGCAAGCTGTGCTGCTGTCCGCAGTTACTCGCCTGTTCGTCGCGACATATTCAACAAAAATGCGGGGTGGGTTCCTGCGCTTCCAAGCGCAGTATCTGCGCCGCATTCGCATTCCGCGCTGGGCGGATGTGCCTGAACCACTGCGCCGCGAGTTGGCCGAGGCTGCCATCAAGCGGGACATGCAAGCCTGCAATCAGGCTGTGTTTAAGCTCTACGGCCTAAGCCACGAAGAGCGATCTGCTCTCGGAGGCAATGGAGAATAAATGGCACTTGATCTGGTCGATTACCAACAGAAAGCCCGCGAAGCCGTGAAGGCATTTTGGGGCAACCGCGAAGCAGCAAGACAGAAACAGATTGAGACGGGCAAGGCTGACCAAGGTGAACGTGCAGGCGTAACCGCTGGCAAGAACATGGACGGATTCTTGGCTTTGGTGCTCGATATTATCAAGGCCAATGGGCTAGCTCATGCGGAGATACATCAGAATCGGGCAATGCTGACCCTGCCCGGTTACTTCCGTCCGACGAAGTTGTGGGATCTCTTGGTAATCTACAAAGGTGAGCTGATCGCCGCCATCGAGCTGAAAAGCCAAGTCGGGCCATCGTTCGGTAACAACTTCAACAACAGAACCGAGGAAGCTATCGGGACGGCTCACGATCTTTGGACTGCTTTCCGCGCAGAAGCTTTCGGCAAGCAACCACGTCCTTTTGTCGGGTGGCTGATGATGGTCGAGGATGCGCCGGGGTCTCGCAGTGCTGTTCGCGACTCATCCCCCCATTTCCCTGTGTTCAAGGAGTTTAAGGGGGCATCCTACCTCAAGCGCTATGACCTGCTGTGTCAACGGCTGGTGCAAGAACAGCTTTACACCACGGCAGCCGTCATTGCAGCGGAGCGTAGTGCCGTAGATACCGGCGATTTTACTGAACTGTCGTCAATGACTAGTCTTAGGACGTTCGTATCCACGCTGGCTGGTCATGTCGCGGCAGAGGCAGCAAGACTTGGATAAAAACCGCTAACAAGTCGTTCTAGTGGATGCGCTAAAAGGTTGAGATTCCTTCTATGGCAATAGCAACATCGATTGATCGAGACGCGGCATTAGCTGAGATTCGCGCGGGGCTGCGGCGGGGGCAGCAAGAACTGGCCGACTGGGCTGGGGGGCGGCTGGCGGTGTCGGCGGTGCCCGGCTCTGGCAAGTCAACGGGCATGGCGGCTGCGGCTGCGATCGCAATTGCCCGCCACCAGCTGCACCTCAACCGCCAGCTGGTGCTGGTCACCTTCACGCGATCGGCGGCGGCCAACCTCAAGGCCAAGGTGCGCGGCCACCTCAAGGCCCTGGGTCTGCCCCAAACCAGCTTTACCGTCTCCACCCTGCACGGGCTGGCGCTCAACATCGCCACCCGCAACCCCGAGCTGTCAAACCTCAACCTAGAGGCCTTCACCCTGGTCTCTCCGGCGCAAAACAACCGCATTCTGCGCACCTGCGTTGAGCAGTGGATTGTCGCCAACCCCGACCGCTATCACCGCCTGATCGAGGGCCGCCAGTTTGACGGCGAAGAAACCGAGCAGCTCAGGCGACAGTCGGTGCTGCGGACAGAGGTGCTGCCCAGCCTGGCCCACACGGTGATCCGCGAGGCCAAAAGCTCGGGGCTGCTGCCCGCTGACCTGCTCGATTTGGCCCAAACCGTCAACCACAACCTGCCGGGGGAGGTCGAAGACTACGGCCTGCTCACCATCGCCGCCGGTCTGTACGATCGCTACCAAACCCTGCTGCTCCAGCGGGGCTGGATCGACTACGACGACATGATCCTCGGTGCCCTGCGCACCCTGGCTGACCCCGACAGCCGCCGCTTTTGGCAGGGGCGCACCTTCGCCGTGTTTGAAGACGAAGCCCAGGACTCTTCGCCGTTGCAGACCCGGCTGCTAACCCTGCTAGCGGCCAACCCAGACGACCCTACGGGAGAGCCCAACCTGGTGCGGGTGGGCGACCCCAACCAGGCGATCAACTCTACGTTTACCCCGGCAGACCCGGTGTTCTTTAACCAGTTTTGCGATGCCTGCCGCCCCTCGGGCCGCCTGGTCACCATGGATCAGGCCGGGCGCAGTACTGGGGCAATTATGACCGCCGCCAACCGGCTGCTGGCCTGGGTCAATCAGTCCCAGGTGGCCGGGCCAGAGACCCCCTTTCGCGACCAGGCGATCGCAGCCGTGCCCCCCGACGACCCCCAGCCGGGGGCCAACCCCGACCCCCTCGGAGCGGGGGTTGAAATCGTCTCGCCGCCCACCACCCTAGAGACGGTGAAGCTAATCGCCCAGCGGGTGCGCGATCTCTATGCCGAGCACCCTAAAACTAGCTTTGCCATTTTGGTGCGGGAGGGTCGCCAGGGCCGGTTTGCGGGCGACCTGCTGCGCGACCCCGAGCAGGTGGGGGTCGACCTGGCCGCCCTGGGCTTGACCTTCTACGACGTGGGCGAGCAAGACCGCCAGACCCAGGTGCCCAGCGACATGCTCACCCTGCTGCGCTTCATCGAGCGGCCCCACTCCGCCGACACCCTCAAGGCGGCGCTGCGGGTGCTGGTCGATCGCAAGCAGGTGCCCACCCAAGACCTCAACGCCCTGGCCAAAGCGCCGGAGCAGTTTCTCTACCCTGGCCCCCTCGATGCGCCGCCCGACACCGAGGCGGCCCGCACGGCGCGACGCTACTGCACGGGGCTGCTGCGATCGCGCCTCGAACTCCCCCCCTACAGCCTGTTCTTTTTCATTGGCCTCACCCTGGGCTACAACCAGAGCGAGCTAGCCACCACCGACAAGCTGGCGGTGCGGGTCAGCCAGCAGATTCGCCAAGACGATACTCTGGCCGCTGCGATCGCAGTCCTCCAAGACATCGTTAGCTCCGAGCGCTTCACCGCCGTCGAAACCGAAGACACCGACTCCCTCTACACCCGCCCCGGCCAGCTCACTCTGATCACCATGCACAAGGCCAAGGGGCTCGACTGGGACGTGGTGTTTCTGCCCTTTCTCCACGACAAAACCATCCCCGGTACGCTGTGGGTGCCGCCCCAGGGAGAATTTCTCGGCGACTTTACCCTAGCCGAGGTGGCCCGCGCCCAGATTCGAGCCTATGCCCACACCAGCGACCAACTGGGCCAGAGCCAGGGCCAGCCAGCAATCCCCGACATCATCACCGCCTGGGAGCAGGCCAAACACCTCAAAGCCGCCGAAGAATATCGCCTGCTCTACGTGGCCATGACCCGCGCCAAGCGCCTGCTGTGGATGTCTGCGGCCCAGCTGGCCCCCTTTACCTGGAGCAAGCCAGAAAATGTGCAGGGGGCAAACCCTTGCCCGGCGTTGCCGGTTTTGCAGGGGTTGATGGGTTAACCCATCAACCCCTGCAAAACTTCAACACCATTAGTCGATCCGTTCAATCTGCCAGAGAATTTGGTTGCCCTCTCGCCGCACCCGCGACACTGACCAGTTGCGCCAGGCCCAAAATTCGCCTCGACTGGTGACGGCACTGGCGTTCACATCCATTAAATCGGCCAGCTCTGAACTGGTGATTAAATAGCCCTGTTTGGCGATTTCGTCGGCGATTTGCAGGGTTTCTAGAACATTGCGCAGGCTATCAACCCTAACCTCGCGGGGCAAAGAATCAAAGTTTTCATTAATCGGAGAAGTTCCAGAGTCTGCCATGATGCATGATGCCGTCCAAAGCTAAAAGCAAGCTAAATTCTACCCTCTGGCCCTGAGCTTAACCCTATGCAGGCCCATAAATCACCTATATTTTGCATTAATAATACTTATGACAGTTGCCAAATTTGATTACCTGCTCTGCTTGCCCGCCAGAATACCAAAAACCTACGGCAAAGGCAATACAGGTATACTATTTCTCTGCCCCCTAGAGATCGCCCATGAGTAGTAGACCCGTCGCCATCGACCTGTTCGCCGGAGCCGGAGGCTTGAGTCTGGGGTTTGAGCAGGCTGGGTTTGACGTGGTCGCCGCCGTGGAGGTAGACCCGATCCACGCGGCCATTCACCAGTACAACTTTCCCAATTGCGTGGTTTTGCCGACCTCTATTGCCGGGCTCAGTGCCCAAACCATTCGTCGCCAGGCGGGCATGGGAGCCAGGGAGGTAGATATTGTGATTGGTGGCCCACCCTGTCAGGGGTTTTCGCTCATGGGCCAGCGCGTGCTCGACGACCCTAGAAATCGCTTGGTGCGAGAGTTTGTGCGCCTGGTTGATGAGCTGTCGCCCCGGTTTTTTCTGCTTGAAAATGTCAAGGGGCTGACCGTCGGTGAGCATCGCCAGGTTTTAGACGAACTGGTCGAAGCCTTTCAGGCCAGGGGCTACGGTGTCCGAACCCCCTGGCAGATGCTCAACGCCTACAACTATGGGGTGCCGCAAAACCGCCAGCGGCTGTTTTTGCTGGGGGCAAGGCAGGGCGAAACCCTGCCCGACTACCCGATGCCCATCACCGCCCTTCCCCAGACCTCATCGCAGGTGCAGCTGGCAGTGACGACGCCCCTGGGTGCCCCGCCGACCTGTCAAGCGGCCCTGGGCGACCTGCCCGATGCCGAACTGTTTGCTGAACTGCTCGACGATGACGCGGTCTATACCGAGGGCTGGGGCCAGCCCTCGGCCTACGCCGCCGAACTGCGCTGCCTCAGCGATCGCGCCTGGCACCTCGGCTATCGCCGCCAGTGGGAGCCCAATCTGCTGACCGCTAGCGCCCGCACCCGCCACACCGCCCTTTCGCGCCAGCGCTTTGCGGCGACTCAGCCCGGCGCGCGCGAGCCCGTCTCCCGGTTCTTAAAGCTGGTTCCTGACGGGGTGTCAAACACGCTGCGGGCGGGCACTGACTCGGCGCGGGGCTCGTTTACCAGCCCCAGGCCGATTCACTACGCCCTGCCCCGCTGCATCACGGTGCGAGAAATGGCTCGGCTGCACGGGTTCCCAGACTGGTTTCGCCTGCACAAGACCAAGTGGCACGGGGCCAGGCAGGTGGGCAATGCGGTGCCGCCGCCCCTGGCGCGGGCCATTGCTACCGAGTTTGTGAAGGTGCTGGGCGTTAACATCCCAAATCCCCCAGCGGTGTTGCCGCTGGGGGATTTGGCCTGGCTGGCGATGACCATGACCGAAGCCGCCCACTATTGGCGGGTAGAGGTGCCCATTGCCCAGCGCGATCGCAAGACCGACCCCAAAAAAACAAGCCAAGGGACATCACCGCTGCAACCGACTCAGATCCTCAACCACAGCTAGCGCAAATCTAGATAGGTGTCTAGACGGGTTGGGCTACACCCCGCTGGCCGAGGGGCGGCGACGCTCTTGCTGAATCAGCACGTAGCCGACGGCAAACCAGAAGATCAGCAGACCGCCGGTAATGGCCAGCACCGGCACCAGACCCAGGCGACTAATCAGGGCCGGGGCGGCGGCGGTAAACAGGCCGCCGCCGACAATCGGCTCAAAAAACAGCTGCTTATAGGCAAAGCCCTCAAAGGCTCCAGTGCTGTTGTCGGGGTCAACCATGCGCAGCAGCAAAATGCCCGTGGCGGTCACGCCCATCGACTGGCCCAGGTCGCCAATGCCCTTCTCAAACCAAAAGCTGGGGAAAATACGCGGTGCCCACCACAGAAAGACCAGCACGTTCCAGGTGACGCCGACGAGGCTGAGAATCAGGAAGACCCCCAGGTTGCCGCCGATGACTCGCAGGGAGATAGATGCGATCGCCGAAACGACCACCACATCTAGCGCCACCCCGGCAATATTTTGCACCATGGGGCGAATCACCAGCGCCGCCAGCCCCAGCCGATTGAGAATTGACTGGGTGATAATGCCGCCAATCAGCGCCAGGGGAAACAGCGGCACAAACTGAAATACCGCAAAGCCGCCCTCGCCGCCCCAGGTGGCCGCCTCCACCCACTTGAGCGCTTCGAGTATCAGCCAGCCAATGCCGATTGCCAAACCGACAATGGCAAAATTGATCGACAGCGGATCAATTAGCAGGTTGCGCAACAGCCGCGCCCGCTGCTGCCGGATCTCTGGCGTTTCGGCCACCACGTTGAGGTCAGGAATTTCTTCAGGCTCAATCACGCGGCGCGTCACCGTATCGATATGGCCCTTGCGGCGACCCCAGTCGGCCAGGGCCGTGCCGATGATAATGCCCGACACAATGCCCACCGTCGCCAGCCCCACCGCCAGGTCAGCCCCGTCGGTGTAGCCCAGCTCATTAAACGTCTCAGCCATGCCCCCAGCGGTGCCGTGGCCGCCCTCAAAGCCAATTTCAATCAGAGATGCGGCAATGGGGTCAGCGCCAAACACCGGCCCCAAAATCAGCAGAGTAGCCAAAATGCCCACCACATATTGCCCCCAGGCCAGAGTTTGGCCAAACACCACCTGAGGAGCCGCTCTGCGCCAGATCTGTCGCGGCGGCGGAATCGTCTCACCCAAAAACAACGCCGCGAACACGATATTGATAAACACCCCCGGCGACTGCGACCACACCAGACGAATATCTTCGGTAAACAGACCGCCCGCCAGCAGGGTGTCTGGCCCGGCGATGGCGGTGGCAAGGCCCCCCAGCACCTCGGGTCCCAGCAGCAGGGCTAGCGCCCCGGCCACAATGGAAGCGGGTAGATAAAGCCGCTGAAACCAGGGAAAGCGCTGCTTGAGGTATCGGCCCCCCAGCAGCAGCAGCGCCAGGATGACAAAGGCAAATAGGACAGTGCGTAGGTTAAACAAGGTTTCCTCCGGGGGTTAGGTGCCAGGGACGGCACAAGTCAAGGTTGTCCTGTCACTGCTATAGATCCATTGATTCTATGAGCCTGCAGTAACCTGCGGCACATGCACTAAATTATCTATAGGGAGAATATCTGCCGTTGTCGCTGAGTTGTGACCGGGTTGCTACCCCTGAGCTGCCGACTTTAAAGCTAGTCGTCGCCCGGCCAGAGGCGGGTGGGGGGTGGGGGTCAAGGTGTACGGTGTACGGCAGCCCTTGAGCTGATACCTTAAACCCTGTACCTTGAGGCCGTTAGCGCCTGGCACAATGCAGCTGGTCAAGTCGTAGCTCAGCCTGGGTTTGCCCTGCGGCTAGCTTGGCCAACGTTAAGCTTGCTCTCCCGTTCCCCTACCAGAGGTATCTCCATGGCCGACAAAGACCAAATCAAGCAGCACATCGCCCTGACCAGCAAGATCAACTTTGACGGCATCACCCCCGCCAAAAGCGAAGACACCCGCAAGGCTAAAATCATGCAGCATGTGAAGAAGAGCCTGGGGTAAGAGCTTTAAGTTTTAGGTTTCAAGGTGCAACCTTGAAACCTAAAACCCTTACAAATACCCCGCCGGGTTGACCGGGTTGCCGTTCTGCCGCACCTCAAAGTGTAGGTGAGGGCCAGTAGAGAGCCCGGTGGAGCCCACGGCGGCGATCGTTTGCCCCTGCTGCACCGCCTGCCCTTCGCTGACCAGCAACCGGCTGGCGTGGGCGTAGAGGGTGCTGATGCCGCCGCCATGGTCGATGATCACCGTTTGGCCGTAGCCACCGTACCAGCCCGAAAAAATGACCTGCCCCGAGTCGGCGGCATAGATCGGGGTGCCCTGGCTAGCGGCAAAGTCGATGCCTGCGTGGAAGCGGTTGTAGCCGAGAATCGGGTGCCTGCGGTTGCCAAAGCCGCTAGAGATGCGGCCATTGGCGGGAAACACAAACCGCCCGGTGCCGCGAACCGCCCCGGTGCTGGCGGCAATCTTTTGGCGAATCATGCCAGCGATCGATTCTGAGTCGCGAGCCAGCTGGGCTTCGGCGGCTTCTAGGGCACTACGACGGTCTTTCAGGCGAGCAATCAGCTGTTTTTCTTCGCTGGCCTCGGCCTCATACTGCTGCTTTTGTGACAGCAGCTGCTGGCGCAGTAGGGCCACCTGGTTGCGCTTTTCTTCGACCGCTGCTTTCTGCTGCTGAATCGCTTCGGCCTGGGCTTTGAGGTCGGCTAGCACCGCGCGGTCGGCGGCGTAGACCCGCTTGAGCTGATACTGGCGATCGAGAAACTCGTTGAAGTTTTGGCTTTGCAGCAGCACCGCCCAGCCCTCGCTGCCCTGCTGCCGCTGCAAAAATTGCAGTCGGGCGACGGTGCCCATTCTCACCTGTTCGTAGTCGGCCTCGGCCTGGGCTAGCTGAGCCTCAAAGTTGATGAGTTCTTGCTCTGCCTGGTTGAGGCGAAACTCGGTCTCGGCAATTTGGTTGTCGGTGTAGACAATATGCTGCTCTAGGCTTTGCAGGGTGGACTCAGAGTTGGCCTGGCGATTTTGCAGCTCGCTCTGCTGCTGCTGGAGCTGGTTGCGCTGCTCTTCGAGGGTTTTTTGCTTGTTTTGTAGCTCTTCAATCGACTCGGCCACCAGGGTGGGCGCAGTCGCCTGGGTCGGCGCTGCGAGGATCGCCAGCCCGATCCAGCTCGCGACGACCAGGGCCAACGCCAGGCTCCACCATCGTCCCCAGGCATTGAGCACCGGGCGCTGGCGAAGGGCAAAGGGAAACTGACGTTGCAGCATGGTCACAGGTAATACCCGGCGTGGAGAATCTGAAGCTTAGCCTGTAACAGCTGAGGCGATCGCAACTACCCCCAAGCTGAAAATAGCTGTGCCAGCCAGCCGATTTAACCACTTCAGCCGGGGTGGTGTCAGCTTTTGGCTAAAAAGTGTTACAGTCCCCTCCGCCTTCCCGCCCTAGCCCCCATGCCCATTCTTTTCAATAACCCCTGGGCAATAACCCCTGGGCCACCATCTTTCGGTAGAAAAAATGTGGCACCTTAGGAGTGACGCTGTTCACTGCTCTGTTGGGAGATAACCATGGTTTCTACGATTCGCGGCTATTTGCAGCCCATTGCCGACTTTTTTGCTGGATTTGGCACCCCTGAGCCGATCGTCCACTGGGGCCACCCGGCAATGATGGGAATTGTAATTTTTGTCATGGGCAGCTTTACCGCCTACATGGGCTGGAAGGGCCGCATCGGCGACGACGACCCCCAGACCAAAGCCGAAAACCGCCACACCCACAAGCGCCTTGCCCTGTGGATGTTTACCTTCATTACCCTGGGCTACACGGGCGGGGTGCTGTCGCTGGTGATGCAAGAGCAAGATATCTTTCAAAGCTCCCACTTTTGGACGGGCAGTCTAGTGATTGGCCTGCTGGCGATCAATGGCGCAATCTCGTTCACCAAGTTTGGCGGCGGCCAGCCCGCCCTGCGCACCGCCCACGCCTACCTGGGCAGCGTTGCCCTGGCGGTGATGTTTGTGCACGCCTTTTTGGGCCTGCGGCTGGGCCTGTCGATTTGAGCGGGCCCTGGGGTGCGATCGCACCCCTCACCCAGATAGTGACCTACCCTAAAGGTATACGCCCGACCTTTTGCTATGCCGCTGACTGAAGACATGCTTTCTGGCCTGCCCGGCCACCCCCTGGCGGGGCTAAAGCGGGCCGACGACCTGTGGCTGCGCTACCGCACCGGCAACCTGCCCACCGCCCAGGTGATCCAGCCAGCCAGTACGCCGCTGCCAGCGGTGGACTGGGATGCGGTGATCTGCGGCGGCACCCTGGGGGTGCTGGTGGGGGCGGGGCTGGCCCAGCGGGGCTGGCGGGTGGCGCTGCTTGAGCGCGGCACACTCCAGGGGCGCGATCAGGAGTGGAACATCTCGCGGCGGGAGCTGATGGCCCTCGTCGATCTGGGGCTGTTGACCGCAGCCGAGCTAGAGTCGGTGATTGCCTCAGAATACAACCCCGCCCGGATTCAGTTTGGCGAGGGCGACCCCCTCTGGGTGAAGGATGTGCTGAATGTGGGGGTAGACCCCAAGGGGCTGCTAGAGCAGCTCAAGGCCAAGTTTTTGGCGGCGGGCGGCCAGCTGTTTGAGCACACTGCCTTTGACTCAGCCTGGGTACACCCCAATGGGGTGCTGGTCAAAGCTGGAGCACCCTTCACGACTCGCCTGCTGATCGACGCCATGGGCCATTTTTCGCCCCTGGTCAACCAGGCGCGGGGGGCTGCCAAACCCGATGCCGTGTGCCTAGTGGTGGGCACCTGCGCCCAGGGTTTCCCACAAAACGACACCGGCGATTTGATCGCCTCGTTTACGCCCCTACGGCACCAGTGCCAATACTTTTGGGAGGCGTTTCCGGCGCGGGATGGCCGCACCACCTACATGTTCACCTACATGGATGCCGACCCCCGGCGGCTGAGCCTGAGCGAATTTTTTGAAGAATACTGGACGCTGCTGCCCGAGTATCAGGGGGTGAACCTGGAAGATTTGCAGGTGCAGCGGGCGCTGTTTGGCTTTTTCCCCTGCTATAAAAACAGCCCGCTGCGCTACCCCTGGGGGCGCAGCCTGGCGGTGGGCGACAGCAGCGGCAGCCAGTCGCCCCTGAGCTTTGGCGGCTTTGGCGCGATGATTCGCCATCTAGAACGGCTGGTGACGGGCATTGACGAGGCCCTGGCCAGTGATTGTCTGGGGGCCCAGGCGCTGGGTGCCCTGCAACCCTACCAGCCCAACCTGTCGGCCACCTGGCTCTTTCAAAAATCCATGAGCGTGGGTATGGATCAAACCCTCAATGAGCAGCAGATCAATACCATGCTGACGGCGATTTTTGCCGCTATGGCCCGGTTGGGAGAGCCTACCCTAAAACCCTTTTTGCAGGATGTGGTGCAGTTTCCGGCCCTGGCCAAGACCCTGGCGGTAACCTCAATCAAATATCCAGGTTTGGTGACCAAAATTATTCCCCAGGTGGGGGTCGGGGCGCTGGCCAGCTGGCTGGGGCACTACGGTGGCCTGGCTGGCTATAGCCTGCTGGAACCTTTGGCCCGCGCGCTGAGCCCTGCAATTGAGTCACTACCCCCAGGGCCGCGATACTATAGCCATCGTTGGCAAGACAGGCTTTTCTACGGCAGCGGCAAGGACTACGACATTTAAAATGACCAATTCTGCGTTGCCTCGGGAACGCCTCTACGAAGAACTCAATCGGCCCTCAGATCAGGTCAGCCTGGCCAGGGCCGCGTTGTACATCGCCCAAGAAGACTATCCTCAGCTGGTGGTAGACGACTATATGGCGCTGCTCGATCGCATGGCCGATGCCCTGCGTCGGCAGCTGCCGACGGATCGCTACCCGCTGAAAATTATTCAGGCGATCAATGGGTATCTGTTTACCGAGCTAAACTTTCGCGGCAACAGCATAGCCTACTACGACCCGCGCAACAGCTTCCTCAACGAGGTGCTAGAACGGCGAGTGGGCATCCCGATCACTCTGTCGCTGGTGTACTTAGAGTTGGCCCAGCGGGTGGGCTTCCCCATGGTGGGGGTGAGTATGCCGGGGCATTTTCTGATTCGCCCCACGGTGGCGGAGATGGATCTATTGGTGGATCCTTTTCATCAGGGGGAAATTTTGTTTGAGCAGGACTGTAGAAACCGGATGAAGCAGATGTTTGGGGATCTGGCCCAGCTAGAACCCCACCACCTGGCCCCGATTTCCCCGACGACTTTTCTGGTGAGAATGCTCACTAACCTGAAGCTGATTTACCTGCAAAATAGGGATGTGCCCAAGGTGCTAGAGGCCATCAACCGGATTTTGCTGATCTACCCAGAGGCGGTGGGGGAGTGGCGCGATCGCGGCTTGATCTACTACCAGCAGGGGCTGCTCGACCAGGCTCTGCTAGATCTAGAACGCTACCTCTACCAACACCCCAACGCCACCGACGCCTTTGAAATTCGCCGGGTAATCGAACAAATCGAGAGCGTGCGAGACTGACTATGACCAACATCCTCAAAGCCCCCAGTGCCGAGTCTGAGCCATCCCCCCCCGCTTCGCCGCTGCTGCGGTTCTATCGATCGTCCCTCGGCAAAAAGCTCATCACCGGAGCCACCGGGCTGGCCCTGGCGGCCTTTGTGCTGGCCCACATGGTGGGCAACCTGCTGCTCTTAGTCAGCCGCGATGCCTACAATGCCTACGCCCGCCTGGTCGAGAACCTGGGCGTTCCCTTCTACGCCTTTGAGCTAGCACTGCTGGCGGTGGTGCTGCTCCACGCGGCGGTGGGAATTGAGATCTTCTGGCGCAAGCGCCAGGCTAGGCCCGCAGGCTACAGCACCTACCAGTCGGCGGGTGGCCCCAGCTATCAAACCATCAGCTCGCGCACGATGATCGTCACCGGCTCGGTGATGGCGGCGTTTTTGGTCTTTCACCTGCGCGCCTTCAAATTTGGCCCCTACTACACCACCCAGCTAGGGGGTGAACCCGTGCGCGATCTGGCCCGCCTGGTGATTGAAGATTTTCACCAGCTGCCCTACGTGGTGGGCTACAGCGTCATTTTGCTGCTGCTGGCCTCTCACCTGCGCCACGGGCTGTGGAGCGCACTGCAATCGATCGGGCTGCTGCATCGGGGCCTTCGGCCTATGGCCTATGGGGCGAGTGCAGTGCTGGGATCGGGCATTGCCATTGGCTTTTTGCTGCTGCCCTGGGCAATTTACCTGGGGTTGGTGAGCTAGCGGGCGGCAAAGCCGCTGGCTCCTATCCACGGTTGATTTGCCCCGATTGTAAATCGGTGCCTTTGACCGGCTTGGGCGATCGCAGCACACCACCCGCAGGGGAGGCTGCCAAGACTTCAGACCCTGGTTGCCGCTAGGGTCGCCTATCCGCAACGCCGCGCCGCTGAGACCCTAGCGGCTTCAGGTTGCCTATTGCTGCGGAGAATTGAATTTGATCCGGGGTGCCTTTACTTAGTAGGATGCAGGGATGCAAGTTGATCTGTACAGCCCTCGACCTTGAACTACCGTGCGAAAAATTGTGATTGCTGGCAACTGGAAAATGTACAAAACCCAGGGCGAAACCCTGGATTTTTTGCGTCATTTCCTGGGGCAACTGACTGAGACCCCCGACGGGCGCGAAATAGTTCTATGCGCGCCGTTTACTGCCCTAGGGGCGCTGTCTAAGAGCCTGCACGGAGCCAGAATTAAGGTGGGTGCCCAGAATATTCACTGGATGCCCGAGGGTGCCTTTACCGGCGAGATCTCGGGGGACATGCTGCGCGAGCTGGGGGTGCGCTACGTGATTGTCGGCCACAGCGAGCGCCGCCAATATTTTGCTGACACCGACGAAACGGTGAATCTGCGCCTGAAAGCGGCGCAGAAGTGCGGCCTGACGCCGATCCTCTGCGTGGGTGAGACTAAGACCCAGCGCGATGCGGGAGAGACAGAGGCGGTAATTGCCACCCAGGTTGAAAAAGGTCTAGTCGAAGTCGATCAAAACAACTTGATTATCGCCTACGAGCCGATTTGGGCGATCGGCACTGGCGACACCTGCGAAGCAGTCGACGCCAACCAGGTAATTGGGGGCATCCGCAAGCTGCTCAAAAATCCCGACATGACTATTCAGTACGGCGGCTCGGTCAAACCGAGCAATGTCGATGAGCTGATGGCTCAGTCTGAGATCGATGGTGCCCTGGTGGGCGGTGCCAGCCTAGAGGCAGACAGCTTTGCTCGCATTGTCAACTTCCAGTAACCTCAGACCCTAGGGCGCACCAGTCCGAGGTTT
This sequence comes from Leptolyngbya sp. DLM2.Bin27, assembly GCA_007694115.1. Classification (GTDB taxonomy): domain Bacteria; phylum Cyanobacteriota; class Cyanobacteriia; order Phormidesmidales; family Phormidesmidaceae; genus Nodosilinea. Next base: position 5,857 of record RECJ01000120.1, on the reverse strand, counting down.
AGGATGTAGGCTGCTCAGCCACTGCGGCATCGCTGGGGAGATCGCAGCCCTGGGAGGGATTGACGGGCTGAATATAGCCTTGGTTGTAGGTGCTGCCGTCGGGCATGGTGGCAAACTCTAGGCGCGCCCCGGTGAGATTGACGTTGGTGAGGTTGGCTTGGTAGAGGTCGGCGTAGCGCAGGTCGGCCCCCCGCAGGTCGGCATTGGACAGGTCGGCCCGGCGCAAAATCGCGCCGTAGAGGCTGGCCTCTGAGAGGTCGGCCCCCTGGAGCTGGGCTGAGCATAGAGCGGCATCGCGCAGCTCGACCTGGGTGAGGGAGGCGTTGGTGAGATCGGCGTGCATCAAACTGGTGTGGAGCATTTGGGCCTGGCTGAAGTCGGCCTGGATGAGGACGGCGGCGGAGAGATCGGCCCCTTGCAGGTTGGCCTGGTGTAGGGTGGCCTGGGTGAGATTGGCCCCATAGAATACGGCGTTGATCAGCTGGGTGCCGGTCAGGTTGGCGGCGGTCAGATTGGCCTCGCGGAAGTTTTGGCGGCTGTGGTCTTGGCCGCTGAGATCGGCCCCGGCCAGATCACACTGCCGACAACGGCGCTCAGAGGATGGTACGGGCGATCGCACTGCCGTCGCTGTCTCGGTGGCGGTCGCTCTGGCTGGCTGGTAGCGGGCGAGCTGAGCGCGGGACACTCGGAGGGCGGGGGGGGTGATGGCGGTTAACAGCACTAGCAAACTGACAAAAATATTCCACCGCATTGGTTGGCCCTAGGGTTAGGTCAGAGACTATCTACCTTCAATTCTCATGATTGCTGTTATTAATCGGGACTCTGGCGATTAAGTTGTAGTGGAAATTGATAATGTTTCTGTAAATTACTGCCCTCTGCTGTACCTGCCTTGAGGGTGGTTTGTGATGACCGTATATATACAGAGACTCCTGAATTGATTCATCAAAGTATCACAGAGAGTTGTCGTTGAATTCGCAGATCCTTGCAGGTTTATTGCTTATTCTGAGGGAGATCCCCCAGGGGTCACCCTGTTTCTCTTAGTGTGTTCCCGGTTATGGATGATTCTCCGTTTCGACGTATTGTGCTGCCGTCCTTGCTGGCAGCCAGCGCCGGTTTTGCGGCGCTGACCTGGCCTCTGGCCTCTGATCATGCGCTGCGGTTTTCCGATCGGCTGCCCCAGCCGATCGGCCGCTGGGCTGAATCAGCTCTGATTACTAACGATCACAAAGAATTTTCGATTCGCTATGTTGGTTTCGCGATTTTATCTAGCGTGGCCATTGGCACTGGTATGTCTAAGGTGATGCGATCGCGCCAGGGCAGACTACAGCGTCACCAGGATTTACTCGCCGAGGCGCTGGCATTGCCCGAAGAGAGCCCTCTAGATACCCTCACTCTAGACCTCCCCCGGCTGGGTGGCGAGATCGGCAGGGCGGCCGCCGCCACCAATGCCCTCGACTGGGCCAGCCTGCTGCCGCCGCCTCAGGTTGAAACACCGGCTTTAGCACAAGCCGAGGCGTTGTCTGCCTCTACCATGGCCATCGATCACAAAGCGCTGTACCAACTGCAAGCCGCTGACCAGCAACGCTGTCTGGCCCTAGCTGTAGAGGGCGAGTACTACCGCTACTACCGCCATCGACCCAGTTTAGACCAGGCGCGATCGCTGGTGCAGCATCTGCACCAGCGGGGGCAACGATCGATTGCAACTCTGGCTACCACCCCAGATGAAACCTCGGGTGACGCCGACTATGTGGTGTGGGTGCAGCAGACCAGCGCCGTTGACCAGGCGACCCCCTGGCTAGAGTGCAACAGCGGTTAGGGGTGTTAGCCCAGTAGGCAAAAACGGGCTAGGGGTCAACTATGGTCACAGGCAAATCTGAGCAGTACACAGGCATGAATGTTAAAACGCTAGAAAATCTTTGGACAGCTTTTGTGGCGGGAGAGCGCGACTTTATCGGCATCAACCTGGCCGGGGCCGATCTCAACCACTGGAGCTTGGCTAGGGCCGACTTTTGGGGAGCCGACTTTAGCGATGCCAATCTGGGGCGGGCCAACCTGCGACGGGCCAATCTCAAGGAGGCACAGTTTAAAAACGCCAATCTGGCTGGAGCTGACCTGCGCTGGGCCGACCTACGCAATGCGATGCTGGCCGAGGCCGATCTCAGCGACGCCCGTCTAGAAGGGGCGCTGTACAATCATCAGACCCGCTTCCCCGAGGGGTTTAGGCCCGACCAGGCGCGCATGTGGAGCCTAGAACCCGGCGCTAACCTCGCGACTAAAGACCTGCGCGATCGCGACCTCGGCGGTGTTGACCTCAGCGATGCCGACCTCGGCGGTGCTTTGCTGGTCAATAGCCAGATGTTTGGGGCCGTGTTGAGAAATGCCAATTTGCTCAGCGCGCTGCTGGGCGATAGCGACCTGCGCTACGCCGACCTGCGCCGAGCCACTCTGATGCTGGCCGACCTGCGTGGGGCCGACCTGGGTGGGGCTGACCTGCGCCAGACCAACTTGATCGGCTCTAACCTGCGCGGCTGCGACCTGGACAAAACTAACCTAGAGGGGGCGCTTTACTCTGACAGCACCCATTTTCCGCGCGGGTATGAAGTCCCCAAAATGCTCCACCACATCGCTCCGGGGGCATCGCTGTGGGGGGCCGATCTGAGCGGTGCGCGCCTGACTGGCGTAGACCTCAGCGGGGCTAATTTGGCGGGCGCTAACCTGATGAATGCCGACCTGTGGGGGGCTTGCCTGGCCAACGCCGACCTCAGCGGCGCTAATCTGTTGGGCACCAACCTGCTGGGCACCGACCTCTCGGGGGCCAACCTCAATCAGACCAACCTCATGCAGGCGATTATTGATCTGCCGGGGGATATGGCGGCGGTGATGTCGTTGAATAGTCAGTCTGCCTGAGGGTAAATGAGTAGGCGGGTCGGTGGGTTGGTGAGTGGATGGGATTACAACAGCGTCATTTGGCTGTTGTCGTCGGGGGCGGCTGCGTAGCCCAGGTGGCGACGGGCGGCGGGGGTGACAACTCGGCCTCGGGGAGTGCGCTGGAGATAGCCAATCTGCAACAGGTAGGGTTCGTAGACTTCTTCAATGGTCTGGGGATCTTCGCCGGTAGAGGCGGCCATGGTGTCAAGCCCCACCGGGCCACCGCCAAAGTTTTCTACCATGACCGACAGCAGGCGGCGGTCAGTCCAGTCGAGGCCGCAGGGGTCAACGTTAAACAGCTCTAGGGCTTCGGCGGCCAGCGCGGCGGTAATTGGCCCTGCCGCTTTGACTTCCACATAGTCGCGCACCCGGCGCAGCAGGCGGTTGGCAATGCGCGGCGTGCCCCGGGCGCGGCGGGCGATCTCTGCGGCCCCGGCGGGCTCGATCGGGGTTTTGAGCACCTCGGCGGTGCGCAGCACAATGGGCGTCAGTTCTTCAATTTCGTAGAAACGCAGCCGCTGGATCAGGCCAAAGCGATCGCGCAGGGGCGAGGTCAAGGCTCCAACCCGCGTGGTGGCCCCCACCAGGGTAAACGGGCACAGGGGAATGCTGCGAGTGCGGGCCGACTGCCCTTTACCAATGGTGATATCCAGTCGAGCATCCTCCATGGCGGGGTAGAGAATTTCTTCGGTGACGCGGGGCAGTCGGTGAATTTCGTCGATAAACAGCACGTCGCCGGGTTTGAGGTTGACTAGCAGCCCGGCGATGTCTCGGGGCCGCTCTAGGGCCGGGGCGGTGGTGATTTTGCAGGTCACTCCCATCTCCTGGGCCAAGATCAGGGCCATGGTGGTTTTGCCCAGCCCCGGCGGCCCGTAGAGCAGCAGGTGGTCGAGGGGTTCTTGGCGCGACTGGGCGGCTTTGATGGCGATATTGAGTACTTCTTTGAGCGCCGCCTGACCAATGTAGTCGTGGAGGCGCTGGGGGCGCAGGCTGTCTTCTGCGGCCAAAACCCCCGGGGTCGCCGATAGCTCAGCCTGGGGTGCTGCGGGCTGGATATCTTCGGGCTGGACTTCGCCACCTTTGACTAGCGAGAGCAACGGCTGCAGGGCAGCCTCGTCAACCGCCGCCGCCGGAGCCGACTGGCTCGTCGGTTTGGGCTTGGCCCGCTTGGGCTTGGCCGAGTCGTCGGAGGCGTGGGAAGAAACAATGGCCATAGGGGAGCCTGCGGGTCAGCCCCCCTATGATACTGTGGTGCAAATGCACTATCAAGCGATTGATCGGCCTACAGCAGAATCAGCAGCCCGAGGCCAAAGCCAGCTAGACCCATAATCGCCTGAGCCAAACCGGTATCTTCGGGCTTGGGGGGCATACTCAGATCTTTTTCAAAGTCGCATTTGAGGCAGTGATACACCGTGGGCTTATATTCCACAATGCTGTGAGCGCCGCACTTGGGGCACTGCACGCCGGATGGGGTGAGGGTAGATACAGTCATAAGTACACACCTGTAGGTAAACGGGCAATCAGGGAGACTTCAGCCAGGCTGAAACATCGCTTCGCTTAACAACAGGGAACATAGTGAACAGCATGGAATAGATGACCTGGTTGCACGAGGGGAAAAACTTCTGAAAAACTCTGGACTAAATTCAGGATTTTTATCAGGATTTAACCATGTCGCTTGATTGATGCTGTTTGGCACGCTGCGGCACCAAGGCGGCAACTGAGCTGGAGGATAGACGATTTACGGCGTTAGGTATGCGGCTTGGGTGGGAAAAGGGGCATAACAATGGTGCCGCAGCGGGGGCGCACGCCGCCCATAAATTTAGCTCTGCTGGCTAGAAAATAGGCCACAGGCAAGCTCTTGAGGCAATCTCTTTCCCAGGTGAGAGGGGTGGGTTCATGCTTCGGGTAGAGATGCTGGGGCGGCGACTACCCTAAGCTTGGCTAAGGGCTGAGCGATCATTTAAGAGTAGCCATGAGGTTGGCTCCCCGGCTTGCTTGGCCAACTAGTTTATCCTCAATGGAGACTCCGATGTCTAACCCTAGAACTGAATCTGACAACTACGATCCCAACATTATTCCGGCGGAAACGGCGGCGCGCAAAGAACGCGAAGGCGGCCTCTACAAACAGGTAAACGACGAAGATGCGGGGGAGTCCATTGACACCACTGGCGGTGCTACCGTTGACCGAGAGGGTTTGGCCAACAACTACCCCATTGAGCCAGAAATGTATATTAACGAGCCCGGTGATCTGCGCGAACAGGCAGAGGCTGAGAAGGTCGAGCGCCAAGCCGAACTGCGCCGAGCTAACCAAACCGACGAAAGGGGCAAGGTCACCAGTGGTTCCGATGATCGCGGCAAAGGCGTCGGGCAGATCTAGGCCATCAGGTCAGAGGCATTGAGAATGTAGCATTCTCGTAATGCTTGGCTCAGCTGTTGCGATCGCAGTCTGATAATGGGGGTGTGGCTTAATTGTCACACCCCCATCGCTATGAGGGCCAGTGCCGTGATCACCCCTGCCACCCTGAGAGAACTGATCAACCGCTACTACGAAGCCGGTGCCCGCGACCTGCACGGGTTAGACCTACAGGGGCTAGACCTATCGTCGGCCCACCTGAGCGACGCCGACTTGCGCCGGGCCAACCTGAGCCGAGCCAACCTCAGCCGGGCCACCTTAAACCACATTGATGGCTATCAACTCAACCTAGCCCAGGCCGATCTGCGTAGCGCTTCGCTGGCCGATGCCGTGCTGAGAGAGGCTGATCTACGCAAGGCCCACTGCCACCGGGCAAGTTTGATCAATGCCGATCTGCGGGCGGGCTGTCTCAGCCACGCCGACTTGAGACATGCCGATCTAGAGGGGGCTAACCTGACCAAACGTGAGTTCGACAAGGAGTAGAGGGCTAAAAAAAAGGCTGAGGGTTATGCTCAA
>RECJ01000177.1 GCA_007694115.1 Leptolyngbya sp. DLM2.Bin27 | reverse complement strand
ACCCAGAGACAGTGGCGAGCGGTGGCCCTAATGCCAGCGGTAAATAGAGAGCTAGAGACTGACCCAGCTCACTTTACCGGAGAGGATTTACCGGTGGAGCAGGTGACCTGGCCAGAGGCGATGGAATTCTGCGATCGCCTCAACAACTGGCTCAGCACCCAGCCCTTGTCTACCAATCTACGGCACCTGCGCCTGCCCACCGAGGCCGAGTGGGAGTACGCCTGTCGCGCCAAAACTACCACCCCCTTTCACACCGGGCAGACCCTCACCACCGACCTGGCCAACTACAACGGCACCCAGCCCTACCGCCAAGAACCCGTGGGCAAATTTCGCGGCATGACCCTGCCCGTGGGTATCTTCGGCAAAGCCAACGACTTTGGCCTCTACGATATGCACGGCAATGTGCTGGAGTGGTGTTTGCCGGGCCATGGGGAGCCGCCTCAAGACGACTGGCGAGTGGTGCGCGGCGGCTCATGGCAAAGTCCGCCCCAAGACTGCCGATCGGCCTACCGAGCCGGGTTTAAAGCCGATACTCGCAGCAACCAGATTGGCTTTCGCATTGTGGCCGAAGTGGGCTAAGGGCAGGCAAGCAGAGGCAGAAAGAAACCCGGTTTTTTTAAAAAACCGGGTTGCTAGGGCCAGGGTGTCTAGGGCAAATACTTCTTGATCAGCAGGTTGAGCTTCTCTAGGGTAGCTTCAGGAGCCTGGTCGAACGGGGTGATGATGGCATACTTCAGGGCCGAGTGGGCCTCAGACTCGGGCGGATTGGCGGCGATGCGGTTGACCACTTCGCGAATCACCCGCTGGGCGTTGACGGCGTTTTTTTGCAGATTGCCGATCACCATCTCGACGGTGACGCTGTCGTGGTCGGGGTGCCAGCAGTCATAGTCGGTGACCAGGGCCAGGGTGGCGTAGGCGATCTCGGCCTCACGGGCCAGCTTGGCCTCGGGCAGGTTGGTCATACCGATGATGGTCGCCCCCCAGCTGCGGTACAGCTGTGATTCGGCTTTGGTCGAAAAGGCGGGGCCTTCCATGCAGACGTAGGTGCCGCCCCGGTGCAGATCAACGTCGGGCAGATCCAGGCTTTCGACGGCGTCGGCCAGCACCCCGGCCAGGGCGTTGCACACCGGGTCGCCAAAGGTGATGTGGCCCACCAGCCCCTCGCCAAAGAAGGTGTTGACCCGGTTGCGGGTGCGATCGATGAACTGGTCAGGCACCACCATATCCAGCGGTTTGGCGGCGGCTTGAAGCGAACCCACAGCGGAGGCGGAGATCAAATACTCCACCCCAAGGGATTTCATGGCGTAGATGTTGGCGCGAAAGGGCAGCTCGGTGGGCATCAGGGTGTGGCTGCGCCCGTGGCGGGCCAAGAAAGCCACGCGGGTGCCGTCTAGGGTGCCCAGAATGATGGCGTCGGAGGGGCTGCCAAAGGGGGTGTCAATGCGTATTTCTTCGATGTCGGTGAGGGCTTCCATTTGGTAGAGGCCACTGCCGCCGATGATGCCAATCTGTGCCTGTGCCGCCATGGTGGTTACTGTCTAGAGCTGGACTGCATTATCATACCTGGCTGTTGTAGGAGCCAGAGGCCGGTGGTGGTGATGCCGGAGTCATCGGGGCGCACCAGCAGAAAGTGGAGGCCGCTGCTGTCTCGTTTGCGCTGCTCGAAGCGCTGACCAGCGGCGGCGACATCGGGGTCGCTGAAGGTGGTAAACACCCAGCGATCGCACAACCCCGCCTCCAAGATCAGCCCGTCGGGTTCTCCCCGCAGGTAGCTCAGCCAGGCCGGGTGGTTGGCCTGAATCCACTGGGCTAGGGCCAGGGCCTGCCGCCCCGCATCCACTACGATACCGGGGATGGGAAGAGTGCTAGCCAAGCCCAAGCGAGAGGGCATCAGCTCCGGCGGCAGGTGGCGCAGGGGGATGGGTTCGTAGGGCAGGGTTTGCTCAAAATCGTAGGCCGATAGCGCCGTAAAGCCCCAGCGCTCACCCCAGAGGTTGTCGGCCAGGGGCAGGGGCGGCGGCGACTCGATGTGCAGCGGGTTGTAGGGAATCGGGATGGCCTGGGGCTGGGTCGGGTACCACTTGGCCCGCTGCTGGAGCCACTGGTGCAGGGTGGGAGTGTGGCGGGTGGGGATGACCGCAATCCCCAGGGGCTCGCAGCCGATGGTCAGCAGTGACAGCGCCTGGGGGCGAAACACCTGGATGGCCTCAGGGGTGGTGCCCGCTTTCTGGATAGCGATCGCCACTTGCTCGCTCACCCAGGCTTGGTCAATGGTGGCCTGGGGGGCGGTGGCCCCATAGCTAAAGCTAAAATCGTCGCTACACAGCAAAATTTCCCACAGGGGGTCGCCGCTGGCATTGGCCAGGGGCGGACGGTGCAGATCGGCCTGCCAGAGGGTCATAGGTCAGAGAGACATAGGATTACGGGTGGTGGCTCAGGGCTGCGGGTGCAGATCTGGGGCATACATCTGGGTGAGATATTCGGCCACCATGCGATCGCTGCTGTAGCGGGGGGCACAGGAGCGGATCGAGGCCTTCATCATCGCAATCCACTGGTGGGGCAGCCCGGTGCGGTAGCTCCCAGCCGGGCCTTGGCTGTCGCGTTGGTAGTAGACCGGCGCGATGTGGTTTTCGAGCAGGTCGTAGAGGGATTCGGCATCTTGGTGGTTTTGGCTATCGGGGTCAGAGTCGGGGTTGGGTCTGCCGATCACCCAGCCATTGGCCACCTGGCCTGCGCCGCCGGGCTGGTAGGCCTCGGCCCACCAGCCGTCGAGGGTGCCGCAGTTGAGGCCACCGTTGAGGCAGACCTTCTGGCCACTGGTGCCGCAGGCTTCGGGGCGACGGGGATGGGTGAGCCACAGGTCAACCCCAGACACCAGCAGTTTGGCCACCGCCATGTCGTAGTCTTCGATAAAGGCGACGCGATCGCGCAGGGCCGGGTGACGACACCACTCCATCAGCCGCTGAATGATGCGTTTGCCCTCGTCATCGGCGGGGTTGGCCTTGCCCGCAAAGATAATTTGCATGGGGCGGCGGGCGTGGGCCAAGATGCGAATCGCCCGGTGCAGGTCGCTAAACAGCAGCTCGCCCCGCTTGTAGGGGCTAAAGCGACGGCCAAAGCCGATGGTGAGCACCGCTGGGTCGAGCAGATGGTCGACGGCGGCAATTTCATCGGCGGCCTCGCCCCGCTGGTGGCGGGCGGCCCGCACGCGATCGCGCGTGTAGGCAATCAGCCGCTCCTTGAGTAGGCTATGGCGCTGCCACAGCTGATCGTCAGGAATGTGGTCTACCCCCGCCCAGAGGCTGGGGTCAGCGATCTTAGCGGCCCAGTCTGGGCCCAGGTGCTGACGGTAGAGATCCATCATTAGGGGGGCTGTCCAGGTGCGGGCGTGGACGCCATTGGTAATCGAGCCAATCGGTACCGGGGAGCTGTCGGAGTAGAGCCCCTGCCACATTTCACGGCACAGTTCGCCGTGGCGATGGCTGACGCCGTTGGCCTTGCCGCTGAGGCGCAGGGCCAGCACCGTCATCGAAAACAAAGCCCACGGGTCGTCGGGGTGGCGGTTGCCCAGGGCCAGAAAGTCTTCCCGCGAGAGGCCCAGCTGGGGCCAGTAGCCGCCCAAAAATGACTCGATCAGGTCAGCCGAAAACACGTTGCTGGCCGCCGACACCGGAGAATGGGTGGTAAACACGCTCTGCTGGCGCACCTGGTGGGCCATCTCCTCAAAGCCGACACCGCTGTAGCGCATCTCTCGGTGGGCCACCTCAAGCAGGGCAAAGGCTCCGTGGCTGGCGTTGAGGTGATAGATCGCGGGCTCAATATCGAGGGCGTGGAGCATGCGCACGCCGCCCACGCCCAGGATCAGGGCCTGGGCCAGGCGGGTTTCGGGGTTGCCGCCGTAGAGGTGGCTGGCAATGCGACGATCGAGCGAGTCATTGTCGCTGCGGTCGGTGTCGAGCAGGTAGAGCTGCGATCGCCCCACCAGCACCCGCCACACCTGCACCCGCACTGGCCGCTGTCGAATATCGACTTTGATGGTGACCGGCTGACCAAACTCGTCGCGCACCAGCTCCATGGGCAGGTGGTTGACCTCGCAGTGGGTATAGTGCTCTTCTTGCCAACCGCTGCGGTTGAGGTGCTGGTGAAAGTAGCCCTGGCGGTAGAGCAGCCCTACCCCCACCATGGGCACCCCCAGGTCAGAGGCCGACTTGAGGCTGTCGCCCGCCAGCACCCCCAGCCCGCCCGCATAGACCGGCAGCGACTCGTGGAGGCCAAACTCTATACAAAAGTAGGCCACGGGCCGATCGGGGCTGAGGTTAGGAGCAATCTGGCTGGGGCCGGGGGCAGCCCCACGGCGGTAGGTCTCAAACTCCCTGGCTAGCTGACGCAGGCGGTTGAGGTAGTGGGGGTCCTCGGCCACCTGCCAGAGGCGCTCGTCGGGCACCGCCTCCAGCAGCGCCACCGGGTTATGGCCACAGGTTTGCCACCGCACCGGGTCGAGGTTACTAAACAGCGAAACGCGTTCTTCGGTCCAGCTCCACCAGTAGTTGTAGGCCAGGTCGGCCAGAGCTACGAGGGGAGTCGGAAGTTTTGCTTTGAGGCGCAGGGCAGAAGTCATGGGAGCGGGTGAGAACAGCCAGCTAGAACAGACCCAGGTAGGATCGGCTTTCCTCAGCATAGGGGAGAAGGCGATCGCTAAATTGCCTTGGCGAATTTTTCTGCCCGATCTACCGTAGGGGCCAACGGTTGTCTGCCCGGTGCAGGGAGGTTCTTGGCGTGTGATCGCCCTAGAGCTAGTACTTCAAAGCAGAAGGCAGAAGGCAGAAGGCAGAAGGCAGAACGGGCAACCCATAACCAGTCAGGGGTTTTGCCTAACCGAATAGGTAATTTATTTTCGCCTTAGAGTAATAGTTTATTGACATCCTCCCCGGCCCAAAGGGCGTGGGGATTCCCAGTCTGCCCGCACTAGGCGGACTCCTGCTGAGTAGACAGACAAGCAACCGCCCCGGAACGGGGTCTGACATCGCTTAGCGCCTGCCCATTCGGGACGGCAAGCCCTGCCGCCAAAATGTTCTTGCCC
>RECJ01000126.1 GCA_007694115.1 Leptolyngbya sp. DLM2.Bin27 | reverse complement strand
TCCACCCATCCACCCATCCACCCATCCACCCATCGACTCCGCTCAGGGTTCACCAAACCCATCCACCCATCCACCCACCATGACCCTCCCCACCTTCTTCATCTCCCACGGCGCACCAGATCTGCCCATTCGCACCGGCCCCACCCAAGACTTCCTGCGCCAGCTCCTGGCTACCCTCCCCGAAAAGCCCACCGCCATCCTGGCGCTCTCGGCCCACTGGCTCACCGCCCAGCCCACCCTGAGCACTACCCCCCAGCCCCAGACCCTCTACGACTTTGGTGGCTTTCCGCCCCACCTGTCAGAGATGGTTTACCGGGCACCGGGCAGCCCCACCTTGGCAGAACGGGTGGCCGATCTGCTCACCCAGGCAGGCTTTGCCCCTCGGTTCAACAGCCGTCGCGGCTACGACCACGGCGCTTGGACCCCGCTGATCTTGATGGACCCGGCGGGCCAAATTCCGGTGGTGCTGCTCTCAGTGCAGTCGCGGGAGACCCCCGCCCACCACCTGCACCTGGGCAAAGCCCTAGCCCCCCTGCGGGACGAAGGCGTGCTGATCATCGGCAGCGGGGCCGCCACCCACAACATGGCCGCCTTCAACGGCGACTACCACGCCGCGCCCCCCACCTGGGCCGTGGAGTTTGACCGCTGGCTGGCGGAAACCATCACCCAAAACGACCTCACCGCCCTGGTCAACTACCGCCAGATCGCCCCCCATGCCCAACGCAACCACCCCACCGACGAGCACCTGCTGCCGCTGTTTGTCGCCCTAGGCGCAGGGGGCAAAGGGCACCAGGTCAACCAGGGGTTCACCTACGGAGCCTTCAGCATGGCCGCCTACCGATTTGATTGAGTTTGGAACGGCAGTTATACCAATTCTCTCAATTGCCGCTACACATCCTAGCTTCGACTCCGCTCAGCTAGCGTCCCCTGAGCGAAGTCGTTGGCTTTACCGCCCCAGCAGGGCTAGGTGAATCTGTAGTCTTATTTCGGGGAATGGGTATTAGACGGTTTACGGTTCCACCCATCACCCTTCACCCTTTACCCTTCACCCATCCACCCTTCGACTCCGCTCAGGGTTCACCAAACCCATCCACCCATCCACCCATCACCCATCACCCATCACCCTTCACCCATCCACAAAGGAGATCCCCCCATGGCACTCGGCAAACTCATCGACGGCAAATGGACCACCGAATGGACTGAGCGCGACGACTCGGGCCAGTTTAAGCGGATGCCCACGCTATTTCACGACTGGATCACGGCGGATGGCTCCAGTGGCTTTAAGGCAGAGCCGGGGTGCTACCACCTGTACGTCTCCCTGGGCTGTCCCTGGGCGCACCGCACGGTATTGCTGCGATCGCTCAAAGGGCTGCAAGACGTGATCAGCCTCTCCATCGTGGACCCGGTAATCAGCGACCAGGGCTGGAAATTTTCCGAGCGCTGGGGCAGCATTCCCGACAGCCTCTACGGGGCCGACTACCTCTGGCAGATCTACACCCGCGCCAAAGCTGACTACAGCGGTCGCGTCACGGTGCCGGTGCTGTGGGATAAGCAAACCCAAACCATCGTCAACAACGAGTCGCGGCAAATCATTCAAATGCTGAATTCAGAATTTAACGAATTTGCCGCCTTCCCCGATTCGCGAAGCGATCCGTTCCGGAATCGCGACTTTTACCCCGAAGCCCTGCGCCCCGCCATCGACGCGGCCATGGACGCGATCTACCAGCCGATCAACAATGGTGTCTACCGCAGCGGTTTTGCCGCCTCCCAAGCCGCCTATAACGGTGCCGTCACCGAGCTGTTTGAGGCGCTCAACCACTGGGAGGAGGTTCTGGGCCAGCAGCGCTACTTGGTGGGCGACCCGATTACCCTGGCCGACTGGTGTCTGTTCACCACCCTGTTTCGCTTTGATCTGGCCTACCACGGATTGTTCAAGACCAACCTCAAGCGCCTGGTGGATTTCCCCAACCTGTGGGCCTACTGCCGCGACCTGTACCAGCAGCCGGGGGTGGCCGAATGGTGCAGCACCGAGCATGTCAAACAGCTCTACTATGCGGGGCTGTCGGAGCTTAACCCCAGCGGCATTGTGCCCGCCGGGCCAGAGATTGACTACGGGATGGCCCATGGGCGCGATCGCCCATTTGAGGGGGTAAGGTCGCTGGCTTAGGCCGCCTAACCCGATCAACCAGCGCAGGCTGCCCTTGAAATTTGGCCCATTTCAGCGGCGGCCTTGCCATCGATGACGGCCTTGCCATCGATAAAAGCAGAAACGACGAAACCACCCAGTCTCCCCTAGAATAGTACGAACTAAAACCAATGCCTGCCGCACCCGCTATGTCTACCCCCAACGTCTCTCAGGCTGCTGCTTCGGAGCCCAGTCTTGCCACCGTCAGGGCGCTGGTCAGAGCCTATCAAGCCTTTTCAAGCTATTCCGAGACCTTCGTGCGGCAGTACGATTTGACCTCGGCTCAGTTTGATGTTGTCGCCACCCTCGGCAATACCCAAGGCATGAGCATGGGAGACATTGGTGAGAAAACATTGATTACGAAGGGCACCCTAACCGGAGTTGTTGACCGCCTCGAACGCAAAGGCTTGGTCACCAGAGAGACTCCCCCAGAGAACCGCCGCAGTGTCATTGTGCAACTCACGGCAACTGGTCAGCAGCTCTTCGAGCAAGTTTTTCCGGCCCACATCAGCGACATCAAACAGCACCTCGAAACCTTAGATGCTTCAGAAATGGAGCTTTTGCGCGTGTTGCTGAACCGCATTCAAACCCTATTTTGACCATCGCCACCCAGTCCCCTATCTCCCTTAGGGATATGCGGGTTAATAGTGTACCCAGTGGCCAGGTTTCGACTTCGCTCAACCTTCAGTGATCGAGGGCTGAGCGAAGTCGAAGCCCGGTCAGCGGAGCGGGTACGTTATTTTCCTGCGAGTCCCTTAGGCTACCCCCGACAGCGAAACCGCTGAGGTCGGCAGGTGCCCGGTCTTGACGTAAATAATGCAGCCCTCCCGACTGTAGGGGGTGTGGCGACTGCTGCACGGGTTGCGCAGCCAGGTGCCCACTGGGTAGGTGCCAAACTCATCCTCAAACACGCCGTCGAGCACAAAGATCTCTTCGCCGCCCCAGTGGCGATGGGCCTGAAACACCGTACCCGGTGCCCATTTCACCAGGGCCACATGCTCAGGGCCAAAGCTGTGTAGCGGCATCACCTCTAGCCCCTTGACCAGACCGGGCAGCCAAGGGGCCTGGGCGGTATCTACCACCACCCGCGTTTGGTCGTCGGGATCCATTTGCCAAAGCTTCACTAAAATCGTGCAGCCCTCACGACTGGCGGGGGTGTGGGTCGAGCCCACCGGGTTGCGCACGTAGGTACCTGCCGGGTAATCGCCATGCTCGTCGGAGAAGACCCCTTCCAGCACCAAAAATTCTTCGCCGCCGCCGTGGGTGTGGGGCGAAAAGGCGCTGCCCGGTGCGTAGCGCACCACCGAGGTGGCGCGGGCCACTTCGTCGCCGTCGCGCTCCAGCATGCGACGGTGGACGCCGGGCATGGGCGACTCGACCCAGGGCAGGTCGGGGCTGTGGAGCACAACGCGCTGGCTGTAGTCGGCGTGGAGTTTCATGGGAGTGGGGGAGTGGCTTGCCCTGAGCGGAGTCGAAGGGGGGAGTGGGGGAGTGGCATAAGTCCATCACCTCATCACGCAACCTTGCGCTCAGTCCCCGCCCGCCGATGCCCCTCCTGGCGGCGGATGTCGCGCCAGATCTGGGTGGCGGCTTTGGCCCCGTCGGCGGCGGCGATGATTACCTGATTCATGCCGACTTTGAGGTCGCCGACGGCGAAGATGCGGGGGTGGGTGGTGCGGTTCATGTCGTCGGTGACGAGGTTGCCGCCCTGGTACTCCAGGTCGAGACCCTGGAGGTAGTCGGCGTGGTATTTGGAGCCCATGGACACCAGGCCCATGTCCAGCTCGACCACGGTGCCGTCGGCCAGTTCAACGCCGCTCATGCGGTGGTTTTCCCCCAGGAAGCGAACGATGGGGCGCTCTTCGAGGGTGAAGCCGTGGGCAGAGATGCGATCGCGGAACTCATCACTCACCGCAAAGGCTCCGTTGGTAAACAGGGTGATGTGGGGGGTAAACCACTCCAGCGGAAAGGCCACTTCTAGACTGCCTTCGCTGTTGCCAAAGACGCCGGTGCGCTGGTCGCGCATTTCGTAGCCGTCGCAGATTAAACAGACGTGCAGGTTGTGACCCGCGTAGTCGAACACATTGCGCATGTCAGCTAGCTGGGGCAAGTGGTCGATGACGCCGCTGGCGGCGATCAGGTAGCGGCTGCGGAAGACTCGATAGGTGGGGTTGCTGCGGCCAATGCGCACTCGCACGGCGAAGGAGTCGCCTTCATCCACCACGTCTTCGACGTAGCCGTTGAGGTGGTCGCCCTCCAAGGACAAAAAGTGGTCTTTGCCCTGCTTGAGTACTTCGCGCCCTGGGGTGTCGGGGGCCAAGCCCAAGTAGTTATGCAGCTCCTGCATCCAGAAGGAGCGGGCTTTGCCTTTGTCGATAATCAGCGTCGAGAGCAGATAGCGTTGCAGGTAGATGCCAGCGGAAAGCCCGGCGGCCCCGCCGCCGACCACAAGAACGTCGTAGAGGGGGTCGGTGCGCTGATCTAGCAGTTGTTTGGTGAGTTGCATAGTGACCTCCTTGGGGAGGTGGGGAGGTGGGGAGGTGGGGAGGTGGGGAGGTGGGGAGATGGGACAAGCCAGAAACTCCTTGGTCTGCTCCAGAAGAAACCCGGTTTCTGGTGGCGCTTAACCATCGCTAAAGCGGACGGGTTTGCCATCGACGGCAATCAGGTGATCGAGGCGAATGGCGGTGCCGTCGTCGAGCTTGAGAAATTCGGCCCTGTCTACCGAGAAGAAATCGACGATGCGGCCTTCGCGGCTGACTTCGGCTCCGGTTTCGCTGCGGTAGATCACCGGGCAGGATTTCTTTAAGGTGGCCAGGGCCTCTAGCTCGTCGTAGTAGCGATTGTCTTGAAAGTCAAGCAGAGTTTTAGGGCATCAGCTTTGGATATCTAGTCGC
>RECJ01000122.1 GCA_007694115.1 Leptolyngbya sp. DLM2.Bin27 | reverse complement strand
CCCGGTGAACGGCGGCCGTAACTATAACGGTCCTAAGGTAGCGAAATTCCTTGTCGGGTAAGTTCCGACCCGCACGAAAGGCGTAACGATCTGGGAGCTGTCTCGGAGAGAGGCTCGGCGAAATAGGAATGTCTGTGAAGATACGGACTACCTGCACCCGGACAGAAAGACCCTATGAAGCTTTACTGTAGCTTGGTATTGGGTTCGGGCTTTAATTGCGCAGGATAGGTGGGAGACTATGAAGCAGTCCTTGTGGGGGTTGTGGAGTCACTGGTGAGATACCACTCTATTAAGGCTAGAATTCTAACTTTGACCCGTTATCCGGGCAGGGGACAGTATCAGGTGGGCAGTTTGACTGGGGCGGTCGCCTCCTAAATGGTAACGGAGGCGCGCAAAGGTTCTCTCAGGCTGGTTGGAAATCAGCCATCGAGTGTAAAGGCATAAGAGAGCTTGACTGCAAGACTGACAAGTCGAGCAGGTACGAAAGTAGGCCTTAGTGATCCGACGGTTCCGCGTGGAAGGGCCGTCGCTCAACGGATAAAAGTTACTCTAGGGATAACAGGCTGATCTCCCCCAAGAGTTCACATCGACGGGGAGGTTTGGCACCTCGATGTCGGCTCATCGCAACCTGGGGCTGTAGTAGGTCCCAAGGGTTGGGCTGTTCGCCCATTAAAGCGGTACGTGAGCTGGGTTCAGAACGTCGTGAGACAGTTCGGTCCATATCCGGTGCAGGCGTAGGAACATTGAGAGGAGTCTTCCTTAGTACGAGAGGACCGGGAAGAACGCACCGCTGGTGTACCTGTTATCGTGCCAACGGTAAACGCAGGGTAGCTAAGTGCGGAGAGGATAACCGCTGAAAGCATCTAAGTGGGAAGCCCACCTCAAGATGAGTGTTCCCATGGCATAAGCCAGTAAGGTCACGGGTAGACCACCCGTTAATAGGCGCTAGATGGAAGTCCAGCAATGGATGTAGTCGAGGCGTACTAACAGACCGAGGGCTTGACCTCACACTCAAGTCCATCAACGAATCAACAATGGCTGTGTGCACAGCCGCACTTCTCTCGGTTCAGTTCTTCAAGGAACTAAACAACACAATATTGAAGCAACTATTGCTTTCCTGGTGTCTTTGGCGCTGTGGTCCCACTCTGACCCATCCCGAACTCAGTCGTGAAACGCAGCTGCGGCGAAGATAGTGAGGGGGTTGCCCCTTGTCAAAATAGCTCGATGCCAGGTTCCTACTCTAACAGCCCTCCCCTCTCCTAGCGAGACGGGAGGGCTGTTTGTATGGGCTTAAACTTGATTACTCTCCGTGGCTGCTTACTGTTTCGCCTGCCCTAAATATTGCCCGTGAACGCTAACCCCATAGGGCACCAGGTAGGTTAGCCCCGCCGAGATCCATCGCGCCTGGGTCATGGTGCCCGATCGCACCGCCGTTCCGTGATTGATTACAAACAGCAGGGTGCCAATGAGCAAGGCAACCCGCATTGCCCGCTTAGCTATTTGGGGTGTCACCAGCGCCTTGAGATAACCTTTAATTGCCTGCATAGGTAGCGGTTTTTTGAGACTCAATGAAAACCCCTCTCCAGCTGGGAAAGGGGTAGGGATAAAAGCAAATTGATCGAGGGTCAAAGTTTAGGAGGCGATCGCTTCTTTGACCAGGTTTTCTTCCCATTTGCGGGGGGGGCTGGCGCGGCGAATGGTGCGCCAGATCTGAGTAGCCGCCAGGGTGCCGTCAGCGATGGCTACCGATACCTGGTTAATACCCTGCTTGAGGTCGCCGATAGCAAAGATGCGATCGTGGGTGGTTTGGCACATATTGTTTGTCACCAAATTCTCGCCTTCCCACTCTAGGCCGGGAATGCCTTTGAGGTAGTGGTTGTGGTAAATCGAACCCATATTGATCAGACCCGTGGTGGCTTCGATCACTGTGCCATCAGTCAGCTTAACGCCGCTCAACTTGTGGTGTTCGCCCAGGAATTTAGCAATCGGCGCTTCGTAGAGGGGGTAGCCATAGTCGGCTAGCTTGGCTCTCATCTCGTCGCCGACGGTGCAGAGACCGTGGGTCAGCACTGAGATATAGGGAGTAAACCAGTCAAGCACAAAGGCGGCGTTGATCTGAGATTCTTTGCCCGCAATCAGCACGGCTTTTTGATCCCACATGTCAAATCCGTCGCAGATCATGCAGACGTGGAGGGTATAGCCAGCGTAGTCGTAAACGTTTTGCATATCGTCGAGTTGGGGCAGCACGTCGATCACACCCGAGGCGGCAACTAAATATTTAGCGCGAAATACAGGGTAAATGCTGTCGGTTTTACCCACCTTGACCTGCACTGCCAGATGGTCGCCCTCGTCAACTACGTCTTCAACGTAGCCGCGCAGATAGTCGGCACCCCATTCAACCGTCTGTTTCACGCCGTGGTTGAGCATAGCTCGACCGGGGGTGTCGGGGTCAACCCCCACGACGTTGCGTACCTCCTGCATCCACAGCGATCTGCCTTTGCCTTTCTCAACTACTAGACACTTAAGACCGTAGCGGGCTAAATAAATAGCTGCCGACAGCCCTCCCATGCCGCCACCCACCACAATGGCGTCGTAGATCTGATCGGTGCGTTCGTGAAGGTTTTTGCGGGAGAGTTTCATGGTGGCGGTGGATGGAAAGAACTGCGGTGGAGTCTAGGCCGTAGGGATGTATGAGGCCATATCTCTAGTGATCTGCCAAGCCAAAGATAACGGGTCAATGGGTTTTGCGGTTTAGGGTGTATGGCCTTGAAGGTCGTACACCCTAAACTATAAACCTTAGACGCCGGGCTTCTATCATCCTCAGCTAAGGCAAAGGAGATGGCAAAGTTCTCCTTTGCCCAGCATTTACCTAGGGGTGAGTTAAGGAGATAATTAGCCCACGAAGGCCAGACGAGGTTCGGAGACACCGGCAGACTCGGTACCCTTTAGATAGGCCAGCATGGTGTCGGCATCAGAGACCTCAAAGGGATCGATGGGGCAGTTGTCGCCGAAGTCAGGCTCTATAAAGATTTTCTCGATGTTGCCGTCGTCAACCAGCATGGAGTAGCGCCAAGAGCGCATGCCAAAGCCCAGGTTAGACTTATCGACTAGCATGCCCATCTTGCGGGTAAATTCACCATTGCCGTCGGGCAGCAGAAAGACGTTCTTAGCGCCTACCTTTTGGCCCCACTGGAACATTACAAAGGCGTCGTTTACAGAGACGCACATGATGGTGTCAACGCCGTTGGCCTTGAACTCTTCGTATAGCTCTTCGTAGCGGGGTAGGTGGTTGGAGGAGCAGGTGGGGGTAAAAGCACCAGGCAGAGAGAAAACCACGACCTTTTTGCCAGCAAATAGATCGCTGGTGGTCATATCTTGCCAGCGGTAGGGGTTAGACCCACCCACGGACTCGTCCCGCACGCGGGTTTTAAAAGTGACTTCGGGTACACGTCCAGTAGCAACCATAAATTACCTCTTTTGTAGTTGTGCAAACAAACTTAACTGCGTTTCCAGCTGTTGCTGCTTAGTTCAGAATAATTCTGAGTTAAGAAATGTTCAATAAGTATAATAGCTCAAAAGCTAGAGGGTTTGCGAAATCAGATTAATTCTTAGATGGGAATGCTACCCTGGTAAGGGTAGGTTATTGTGGTATGCCTAGCTATCGTCTGCCTTAGGCGAAGCTGCATCAGCACTAAAGTTCCGGAGCCGGGGAAAATGTTGTCCCAAGCCGATCAAATTGTCACTGTGCTTAAGTCACGGGGGTTGCGTGTCACCCCCCAGCGCTTTGCCGTGTATGCCAATCTCCTGGGTCGCTGTGATCACCCCACCGCCGACGATATTCTTCACGACCTTAACCGAGATGCTCCCACCTCATCTCAAGCGACGGTATATAGCTCTCTCCAGGCCCTGCGGGGGGTGAACCTTGTCCGTGAGGTGTTGCTCGAAGAGGGGGTTTGCCGCTACGACGCCAATGTGGGGCCTCATCACCACTTTCGCTGCCAAAACTGTGGGACGATCTCAGATATCCCCTGGGAGACTCTGTCTAGCCTCAACCTGCAAACCCTCAGTTCTCGCTGGCGGATTGAGGGCTATGAGGTGACGGTGCGCGGGGTGTGCGATCGCTGCCAGCCCGAGGTCACCCATGACTGAGCCCATCACCAGCCCCTGGCAGCTCAAACCCTGGTGGTGCCAACCCTGGTCAATTGTGCTGACCGGATGTGTGATCGTGGGCGGTAGCTGGCTGTTGCTCCATCGGCTGTGGCTCACTGGACTAGTGGCTATTCCCATCGG
The DNA here is from genome assembly GCA_007694115.1 of Leptolyngbya sp. DLM2.Bin27. Lineage (GTDB taxonomy): Bacteria > Cyanobacteriota > Cyanobacteriia > Phormidesmidales > Phormidesmidaceae > Nodosilinea. The sequence goes on along the minus strand of RECJ01000122.1, from coordinate 18,019 downwards.
TGCATGGATGGGCTTCTTTGTGCTGGTCTGGCCCCGTCTGATGCGCGAAGCGGGCTACCTAGAGGTTGCCCAGCCCGCCCAGCAGTCCCACGAGAATCTGGAATAGCTCCTCCAGATCCGCTGGCACCCGATACAGATTTAGGTCTTGGTCGATAGCTCCGCAACTTGGCTGTCTCCCACCTCTGCCCTGGGCAAGCTCAGCGTAGAGCGCTGCAACGACACACCAAATGCTGCCAGAATGTCGTCTGGCTCGTAGGCCATCTCAAAATAATTGCGGAAGGTATAATCCCTGGCCCTAAAATGCTGGCCCTGGTCATCGGGAACCCCTGGAAAACTTACCCATAGCCTAATCTAATCAAGCAGCAAATGGGCCATTGTTACCAGCCCCCTACCCTCTTTGCTCTAAGACTAAGACTAGTACATTAAGGCAGAAGTAAGCAGGCAGAATGGGAACTCCATGTCATACAAGGGTTTCGGCGTTAGCCAATTGGTTGGTTTATTTCTGCCTCGGGGTGCTAGTACAGCCCGGCGTTAATCAGCCCACCATTCCTGATGCCTGACACCTACCACCTGGAACTCGCAGCAAAATTGTTAAAGCTGCGCCGCAGCGTACTAAAACGGCAGCTTTTTCTTGCTGGCTTTTTCACTGTCGTAGTCCAGTTCCTTCAGCTTTTTCATAATCCGGCTGAAGTATTCCTGCATGTAGTCTTCGAGGGTGGTGACCTCTGCTTTGGGGATACCAAACACTTCGTAGACTTCATCCATGGGGGCATCGAGGGGCTGACTACCGGCCACGACCTCTACAAAGGCGAGACGGTCGGCAAAGTTCCAGCCCCATTGAAAAAAGCCCGCAACTTTGCGAATTGCCCGCAGCAGATCTAGGGAAATGCGCGAGACTCGGGCCTCTTCGCCGCACTTGCGCTCGCACAGACGCATGATTTCGTAAGCACCCCAAGCGCGGGTGCCCGCCAGCGGAAAGCTGCGGTGCTCTGTTTCGGGCACCGACAGCGCTTTCACCGCAAACCGAGCGATATCTTGGGTGTCCATGTAGGCGATCGGGGCGGCTTCGCCCATCACCCAGATCGGCTGCTTTTCGAGAATGGGGATGGCGTATTGGCCGATCAGCCCCTGGAGAAAGCCGCAGGGCTGAAGAACAGTGTAGTTAAGCCCCGACTCGGCCAAAAATTTCTCGGTGCAGCGCTTGACGCTCATCAGCGGCACATGGGGAAATTTCTCGGCATTGAGAATAGAAATAAAGATGAATCGCTGGACGCCTGCGTCGCGGGTGGCCTTGATCAGGTTGACCTTGCCCTGCCAGTCGACTTCCATCACCGACTCTGACGGGCGAGCGGTAGAGGCGTCGATCACAGCATCTATGCCCTCAAGGGCGGGGGCTAGAGACTCGGGTCGGGAGAGATTGCCCCGCACCAGCTCTACCCCCCACTCTCGCAAAAAGCCAGCTCGCTGGGCGCTCCTGGCCATACACCGGACTTCGTGCCCCTCATCTAGGGCACGGCGAGCAATTTGCCTGCCAAGGGTGCCAGTAGCGCCAACGACCAATACTTTCATGAGGGAAATGATACAAAAGTTTAACTTCCTCTAAGAATATCAGATGGCTTCACCAGATATACCTGTGAGACAAAATCTACTCTTCGCCGCCCTGCAATCGCAGCATCAGAAACCCGATACCCAGGCCCACTAGGGTTAGGGTAAAGACAATCACTGCCGTACTAAAAATTTCGCCGCCCATACGCTCTCCTGCCACAGCACTATATTAAATAAGCTGGTTGCCCAGCCTGCCAGGGGTGATTAACCTCTAGCCGCCCCTATTTTAGACCAGTTTGGTATCCCCCCTCGCCTATGGCATTCTCGACAGACGTGGCTTTTGATCGGTCTTCTCTACGCCCTCGGCTGGCGCTTACCCTGGGCGACCCGGCGGGCATTGGCCCAGAGGTGGTGCTTAAGGCCTTGGGCGCAAGGGATTGGGCGGCGATCGCAGATGTTACTCTCTTTGGCACGCGATCGCAGTTGAACCAAACGGCGATCGCCCTGGTGCAATCGAGCTACTCTGGGCCATTGCCAGCCCTAGACCCGCTAAATTTTGTCGAAATTTCCCCGCCCTTGTCCTTAGAGGACACCGGGTTGGGCCAGCCCAGTGCCGCCACCGGGGCGGCCAGCTTTGCCTACCTGAAAGCCGCCATTGAGGGGGCGATAGCGGGGCAATACGATGCGATCGTCACCGGGCCGATCGCCAAGTCGGCCTGGAAGGTCGCCGGGCACCACTACCCAGGTCAGACCGAACTGCTGGCCGAGGGGGCAGGGTGCGATCGCTTCGCTATGGCCTTTGTGGCCCAGTCGCCCCACACCGGCTGGTGGCTGCGCGCCCTGCTGGCCACGACCCACATTCCCCTGGGCCAGGTGCCCGATGCCCTATCACCAGCCCTGCTCACCCAAAAGCTCGACCTATTAATTCACAGCCTGAAGCAAGACTTTGGCCTGACCCAGCCGCGCATTGCGGTGGCCGGGCTCAACCCCCACAGTGGCGAAGGCGGACAGCTGGGCCGAGAAGAGGTGGACTGGCTGATTCCCTGGCTGGATCAGCAGCGCCAGCGCCACCCCCAGGTACAGCTTGATGGGCCGGTGCCGCCCGACACGATGTGGGTGCGCCCTGGGCAGGCCTGGTTTGGCACCAATGGCAGCGCCCTAGAGATGGCCCATGATGCTTACCTGGCCCTGTACCACGATCAGGGGCTGATTCCGGTAAAGCTGATGGCCTTTGATCGGGCGGTGAATACAACGGTGGGGCTGCCCTTTGTGCGCACATCGCCGGATCACGGTACCGCCTTTGACATTGCCGGAAAGGGAATTGCCGATGCCAGCAGTATGGTGGCGGCGATGGATGTGGCGGTGGCGGTGGTGAGGAAGCGAGTGGGTGGGTAGGTGAGTGGATGGGTAGGGGCGCGGGGCCTGCGCCCTTGACGGCAGCAAAATTCTCGGGTGTTTCCGTTGCCTAGGGGGCGCGAAGGCGAAGGGAGGATCTGGCCCTGGGTGGAGTCGAAGGGTGCGGTAGAGTACTCAGTGGACGGCTCTCCACGTTGCAGAATGATGACTCAAAACGACCTCTATGACCAGCTTCAGCGCCTGGATGGCCAGGGCTATGGGGCTTACAAATCGCTCAAGGGGGAGTATGACTTTGGGGACTTTACCCTGCACATTGACCATGTGCAGGGGGACCCGTTTGCGGCTCCGAGTCGGGTGCGGGTGGTGGTGCCGCAAAGCGTGGCGGGGTTCCCCAAAGGGCTATGGGAGGTGCCCTGTCGGGCGATCGCCCTGGCCGACTACCTGACCCGTGAGTTTTATCGGGCAACCCAACGGCGGGAGCGGGGGTCGGGATCGGGCAAGAGTGGGCTGGTGGGCATTGTGCGACCCAGTCAGGCGATGCTGAAGCGCAGTGCGGCGGGGGTGACGGGCGACGCGGTGGAGCTGCGGTTCACCGTGGGGCTGCCGGCCTTTGGGCGGCGGATTGCGGGGCGGCAGGGGGCAGAGCTGCTCTGTCGGACGGTGCCGAAGCTGGTGGAGAGTACGCTGTTCTATGGGGCACTGGATGGGGAAGCGATGCAGCGCCAGGTGGATGGGGCGGAGGATGCGGCGGAGTTGCGATCACAGCTCGCCACCCACAACCTGGTCGCCTTTGTCGCCGACGGCGCAATTTTGCCCCGGCGCAGCGGCGTGGATCAGCGGCCCCTGGCGGAGCAGGCGGTTCCCTTTAAATCTCCCGATTCCCTGCGGGTGACGCTGACCTGCCCCCACGCTGGCGCGGTGACGGGCATGGGCATTCCCCAGGGCATCACCCTGATCGTGGGGGGCGGCTACCACGGCAAATCGACCCTGCTGCGGGCAATTGAGGCAGGGGTGTACAACCACATTCCCGGTGACGGGCGACACCAGGTGGTGACGGAGCCAGCGGCGGTCAAAGTGCGGGCCGAGGATGGCCGCAGCATTGCTGGGGTGGATATTTCGCCGTTTATCGGCAGCCTGCCCCAGGGCAAGTCAACGCAGACATTCTCGACCCCCAACGCCAGCGGCAGCACCTCTCAGGCGGCCAACATTATCGAGGCGATTGAGGCGGGGGCGACGGCGCTGCTGGTGGATGAAGATACCTCGGCGACGAATTTCATGATTCGCGATCGCAGAATGCAGGCCCTGATTGCCAAGGACCGCGAGCCGATCACCCCCTTCATCGATAAGGTGCGGCAGCTCTACACCGACCACGGCATCTCCACGGTGCTGGTAATGGGGGGCAGCGGCGACTACTTCGATGTGGCCGACACTGTGATCGCCATGGATGAGTTTTGCCCCCAGGATGTGACTGAGCAGGCAAAGGCAATCGCGGCGGCGTATAAAACCGAGCGCGACCCGGAGGGTGGCCCCAGCTTTGGCCGCCTCACCCCCCGCATTATTCAGCCCGGCAGCATTGACCCCAGCCAAGGCAAGCGCAGCGTGAAACTGCGGGCGCGGGATGTGGATCAGCTGCAAATCGGCACCGAAGCCATCGACCTGTCGGCGGTGGAGCAGCTGGTGGAGCAGGGCCAGGTGCGGGCAATCGCCGAGGCGATCGTCTACGCCCAGCGCTACCGGATGACGGCGACCACGCCCCTGCCCGAGGTGATCGCCGCCGTGATGGCCGATGTAGAGCAGTACGGGCTCGACTGCCTCACCGACTGGCCCATGGGCGATCTGGTCAGCTTTCGCGGCCTAGAGCTGGCCGCTGCGATCAATCGGCTCAGAACCCTGCGGACTGGGTGAAGTCCCCCCTTACGCCTGGCGCATCGACAGGCCGATGCGCTTCAGCTTCATATCCACCTCCATCACCCGCACCTTGACCACCTGGCCGACTTTGACAATCTCGTTGGGGTCGCTGACAAAGCGATCGGCCAGCTGCGAAATATGCACCAGCCCGTCCTGGTGCACCCCCACATCGACAAACGCGCCAAAGTTGGTGACGTTGGTGACGCTGCCCTCCAGGGTCATGCCCGGTTTCAGGTCGGTGATCTCATTCACCCCCTCCTGAAACTGGGCGTAGGTAAACTGCTCGCGGGGGTCGCGACCGGGCTTTTCTAGCTCGGTGAGAATGTCGCGCAGGGTGAGTTCGCCCGCCTCGGCGGTGGTGTATTTTTTGATGTCGAGCCGCTTGAGGCGGTCGGCGGCCTTAGGGATGTCGGCCAGGGGCAGGGAGAGGTCGGCTGCGATCGCATCCACGATCCCATAGCTCTCCGGGTGCACCGCCGTATTGTCCAACGGGTTTTTGCCGTTGCGAATGCGCAGAAACCCCGCCGCCTGCTCAAAGGCCTTTGGCCCCAGCTTTTTCACCTTCAGCAATTCTTTACGCGACTGAAACGCCCCGTTGGCATCGCGAAATTCCACAATGTTGTTGGCCACCGCCGGGCTCAGCCCCGACACGTAGGTGAGCAGCTCGCGGGAAGCCATATTCAAGTCAACGCCCACGTAGTTGACGCAGCTCTCGATGGTCTCATCCAGCTTTTGCTTCAGCCGCTTTTGGTCGACATCGTGCTGGTACTGGCCCACACCGATAGATTTGGGGTCGATCTTCACCAACTCCGCCAGGGGGTCTTGCAGCCGCCGGGCAATGCTGATCGCCCCCCGCACCGTCACATCCAGGTCAGGGAACTCGGCGGCGGCCACCTCGCTGGCGGAATAGATCGACGCCCCCGACTCATTCACCAACACCTTCACCGGGGGCTTCGCCAGGGTTTTCAGCACTTCCCCCACAAAGGCGTCGGTTTCACGGCTGGCGGTGCCGTTGCCGATGGCGATCAGCTCGATCTTGTGCTTGCGAATCATCCCCGCCAGGGTATTCGCCGCCTGCTGCCGCTGGTTTTGGGACTGGTGGGGAAACACCGCCTGGTACTCCAAAAACTTGCCGGTCGCGTCCACCGCCGCCACCTTGCAGCCGGTGCGAAAGCCGGGGTCAACCCCCAGGGTGGGCTTCATCCCCGCCGGGGGCGACAGCAAGAGGTTCTTGAGATTGGCCTCAAAGTTTTGAATCGACACCTCGTCGGCCCAGGCTTTTTTCTCGGCCATCACCTCGCTGGTCAGCGACGGCTTGATCAGACGGCCATAGGCATCCTGAATCAGCTCTCGGTAGAACCGGCGAACCTCGGCAACGGGGGTTTTAACCACCCGCTTCTCTATCGTCTGCAAGATAGGATCTTCATCGATCCCCAGCCCCAGCTTGAGAATGCCTTCGCGATCGCCCCGTAAAATCGCCAGCAGATTGTGGGATGCGATCGCCCGCACCGGGGCCTGGTAAGCCCGATACATCTCGTACTTGGTGCTGCCCTCGGGGTGGCCTTTCTTAATACTGGCGGTGAACTGCCCCTGCTTCAGCAACTGATCGCGCACATACCGCCGCAGGGCCGCCTGCTCCGCCACCTGCTCCGCCAAAATATCCGCCGCCCCCTGAAGCGCTGCCTCCGCAGACTCCACCCCTAGCTCAGAGTTCACAAACCCCTGCGCTTCCTGCAGCAGCACCGCCTTTTTCCCGGTTTTGTTTAGCTCCTCAATCCGCTGGGCCAGGGGTTCTAGCCCTTTTTCCTTGGCCATGGTGGCCCGGGTGCGGCGCTTGGGTCGGTAGGGCAGGTAGAGGTCTTCTAGCTCGGTCTTTTGCTGACAGGCGAGAATGGCCGACTTGAGCGCCTCCGTGAGCTTGCCCTGGGACTGGATTTCGCTCAGCACCGTCTGCCGTCGGTCTTCTAGTTCGGTTAAATACTGGTGACGCTCGGCGATCTGCCTAAGCTGCACCTCGTCTAGGTCGCCCGTGCGCTCCTTACGGTAGCGGGCCACAAAGGGCACCGTCGCCCCTTCGGCAAACAGCGCTAAGGTCGCCTCCACCTGGGCAGGGCGAATGTCTAGCTCGGTGGCAATGGTATTGGCGATGGTCGTCATACAAACACAAAAAGTATTTCTGGTCAGCGGCTGGCCATTCAGCACCGCTTCACCATCTTACTGAGGTCTAATCGCCATCCTCCTGCACAAACAGGAGAAAGTCTTCTAGTAGCTGACGATCGCACCTAGCGATCGCAGCATGCGCTCTTCATGGTCTGACAGCCCCGTGGCCTCGCAAATGTTGACCCCTTCGTAGGGGCGATCGGGCCGCAGAGTCTGCTGACATAGCCCCGTATCGATATCCCAGAGACGAATTTCGTCGTCTTGGCTGGCCGTGACTAGGTGGGTGCAGCTAGGGCAAACCGAGACCTGCCAAATATCCTGGCTGTGGCCGCGCAGAGTATGGCGACGCTGGTTAGTCTCCACCGCCCAAATCTCCACCTGGGCATTGGTGCTAGTGACCGCAAAGATCTCGCCTGTCGGGCTGACCGTGACCCCTTGCAGCCACTGCTCCTCCGGGTGCCGCCACTGCCCCAGGGCCTGACCGTGGGCAGGCTTGCCTGCCCATGTGCCAGCACTCGGTTCTAGCGACCACCAGCGCACGCTGCCGTCGTGGCTGGCGCTGGCTAGAATATTGCCCGCTGGGCTAATGGCTAAGCTGTGTACCTGGCTTTGGTGCCCCAGCAGACTACCGCCAGGCATGGGCTGGTCTCTTCGCCAGAGACTGATGGTGCCATCGCGCTCACCGGCCACGATCCCTTCGCCATCGGGGCTAAAGGCTAGGGCACAGGGGCCATCGGCAATGCCCTCTAAATTGCCCGTAGTAATTCCTGTGGCGGTGTTCCACAGCGAAATGCCCCCTGGGCTGGCGCTGGCCAGCCATTGCCCAGCGGGGCTAAAGCAGAGCAGAGTCGCTGGGGTTGTTGTGGCCCAGACCCACTGGATCTGCCCCGTAGCGGTTGACCACAGACGCAGGGTTTGGTCGTCGGCACTGCTGGCCAACCACCGACCATCGTCGCTGAGGGCCACCGATCGCACTGAGCCACTGTGCCCTACCAGCGTGCGGGGGGCTAGGGCGCGGGGGTGGCCCGTCGTCACCTGCCACAGTCGCAGCTGGGTATCGTCGTGGCCAGTTAGAATGGTGCCGGTGGCGGGGGTGGCGGTAAAGGCTAGGCACCGTACCGGGTGAGCCTGGCTGAGAAAGCTGCGCCAGCACTGGCCTCTCTTGGCATGCCAGAGCTTAATTGTGTAGTCGCTACCGGTGATAAAGTAGCGGCTGTCGGCACTAAAGGCCAGGGTCCACACCGGGGCACCCGAGGAGGGTAGATTGTGGCACAGGCGGCGATTGGGGATATCCCACAGGGCTACGGAAAAGTCTTGACTGCTGCACACAAGGTAGCGCCCGTTGGGGCTGACGGCCATGGCAGGCAGGGCCTGCACAGCGGCAGGTAAAATCCAGCAGGGCAGCCCGGTTTCCACGTTCCAAAGGGTAAGGCAGTGGTCGTCATAGCCCGCCGCAAAGGCGGTCGGCGGGCAGCTGGGGTCATTGGGATCTAGGAGAAACCCGGTGGTGCGGAGGCTGGCTGTTGATCGCGTTTGGAGACTTTTAACCAGGGCTAGATCACTCAGGTTCCACAGGCATGCCCGCTGGTCGTCGCCACCGCTGACCAACTGATGGCCTGCTCGACTGTAGGCCAGGCTATGAATAGCGCTATTGTGGCCGGCTAGATTATTTTGCCTCATCCCAGAGGCCACTTCCCAGAGGCAAAGCTGACCGCTGTCATCCCCTGAGGCCAGCTGGCTGCCGTCGGGGCTAAAGGCCAGGGCTCCCACGGGGGCTCGGTGGTCTTCTAATACATCGGTCTGGTAGGTGGCCCCCACGGGCCACAGCCAAATTTGGCCAGTCTCAGTTCCTACCGCCAGCAGATCCCCCTGGGGGCTAAAGGCCAAGGCCCGAATCCCTGGGCCCTCTTCAAACATCCAGATCAGCTTGCCCCGGTTCAAATCCCACAGCAGGATACGGCCCTCGTGATCCCCAGCCACGAGCTGGTCGCCCTCGGGGCTAAACGCCGCCACTGGGTTGCGCCCCAGGGCGGTGGCAAAGGTCGTATGGCTAAATTGGGCCTGGCTCAAGTTAGCTCCTTGCAGACTCACCCGCCGCAGGTCACCCTGCCAGATCGCCAGGTTTGAAAGGTCGGCCCCACTAGTGCTCAGTTCTAGCTGCTGGCAGAGGTGAAGCAGGTTGCCCGCTCCGTAGCCGGGCTGCCCCCGCAGGGGGTGCAGCGCTTGCAGCAGGCTGGTGCCCTTGGCTACCAGCTGGTCATCGGTAGGGTATCGCTGCTTGAGCTGATCGGCTAAGGGTACTAGCATGGCGATGCGCTGGTGTTCTTGCACCACTTCCCGGGCCGTTATCGTCACCAGCGGCAGGCGCTGGAGCCAATAGAAGACCTCTTGCTCTAGCTCCTTGACCAGCAGCGTTTGCAGCCGTTCTAGCACCAGGGTCTGCACCACCGGCTTGAGACTTAGCACTAGACCCTGGCCTGGGATATGGGTGCCCTGCACCCAACCTCGATTGAGCACTGACTGCACGCTCCCTCCGGCTGGAGTCGGCTGCATAGCCGCGCTGAGATCGCCCAGGGCTAGCGGCTCCTGGGCCAGGGCCAGCCAGTACAGCAGCGCCCATTCTGCTAGAGGCAATCTATCTAAGGCCTGGTTAAAGGTGCGGTGCACTGCCGGGGGCACGGCAAGCTGAGACACCCGTAGTAATGCTTGGGGCTGCCCCTGATATATGTCTGCGAGGGTAGACCCCAGTCCCCTCAGCACTAGGGGATGGCCGCCGTAGCGCTCTACTAAAGCGGCCCAGTCGCCCGAGTTAGGATTCAGGGCTGTGGCTGGTTGCAGTAGAGAGCGGGCGGCATCGGCGGCTAGATCCTCTAGGGCATAGTCTCGTACCCGTGGCCCCTGCACCTGGGAGAAATCGGCGGGTTTTTCGCGGCTGACCCAGACTAGGCAGCTGTGGTGATGACGCTCGGCCCCCTGGCGAAACAGCTGTTGAATGGCTTCGGTGTTGGGCCGGTAGCTGCCTACGGGCTGCTGAACCTCAAATAAACGCTCCATGCCGTCAATCAACAGCAGCAGGCGATGCCTTTCGAGCTGGTCGATCACCCGCTCAACGGTGGCCAGCGGGGAGGCTAGGGCTGGCTCAGGGCTCACGTCGAGCCAGCGGGCGATCGCACCGACCACCTCTGGATCGGTCGCCTCAGCGGGCAGGGCCAGATAGCCGCAGCGATCGACCTGGGGGGCGACGGCGGCTGCGATCGCAGCCGCCAGCGTTGTCTTTCCCACCCCCGGTAGACCCCATAGCACCACCGTGCGACAGGGTTGATCCTGCCCAGAGGCATGACCCACAATCAGCTCGGTGAGCTCTGCTAGCTCCGCCTCGCGACCGCTGCAGTCGCCCAGATCAATGCGAGGTGACTCTCGCACCACCAGCGAGGGCGGCCCAAGTTCTGATTCAGAGACCGACATCTGCTTGGGCAAAACCGGCAGGTTTGCCTCGGTCGTCGCAGTAGCGGCGGCGGCGTAGCTCTGGGTCACCCAGGTTTGCAGTACATTTTGAAGATTGCGCTTGGTTACCCGGATGCCCCGGATATCGGGATTGACCAGATCGGTGAGCAACTGCCAGAGCTTAGGACCAACATCTTTTTTGAGATAGTCTTCGGTGTAGCCAGCGGTCGGTGTCGCCATGGCTGAGTAGGTCTTGTTTTCCCATGCCCCCTTGAACACTAGACGTTCGACATCTTTTAGGGGTCGACCTTTGCGCTCTACCGCAACCTGGTTGACCAGTACCGCAATTTCCTCAAAGTCCATTGGCTAGACTGCCCCTGATGACCCAGCCCAAGTCTACCCTGAATTTTTCAGAACTTTTTTAGGTGCAATCAATTTCTGGCAGCCCAAAAAAAATCCCCTGGCCCGAGGGCTAGAGGATAATCAGGGTGCATCTACCAGTACATATTTCACGGCTAGGGCGGAGCATCAGGATGGTTTAGAAAAAATTTTGCCCCAGTGTCGGGGGAAGAGGGGGGATGGGTGCTGATCAGGTTCCTGCTGGTCGCTTTAGACTATCTAGGGAGAAGCCCGTCTAGCCAGACGGGCTAGATAATCAAAGCTGTTATACCCAATCCGCATCGTATAGCCCCGATGCCATCAAGCCAAGCTGTAGGGGCAAATGTCATTTGCCCCCCCGAATAGAAAATAACCAAGCCGGATGTGACACTAGTACATTAAGGCAGAAGGATGAAGGCAGAAAGGGAATTCCATGGCATACAAGGGTTGCCGCGTTAGCCAATGGGTGGGTTTATGTCTGCCTCGGAGTACTAGAGGTTGGCTGGGGCCGGCGAGGATGCTGCTGGAGTCAGAGATGTGAGGGAGGCAGAGATGTTAGGGATGCAGAGATGTTGGGGCTTCAAAGACATTAGGCATTCAGAGCCATTAGGGGAAAGTATGGTGTTTGATCCGCTCAGTCTGACCGCCTACGACCTGTGGAAAATCTACGGCGACCAGGCCGTCGTGCAGGGCATTAGCTTTACCCTGGCCCCGGGCGAAATTGTCGGCCTGCTGGGGCCAAATGGGGCGGGCAAAACCACCACCGTGGGTATGCTGTTTGGCACCGTGGTTCCCACCAAGGGGTTTGTGCGGTTTGGCCCCTGGCAGCTGCCGGGTCAGGGGCAGCTGGCCCGTGCCCAGATGGGCATTGTCACCCAAGCAGACAACCTCGACCCCGACTTTACGGTATTCAACAACCTCACCCATTTTGCCCACCACTACCGCATCACCGGGGCGGCGGCACGGCAGCGGGCAGGGGAACTGCTGGCCCTGGTGAATCTGGAGCACCGGGCCGATGCCCAGGTCGATGAACTCTCTGGCGGCATGAAGCGAAAGCTGGTGCTGGCCCGCGCCCTGCTCAATCAGCCCAAGATAATCTTCCTTGACGAGCCCACCACTGGCCTCGACCCCGATGCCCGGCAAGACTTTTGGCGGCTGGTGCAGCAACTCAGGGCCAGCGGCTGCGGCATCTTGCTCACCACCCACTATATGGATGAGGCCCAGCGGCTGTGCGATCGCCTTTTACTCCTTCAGCAGGGCAAAGTGATTGACGAGGGCACCCCCACCGACCTGGTGGCCCGCGTCATTGGCCGTGAGGTGGCCGAAATTGAGGGCGTTGAGGCCCCAGTCCTCCAAGATCTGGCTGCCCGCCACAGCACTTGGTACCGGGCCTTTGGTAGTGGCCACCTGGTCACCCTGCCCGACGCCGACCCCGAAACCCTCTGGGCTCAGATCGAGTCTCACCACCCCAGCCGTCTCCTACGGCGGCCCGCCAATTTAGAAGATGTGTTCCTTCGCCTCACCGGGAGCGTGCTCGAATGAAACTGATTACCGCTACCCCCTGGGGGGTGTATTCGGTCTGGTGGCGACACTTTCAGGTGTATCGCAGCACCTGGCTGGTCAACTGTCTGCCGCCGGTCTCTGAACCGATTGTCTATCTGCTGGCCTTTGGCTACGGCCTCACCCCGCTGATTGGCGATGTAGAGTATCTCGGGCAGATGATTGCCTACTCGCGGTTTTTAGCGCCGGGCATGATTGCCATTGGGGTGCTGTTTCAGTCGTTTTTTGAGGGGGCCTACAGCAGCTTCATTCGGCTAAATTTTCAAAAGACCTGGCAGGCGCTGCTGACCGCGCCGCTGAGCTACACCGACGTGTTCTTAGGCGACTGGTTTTGGGCGGCCACCAAGGGCATCATTGCCGGTACCCTCACCGGCCTGGTGGCGGTGCTGGCCAACCTCTACGACCTCTCCAGCCTGGTGCTGTCGCTGCCGCTGATTATCCTCGGCAGCCTGCTGTTTGGGGCCTTTGGCCTGTTGATAGCTGGGGCAGTCAACAAAGTTGACCAGGTCAATGTGCCGATTTTTCTGGTTATCATCCCCATGTTTACCCTCTGCGGCACCTACTTTCCCCGCGATACGCTGCCGCCCCTGCTGGCCCGGTTTGCCGGAGTGCTGCCCCTGGCGGCGCTGGTCGATCTGCTGCGCTGGCCCCTGGGTTTGCCCCCCTGGTGGCCCCTGCTGCTGCTCTGGCTGATTGTCTGGATGGTGGTGATGGCCCGCCTGGCCGCCCTGCGGATCTATCCGAGGTTGTTTAGCTAATTGGGGTTTAGGCTATCTGCGCTTGACCAATTTTTCTTCGTAGGTCTCGTAGGCCGCCACAATGCGCTGCACCAGCGGGTGGCGCACCACGTCGGCCTGGTTGAGTTGGCAAAAGGCAATGCCCGACACCCCTTTAAGAATGTTTTGGGCTACCGCCAGCCCCGAGGTTTGGTCGCTGGGTAGGTCAGTCTGGGTCACATCCCCCGTCACCACCATGCGCGATTTAAACCCCAGCCGGGTCAACACCATTTTCATTTGGGCTGGGGTAGTGTTTTGGGCTTCATCCATAATCACAAAGGCATTGTTGAGCGTGCGACCCCGCATATAGGCCAACGGTGCCACCTCAATAATCCCTCGCTCCATCAGATTGGTGATTTTCTCAGGGTCGACCAGCTCGTGCAGAGCGTCGTAGAGCGGGCGCAGGTAGGGGTTGACCTTCTGCTGCAAATCGCCGGGCAAAAACCCCAGACGCTCCCCTGCCTCCACCGCTGGGCGGGTGAGAATCAGCCGCTCAAACTCATTGTTAAGCAGCGCCTGAATGCCCACCAGGGTGGCCAAAAACGTCTTACCTGTGCCCGCTGGGCCAATGCAAAACACCATGTCTTGGCTGCGCAGGGCTTTGACATACTGCTTTTGACGGAAGGTCTTGGCGCGCACCACTTCGCCCCGCCGGGTGCGAGCTACTACATCTTGATGAATAGCCTGAAGTTCGTCGATGCGATCGGTGTCGAGGGCGTGGCGAGCGGTCATGATATCAGCGGTCGTGACCAGCTGACCCTGACTCCACAGAGGTGCGAGCGACATCACCAGCCGCTGGGCCAGGGCTGCACCATTCTCGGTGCCTGAGATCAACAACTCCTGGCCGCGCAGCACTAGAGAAGCTCCAGTTTGGCTAGCCAGGAGTTTAATATTTTCGTCTCGGTAGCCGGCCAGGGCTAGAACACCCTCTGGGCCTGGCAATTCAATCCGCAGGGGAGAAGACATTTAAGCCAGTCAGCAAAACAGTTTAGGCCTGCAAATAAAGCAAAATCACCCCTGGCTTTTAGGCCGAAGCTGAGGCTTTGGCTTCGGTAAGGGGCTCGATGAGGAACGGAATGGACCGCTGCGAGACTTGTGGTCAGACCCATCCTCTGACTCAGAGGTGCCGTAAACATCGACGTAGGCCGACCAGCCTGACAGGGCTGCTGTAGCCCGCACGATGGTACGAATCGCCTGAATATTTCGCCCCCCCCGGCCAAACACTTTACCCCGCTCATCACCCTTGAAGGCGATTCTGATCCAAACCTTAGCCTGCACAGAGTTTTCTTCGCAGTCGATGCGTAGGGTCTCAGGCGAGTCTAAAAAAGGCTCTACTAGAAACCGAACCAGGGCTGAGAAGTCAGAACTTTCCATGTTGGCAACGGGGGCTAAAAACAGTCAGCAGCTTAGACTTCGGCTTTAGCTTCGGCTTTAAATTTGGGTTCAAGCTTTTCAATCAAGTCAGCTTTCTCAAGGATGTGCCGCACGGTTTTGGTGGGCTGGGCACCTTGCTCAAGCCGACGGGTGATGGCAGGCACGTCTAGACGGGTTTCGTCGGTGCGGGGGTTGTAAAACCCAACCTCCTCTAGAGGGCGGCCATCGCGGCGAGAGGCGCTGTCAATCGCTACAATCCGGTAGCTGACTTCCCGCTTTTTACCAAAACGCTTGAGGCGAAGCTTAATCATAGGGTTTAGAACAACATTCGTATGGGTGTAAAGACTTGGTCTGAGGAATCTTGGCAGAATAGCTCAGCTAAATCCACAGGTTTCTAATCCTACCATCAGAAACCCAGAGCATCAATGCTATGAGCGATCAAAATTGTCGTTCTGGAACGCTGCGACCTTGGCGGGACACCGCCCCAGAGCGATCGCTATGCCTTGGGTTTAGTCCTCGTGCTCGTCAAAGGGGTCAGCCAGCTGCTTAGACGGAGGGCCAAAGGACATATAAACTGAGTAACCAGTCACGGCCACCAGCACCGTAGCCACTGTAATGATAAGAACTATTGCAGGTTCCATGGAGTTTATGAGAATAAGAAACCACTCCATCCTATAATATTACGAACTATAAAGTGTTGATTGCGGAAGGATCCATGGCACAACGGACTAGGTTAGGAGACGTGTTGAAGCCGCTCAATTCTGAGTATGGCAAGGTTGCCCCCGGCTGGGGCACTACGCCGCTCATGGCGGTTTTCATCGGTCTGTTCTTCGTGTTTCTGCTGATTATTTTGCAGCTCTATAACTCTTCCATCGTGCTAGATAGCTTTGATGTTGACTGGCGCAGTGTAGGTCTCTAGGGATGCGAGGGGTTAGACTGTAGCGGTCTAGCCTCAAGCTGCGCCAGCTTGAAACAATTTGGATCTAAAATCCGAAATTCATCTGTCTGAGGCTGGTGTAGACCCTGGGCTACCCAGCCTCTTTTGCCGTCTGG
Source organism: Leptolyngbya sp. DLM2.Bin27 (assembly GCA_007694115.1). Lineage (GTDB taxonomy): Bacteria > Cyanobacteriota > Cyanobacteriia > Phormidesmidales > Phormidesmidaceae > Nodosilinea. The sequence goes on along the minus strand of RECJ01000122.1, from coordinate 2,465 downwards.
TGCAGACGTAGCTGGCGTATGACAGTATTGATGCACAGCCGTAGTTCACACAGCAGTAATTGCTTTCAGGAGTTGGCCTATGAACGTTTTTGGTGTGGGTTTGCCAGAGATGGCGCTGATCCTAGTGCTGGCGCTGCTGGTGTTTGGCCCCAAGAAGCTGCCCGAAATCGGCCGCAGCATGGGCAAGGCGATCAAGGGCTTTCAGGACGCCTCCCGTGAGTTTGAGGAGGAGTTTAAGAAGGAAGCAGAGCAGATTGAAAAGGCCGTGACTGCCCCAATGAAGGCGACCTTAGAACCAGATGCGCCCAAGGTGCTCACGCCACCAGAGGCAGCCCCAAAGGCAGCCCCAAAGGCAGCCCCAGAAACAGCCCCAGAAACAGCTCCAGAAACAGCCCTAGAGACAGCCTCAGTAGAGGTCGGCAGCGTCAATGGCAGCGGCCCGGAAGCAAAGTCAGAGACTGAGCAGTCGGCTGAGACTGACTCTCCTGCGTAGGTGGCGTTTAAGAGCAGTTGAGCTATGGCTGAAGCAGTATCTCCCCCCTCACCCTGTCTGATTGTGGGGTTGGGCAATCCTGGGGATAAGTATGCAGGCACTCGCCACAACATCGGCTTTGAGGTAGTTGATCGACTTTCTAAGACCTGGGCCGTCTCGCTCAAAGAAGAGCGACGATTTCAGGGTGAGTATGGCATGGGCTTAGGGCCGACTCGGCAGAAGGTGTATTTACTCAAACCGCTCACATTTATGAACCGTTCGGGTCAGTCGATTCGAGCAGTGCTGGACTGGCTAAAACTGGAGCCAAGCCAGGTGTTGGTTGTTTACGATGATATGGATCTGCCAGTCGGTCGGCTGCGCCTGCGATTGTCAGGTTCGGCGGGAGGGCACAATGGCATGAAGTCGGCGATCGCTCACCTGGGCACCCAGGCTTTTCCCCGTCTGCGAATTGGTATTGATGCAGGTCAGCGAGTGGGTGACGGCGACAAGGCGGTGATTGCTCACGTTTTGGGTAACTTCTCAAAACGTGAGCGCTCCACGATGGATGCGGTGATAGATACGGCTCTTCGCGTCCTGGAAAAAGCCCTAGCTGATGGGGTAGAAAAATCTATGAGTCTCTATAACAGTATTGATCTCAGGGATGATCTCAGCGGTGATTGATGGGTTGCTCCGATTGAGTCAACCAAGTCTGATAGGTCGGCAGCATAGAATCATCGTTCAAAAACAGCTCTAGCTGCACCTGGCTGCAATGATTGAGGGGAGTTGTTTCTAAGCCTAGGAGAGCCTTGAGCGCTGTGCTGGGAAACTCAAAACAGTGGGTTGTGGTTTCTACGGTGCCCTCCCTCGCTAAAGTGATGGTAACCCTGACTTGACGACAACGGTGGTCGGGACGGTTGGCAACGGTCTCTAAAAAGTTGATGGCCTGTCGAATGGTGTTTAACTTACCGCTAGCACATAAGCTGTCAGATGCTAACCTGTGCCCGCTGTCAAAATTAGGTTCATGCCCCCGAATTTGTGTATCGCTGAGCCCTACCTCAAATAGAGGGTCGGTTTCGCCAATCTTTTCAACGACTAACTTTTCTCGTTTAATGGGTACTTCTATTATTTCTGTTTCTACTACTTTGCGTACGCTAATCTCGCCGACCTTGCGGCGTTCACGATGGACAACTAAGCGCTCTTCTAGTAGCTGAATGCCCTTGCCTACCGGTGGAATAAACTCTGTGTGGTCAAGATAAATGTGGAGAATATTATTTTTAGAGTCAATATCTCTAATCAGGTTGTTGCCGATGGTCACTTCAGTGTTTTTAAGCCCTTCAGCCGTGATTTGGACGATGAGAGAAAAATCTCCCCCAGACAGTGGCTGTACTCTGGTAACCTTGCCAATTAAATATCCAGAGCGATCAAATACAGAACTGTTAACAAGCTGATGTTCAGTCATGGTGCAATCAGGGCTATGTAAATTGATTGATAGTTAAAGGGTTGGAGCCGATCAACCTAGCGATGGCGAAGGTCATGGCCTTTTGGGGGTACAGTCATTGAGAAGGGGTGACTGTGGGCCAAAACTGAGCCAGCTAGCTGGCTCAGTTTTGAGAATGGTCTACTGTTCTATTGCTCTACGGAGCCTAACTAGAGGGATATCCTGTAAGGCAAGCTACAGCTCAGTCACAACCGATTCAATCACAGACCTATTTGTTAAGGCGAGGGTCACCCTTGGTCTTGACATCTAGCTCTTCACGACGAACCTGTTCCCGAGAGCGCACGGTTTCGTGATCGGTTTCTTTGTGTACGTCTACTTCTTCGCGCACAAAGGCTTCTTTGCCGACGGTGACTTGGTCTTCGTAGACTTCCATCCGCGCCACTTCCTGGTTGTTGAAAGCGTTATCGGCGCTAACAGCGGGTTGGTTTTTGACGTTGTGTCGCTCAATCACGACCCGCTCTTTATCAATCGGCTCGGAGACTTCAGCGGTTTTGG
>RECJ01000090.1 GCA_007694115.1 Leptolyngbya sp. DLM2.Bin27 | reverse complement strand
GGGCTTCTGCCGGGGGCCTGCCTGCCCTACAGCAATTCTTTGCGGCCATGCCTAGCGATAGCGGGGCCGCCTTTGTGGTGGTGCAGCACCTCTCCCCTGATTTTGAGAGTTTGATGCAAGAACTACTGTGCCCACACACCAATATGCTGGTGCAGCAGGTGACAATGGACATCACCTTGCAGCCCAACCAGGTGTACCTGATCCCGCCGGGGCAAAACCTGGTGGTGCAGTCTGGGCGGCTACACCTGGTAGCCCAATCACCGAGGCCCCGATCGCAGGTCAACTGCCCCATCGACCTGTTTTTTGAATCTCTGGCTAGCGACTGCGGCGATCGGGCCATCGGTGTGGTGTTATCGGGGGGAGGCCACGACGGCAGCCAGGGCCTGAGAGCCATTCGGGCCGCCGGGGGGTTGATCCTGGTGCAGACCCCTGCCACCGCCATCGTTCCGGCCATGCCTCAACATGCTATCGATGGGGGTGACGTTGACCAAACCCTACCTCCTGACGAGCTAGCCTACTTAATCTACGAATTTACCCAGCCGGGGGGGCAGGGCTATCCCCAAACAGGCAACCCTACGGGCGCTGTGATTGAACCCGCTACTCTGCGGCAAATTCTGGATCTGCTGGACGAATCCGAAAATTTGGATTTTTCCCACTATAAAACCTCTACCCTCAGCCGTCGTACCTATTTGCGCTGCTCTTTATCGGGCTACAACGCCATTGACCAATACCTCGACTATCTGCGTCACTCCGCTGAGGAACGACAGCAACTCAAACAGGATTATTTGATCGGCGTGACTCGGTTTTTTCGGGATCCTGAAGCCTGGCAGGTGCTAGAAGACCAGATTTTGCCAGGCCTGCTGACCGCTCTCACGCAGGTCAAAACCGATACGTTTCGGGCTTGGGTCTCGGCCTGCGCCACCGGGGAGGAGGTCTATTCTTTAGCTATTTTGGTTGACCATCTGATGGAACAGATGAAGCAGCGCGTGCCCATCAAAATTTTTGCCACCGATGTCGATACCCATGCACTGCAACAGGCCTCTGAGGGTGCCTACCCGGAGCAGATCGCCAACGACGTGCCCGTCTTCCTGTTGAACAAGTACTTTACCTGGCGCAATGGGCAGTTTCATGTGAATCGGCGCATTCGGGAAAGCATTATTTTTGCCCCCCATAACCTGCTTGGAAATCCTGGCTTTACCCAGATGCATCTTATCAGCTGCCGCAATATGCTGATCTATATGCGCCCAGACAGTCAACAGCAGATCCTGCGAACCATTCACTTTTCCCTGGCGGCAAAAGGTGTTCTATTTTTGGGGGAATGTGAAAATCTAGGCGATCTGCAAGCAGAGTTCACTTCCCTCAACCAAAAGTGGAAGATCTTCCAAAAGCGGCGCGATGTCCGGTTACCCCTGCTCAATCTGCCCAGTGCGGTGAGGTTCTCCCAAAGTTCATCTGCATTCCCATCAAACTCTCGCTCTACAGAAAAGTCTCCATCCCCCCTGAATCCTCTGCTGCAACAAGCGCTGGTGAATGTTTACGCCAGCCGTCAGGCGACCTGTGTGCTGCTCGATAACCACCAAAACTTGTTGCATGTGGTGGTAGATGCGGCCCGACTGCTGCAAGTCCCCCAGGGGAAAGTGACCCAGCGAATTACCGCTATGCTCCCCGACGATCTGCGGGTACCCGTTAGCACCGCCCTCAGCCGTGCCTATCGAGATGGCGAGGCCGTGACCTACACGGGCATTCTGGCCAGAACCATTGCAGGCGATCGCACTCTACAGATCACCGCCACCTACACCTCCGGCGGTTCCAGCATTGATGGGTTTGCCACCCTGGTGCTCGAAGATCACCGTCCAGATCCACGACCTCCGGTGCTGGGCACATCCCTGCAGCTGAGCGAAGACACCACCCTGCGCATTGTCGAGCTAGAACATGAGCTACAGCGGAGCCGCGAAAGCCTCCAGTCCACCATTGAAGAACTCGAAACCATTAACGAAGAGCTCCAGTCCACCAACGAAGAACTGCTGGCCTCCAACGAAGAACTGCAAAGCACGAATGAAGAGTTTCAAGCCCAGGCGGAAGAACTTTACACCGTCAATGCTGAGTACCAGGCTAAAATTGCCGAGCTCACAGAGCTTTCCGCCGACTTTAATAACTTACTCCAGAGTATCGACATTGGCGTTATTTTTCTGGATCTAGATCTGAGCATTCGCAAATTTACCGAAGCGGCCACTGTGGCTGTCAATTTGGTAGAGGCCGACATTAATTCCTCCCTACTGCGACTGACCCACAATTTAGAGGGGGTCAACTGGCGAGAGCCTCTACAGCAGGTGTTTGAAACAGAACGTCCCCTGGAACGAGAAGTCCGCCTTACCACCACTGGGGAAGACCTGCTGATGCGGATACATCCCTATCGCCAAAAACGGGGCAAGATCGATGGCCTGGTGATCACCTTTATCAAGATTAGCGAACTGAAAGAAACAGAGCGCCAGCTCTTTGAAACCCTGGAACTGCTAGAAACCACCTACGCCACCACCCCGGTTGGCCTTAGCCTGCACGATGCTGATTTACGCTACGTCCGCATTAATTCGGTGCTGGCAGAAATTAACGGACTGCCTGTCGCTGACAATTTAGGCAAAACCCCCCAAGAAGTCTTGCCAAGCCTAGCAGACACCTTAGAACCCGTTCTGCGGCGGGTGATCGACACAGGGAAAGCCATCACCAACATCGAAATTGCTGGCACCACCCCCGTTACTCCAGATGAAATTCGCCACTGGATTGCCAGCTACTACCCCGTTGGGGGTGGGGTGGGCGCTGTCGTCACCGAGGTGACGGATCTAAAGCGCACCCAAGAGGCTCTGGTCAAAAACGAGGCGCTGTTTCGCCTCACCCTTGACCAGTCTGAGATTATGGTGTTTACCCAGGATCGCAACCTGGTTTACCAGTGGGTCTACAACCCACTCGCTGGCTTTACGACAGCCGATTTTCTCTACAAAACCGATTCTGAGATCTTTGCTAACGCCAACATTCAGCAGTTGATAATCGCAAAGCAGCAGGTGCTGGCCAGCCAAACACGGCAAACCTTACAGTTTCAGCTGGAGCAAGCGGGGGGCGATCGCTACTTCAATTTCAAGCTCGAACCCCTCCTTGACCTAGATGGCAACCTCTCTGGCCTTGCCGGAGTTGCCTACGAAGTCACTGAAGAAAAGCAAATTGCCCTAGCCTTGACCTACGCCAACGACCAGGCCCAGGCTGCCAGTCAGGCCAAGAGCAGATTTCTGGCTACCATGAGCCACGAATTGCGCACTCCCCTCAACGCCATCTTGGGGATGACCGAAAACTTACAGGAAGGCATTTTGGGGGAAGTGAGCGATCGCCAGATCCAGGCTCTAGCCACTATTGAGCAAAGCAGCACCCATCTCCTAAATCTGATCAATGACATTCTCGACCTTTCTAAAGTCGAGGCCGGGCAGCTTGAACCCACCTGGGCCGTTGTCTCTATCCCCGAACTCTGTCACCAGAGTTTAGAACTGATTACCCAGCAGGCCCAGAAAAAACAGATCGCCCTTGACCTCGACCTGCCGGTCGACCTGCCCGACCTGTGGGGCGATCCCCGTCAACTGCGGCAGGTGCTGATGAATCTGCTCGACAATGCCGTCAAGTTCACCCCCGAGGGGGGGCAGGTGACTCTGGCTATCTGGGCTGAAGATGACCGGGTTAGCTTCAGTGTCACCGACACTGGCATTGGCATCGCGGCAGCCTATATTCCCACCCTGTTCCACCCGTTCACCCAAATTGAAAGCGACCTTAGCCGCCAGTACGAAGGCACTGGGTTGGGTCTGGCCCTAGTCAAACAACTGGTAGAACTTCACGGGGGTGAGGTGTTTTGTACCAGTACAGTAGATGTCGGGAGCTGTTTTACCCTAGTGCTCCCCATTCAGTCGCCCGCAGCGTCCCCGCCGCCAAACCCTGAGCCCAGCCCTGATCTGAGCCCTGATCTGAGCCCAGACCCTGTAATCGGCGTATCGACCCTGAGGTTGGGCGCATCGACGAATGCCTCTGCCTTAATTTTGCTGGCCGAAGATAATGAGGCCAACATCGAAGCCACCAGCAACTACCTTGAGGCCAAGGGCTTTCGGCTGATCGTGGCCCGTAACGGCATCGAGGCTTTAGCGATGGTTCGCACCGAAAAACCAGCGCTGGTTCTGATGGATGTGCAAATGCCCGGTGTCAATGGCCTGGAGGCCATTCAGCAAATTCGCCGAGACTCTGATGAAAATATCCAAAATATTCCGATTATTGCCCTCACAGCGCTATCGATGACAGGCGATCGGGAACGCTGTCTACAGGCGGGAGCCACTGAATACATGAGCAAGCCCGTTAAGCTTAAAACGCTGGCGGCTAAGATTCAGGAATTATTAGCTGACCCAGATCCTCAACGTTGAGGTACCGCTCATCCCTTTCGTTGCTGCTACGTTATGACACCTATTGCCATCCTGGTCATCGACGACGAATCCGCCAATCTCGAAGTTATTGAGACTATCCTAATGACCTACGATGGCAAGTGGAATGGTAGTCGGCCGTACCAGTTGCACTACGCCAGTGACGGCCAAATGGCTCTGGATCAGCTGGCGATCTGTAAACCCGACCTGATTTTGCTAGATGTCATGATGCCCGGCATGGACGGCATTGAGGTGTGCCAGCGGATCAAAGCCATGCCCCAGTGGCAAACTGTGCCCATTATCATCACCACCGCACTCACTCAGAAACGAGATCTGGCCATGTGTTTAGCGGCTGGAGCCGATGACTTTATTAGCAAACCCCTCAGCGGCATTGAGCTAACGGCCCGAGTCCAGTCTATGCTGCGGATCCGTGACCAGCAGCAGCGTCTTGAGGCATTTAACACTCAATTGGAAGCCAAGGTGCAGGAGCGAACCGCAGAACTACGCCGCCTGATTGTGCAGGATACCCTCACAGGCTTACCCAGCCGCAACGGATTGGTAGAAACCCTGTCTGCAAAACTAGAGGCTGGCGAAACCTCTCTAGCTCTGATTTTTCTCGATTGTGATAATTTTCAACTGGTGAATAGTTCCCTCGGCTATGGCGTAGGCAACCAGTTTCTGGTCGCCATTGCCGAACGATTGGATCGGCATCGGCAGTCGGGTGATTTTTTGGCCCGTGTTGGCGAAGATAAGTTTTGCCTCCTGCGACCTGGGGCCGCAACCCTGGCTGATATAGAACCGTTAATAGACACATTGCAGAGTTGTTTTGATCAACCCTTTGCGGTAAAAGAGTTAGAAATCTATGCCTCTGCCTGTGTTGGTGTGGTGCTGGGGAACAACCAGTCCCAGGAGGCCGAAGTGTTACTCCAGGCGGCTGATACGGCAACGTACTATGCTAAAAAGAGGGGCAAAGGTACTGTTCAAATTTTTGATTGGTCGATGCACCAGGCCGTGTTTAACCGCCTCACCCTTGAAAATGATTTACAGCGGGCGCTGGAGCGGCAGGAATTTATCACCTACTACCAGCCTATCGTAGACCTGAAAACCCAACAGATCGCAGGCGTCGAAGCCTTGGTGCGGTGGCGGCATCCAGAACGGGGTATAGTTTCGCCCAATGAATTTATTCCCTGTATGGAGACGACCGGATTGGTAGTGCCTGTCGGGATGCTGGTGCTGCAGCAAGCCTGTGAACAACTCAAACGCTGGCACCAGCAGGGGCACCCCCACCTAACCATGAGCGTGAACCTGTCGGTACGACAGTTTGCCTGCCCAAACCTGGTTGCCGATATTGACCGGGTGTTGACACAAACCGGCATTGCGCCGACCTACCTTAGGTTGGAAATTACCGAAAGCGCCATCATGGATAATGCTGATGCCGCCATTGCCGTGACTCAGGAATTGCGATCGCGGGGCATTCAAATCAGTATTGACGATTTTGGCACCGGCTATTCTTCGTTGGGGTACCTCCATCGGTTTCCTGTCAACACGCTCAAAATTGATCGATCCTTCATTGCTCAAATGGAAGATAACGGGTCTGATTACCCGGTTGTTGATTCCATTATTACCCTCAGCCAAAAATTGAAGCTTTCAGTCATTGCCGAAGGTATTGAAACAATTCAGCAGTTGGAGCGGCTAAAGGAACTCGGGTGTGAATACGGTCAAGGATACTTCTTTTCGCGCCCCCTGCCTGCTGAAGAGCTGACTCAATTATTTAACTACTCAAAGAAGGCTGTGGAGGGTATCAGCACACCATTGCCCATAAGGTGTGCAACGGAGATCTCGATATTGACGAAGCCAAGGCATTGGTTGAGGGCTGATAAACCCCAACTAACGTGAGTTCGACAAGGAGTAGAGTGCTAAAAAAGGCTGAGGGTTATGCTCAAAGTATTGAATTCTAAGCACCTCAGCCATGTCATTGAGTTTAGCGCACCTCGACTTGACCCAGATCTTCTGCGACGTTGACGACTTCTACCGTGAGTTTGAGCGGTACTGTGAGCGAGCTATCCCTCGACGCCCCTAAGCTAAAAATTAGGGTGGCGTAGGGTACATGACGCTAAGGCGAGGCTCCGCCAACGCGCAGCAATGCACCTCAAGTAGGGTATGCCTAGAAAAGCCATACCCTAAATTCAAACCCTGACAGACCACTAGCTCTGGATCGGCTCATTACAGGCGGTCAGGGCTGCCATAGTTGTTGCGGCCGTGGGTTTCATTCACCGTGTGATTGGGGTCAACCTGGCCCCCAGCGGCCTGGCGATCAGCAGAGTCATCGGTAACCGCCGATTCTAGGCGATTCCAGGCATCTTGAATGGCATGCTTGGCTTTTTCCCAGCCCAGTCTGCCATCGGCGTTGCGGCGCTCGTAGTCTCGGCGCAGGTGAGGCTCAGCCTGACTAAAGGTGAGACCCTGGTCAGAGTAGGTGCTGTAGCCCTCATAGCCAGTGCGGTAGGCGGGGCTGTAGTCGTCGTAGCTGTAGTCGGCTTCGCGGTAGGGGCGAGAGGAGAATTTGGTGCGCCAGTAGTCATCCTCAGATCTGAAGCGGGCGGTGTTGGTGTCGACTCGAGTCCAGGCGTCGCGGCTGGCGTGGCGGGCGCTGTCCCAGCCCAGGCGATGGCCTTTGTACTGCCGCTCGTAGTCTTCTTTGAGGCGGGGTTCGGCCTGATCGTAGGTCAGCCCCTGCTGTGCATAGTTGCTATAGCCTTCATAGCCAGTGCGATAGGCGGGGCTGTAGTCGTCGTAGGTGTAATCAGCCGCAGCGTAGGGCCGATTGCTGTAGTTTGTGCGCCAGTAGCTATCTTCGATGGTGGGGTCGATCTGTTCGGCGGTGTTTTTGCCAAGCAGCCCACCGGCCACTGAACCCACAGCAGCGCCCACAACGGCACCCACCGGCCCGCCGACGATACCGCCCACTGCGGTGCCGATAACGCCGGCTCCAGCGGCCCCTACCCCAGTACCCACGGGATGTGACCCAGGTTGCCCAGTGATTGGATCGGGGTTGGCATCGGGATTATTTTTCGCGTTTTTATTGATGTCTCTATCGCTTCGCATGGGATCTAAATTCCAAATTGAGAACAACGTTTTATGTCAGCAAACGAAAATTAGCCTGCACAAAACATTGCCTATACCCTATGAATTTCTCCGTTGAGCTATGTCGGTAGCAGGGCGGAGTTTGATCTATGTAGCAGGGTTGAATTATTCCCCCAGGGGCCAGCCATTGTGATCTCGATGAGGCCCTGTCTCCCTAGCCCGCTGTCTTCCTAGCCCCTGTCTCCCTAGCCCCTGTCTCCCTAGCCCCTGTCTCCCTAGCCGCTGTCTCCCTAGCCAAAGATGCCAGAATAGAGGGGATAGCTGCACACCGTTCACGACTTTGTGGCCTACCTCGCCTGGAAGCATCGACCAGACGATGTTGCCGCTGCGCCCAAAAAATCTGCCGAGGCCAGGGCGATCGAGCGCATGACGCCTGAGCTGCTAGAAATTTTTGCGGATATTAGGCAATCTGTGCTGGTTGCAGACCCCTACGGCTGCCTAGGATTGCCAAACCACAGTCTCAGGGGTGAGTTGGTCAATCACCGCGCCCTAGAGATCGATTGGAACGGAGTGGCCTATCGACTGGTGGATCGGATCTACGAGACACCGGCACCGAGACGAGTTGTGATCTTGAGGTTTGCCGAGCACGACCCGGCCTACGATCGCACCCGATCGCACCCGATCGCGCCAGCCCCGCTAGCCTGCCGATGAATTGGTGGACGCTTGCCCCAATGCAACCCCGTATCTACAGCTACAAAAGCGACTTCGCCAGCCTGTTTTACTAGGCTAAAAATCCCGGAGTCGTTGTTATGGTCGGCATGTTGACCCAGGTGCAGAGCCTGGCGGAAAGGGCCAAGGCCCTCGGCATCAAGTTTTTCCTAGTCTCGTACACCGACCTGCTGGGGGGCACCCGGGCTAAGCTGGTGCCCGCCTCGCAGATCGCCTCGGTCGAGAAGGACGGCGCATTTTTCTGCTCCTTTGCGTCGAACCTGGGCCTGGGGCCAGAGGCGGCGGAGATCGCCGTGGTGCCCGACCCCAATTCGCTGATTCAGCTGCCCTGGGAACCCACCGTGGGCTGGGTGGCCAGCGATGTCTACTTTGAGGGCGAACCCTTCCCCGCCGCGCCGCGCATGATTCTCAACCGGGTGATTGACCAGGCCACGGCCCTGGGCTACACCTACAAAACCGGGGTTGAGGCCGAGTTTTTCTTGCTCAGACAAACTGAAAAGGGCTACGAAATTGCCGACCCCAAAGACACCGTCGAGCGCCCCTGCTACGACCAGCTCAACCTGATGCGTCAGTTTGACCTGATCTCCACTGTCGTCACCTATATGGAAGACCTGGGCTGGGGGCCTTACCAGTGCGACCACGAAGACGCCAACGGCCAGTTTGAGCTCAACTGGGGCTATAGCGATGCGCGGACGACCTGCGATCGCCACGTCTTTTTCAAATATATGGTCAAGACCCTGGCCGAGCAGCGGGGCTTTATCGCCACCTTTATGCCCAAGCCCTTTAGCCATATCACCGGCAACGGCGGCCACATGCACAACAGCCTGTGGCAGGGCGACACCAACGCCTTCGCCGAGGGGGCCGACGCAGGCGGGCTTTCCCCCGTAGGCTACAACTTCCTCGGCGGCGTGCTGGCCCACGGCAAAGGCCTCACGGCCCTCTGTGCCCCCACCTGCAATTCCTACCGCCGCCTGGGGGCTAGCACTACTACTTCGGGCAGCACCTGGAGCCCACGCTACATTTCCTACGGCGGCAACAACCGCTCCCACCTCATCCGCATTCCCGACACGGGCCGGTTTGAGTGCCGCATGATCGACGGCGCGGTGAACCTGTATTTGGCCAGCGCTGGCCTTTTGGCGGCTGGCTTAGAGGGCATCCAGCAGCAGATCGACCCCGGCCAGCGCATCGACGAAAATCTGTTTGCTCGCGGTGACGAGTTCCCTGATTTGCAGACCCTACCCCACAACCTCTACGAAGCCATGACAGCCCTGAAGCAGGACCCTCTGCTGATGGAAACCCTAGGTGACCTGGGAGCCAAGACCTTTTTGGAGATGAAAACGAAGGAGTGGAACGCCTTTAATGCCCAGGTGACGGCGTGGGAGATGAACCAGTACGTAAATATCTAAGGTTCTGGTAGTCGGCAAGTTTTTCCATGGCAATCGCTCCTACCGCTATGGCGGCATTTTTAAAGCGTCTAAACGCTCCCAAAGCCGGGTGCCTTGGGGGCACCCAAAGCGGGTGCTCCCCAACGGAGCGGCGGCCAGTTCCCCAGCCCTGAAGCAATGTCAATCTGACTGCGGACTAAGAAAATTCAGAGTAGGATGGCTCTATGCCAGTCATAGTAGACTGTGTAGCCCAGGGCAGTATGGCTCACTGGTCTTTGCCCCTGGTTTTGGAGTGATCACGTCACGCAAAGGTTCATTGCCCCCATGCCTAACGCCCACCGCACCTTCAAACTCGCCTTGCAGGATGACAAAAACGGCCACAAGTCGTTTGAAATGCCGGGTGCCAAACCCCACTACAACCCCGACCGCCCCGGCCAGGTCGAGCACATTGCGCTGGACTTAAGCCTAGATCTTGACCACAAAATCTGTGAGGGCACCTGCAAACTTCGCATTAACCCGGTGCGCGACGGCGTTAGTAGCCTGACCCTAGATGCGGTGAACCAGCAGATCGAGTCGGTCAAGGTGGGCACCGCCAAGCAAGAGTTTGACTACGACGGCGAACAGCTGGTGGTGCGGCTGAAAAAGCCTGCGATCGCAGGTCAGAGCTTTACCGTTGCGATCGCCTACCGCCTGGTGCAGCCCGAGCGCGGCCTCTACTTCATTGGCCCCGACAAACATTACCCCGACAAACCCGTGCAGGTGTGGACCCAGGGCGAAGACGAAGACTCGCGCTTCTGGTTTCCCTGCTTTGACTATCCGGGTATGCTCTCGACCTCAGAGATCAAGGTGCGGGTGCCCGCCGCCTACCAGGTGGTCTCTAACGGCGAGCTGGTAGACACCAAAGAAGACGGCGATCACAAGGTTTACCACTGGGTGCAAAAGCAGGTCCACCCCACCTACCTAATGGCCCTGGCCGTCGGCGAGTTCGACGTGATCCAAGACCAGTGGCAAGATATCCCGGTCACCTACTACGTCGAGAAGGGCCGCCAAGACCAGGGCCAGATCACCATGGGCAAAACCCCCCGCATGGTGGAATTTTTAAGCGCCAAGTATGGCTACCGCTACGCCTTCCCCAAGTACGCCCAGGTGTGCGCCGCCGACTTTATTTTTGGTGGCATGGAGAACACCTCCATCACCATTCTCACCGATCGCTGTCTGCTGGATGAGCGCGCCGCCCTCGACAATCGCAGCTCTGAATCGCTCGTCGTCCACGAGCTGGCCCACCAGTGGTTTGGCGATCTGCTGGTGATCAACCACTGGAGCCACGCCTGGGTGAAGGAGGGCATGGCCACCTACTCGGAGGTGATGTGGACTGAGCAGGAGTACGGTGCCGATGCCGCCGCCTACTACCGCCTGGGCGAGGCCCGCAGCTACCTGAACGAAGACAAGAGCCGCTACCGCCGCCCCATGGTCACCCACGTGTACCGGGAGGCGATCGAGCTGTATGACCGCCACATCTACGAAAAAGGGGCCTGCGTCTACCACATGGTCCGCGCCGAGCTGGGGGACGCCCTGTTCTGGAAGGCGATCCACACCTTTGTGCAGGACAACGCCCACAGCACGGTGGAGACCATCGACCTGCTGCGGGCGATCGACAAAGCCACCGGGCGCAACCTGCGGCCCCTGTTTGACCAGTACGTGCTGCGCGGCGGCCACCCCGACTACAAAGTCGCCTACAGCTGGGATGGCGACAGCAACCTGGCCAAGGTCACCGTCACCCAAACCCAGGCCAAGGACGGCGACACCAGCAGCACCAGCGGGTTGTTTGACCTGAGAATTCCCATCGGCTTTGGCTACCTGGGCAAGGGCAAATCCACCAAGGTCGAGGTCAAGCCCTTCACGGTCAGAATTCATGAGCGAGAGCAGGCGCTGTTTTTCCCCCTCGACAAAAAGCCCGATTTCATCAGCTTTGATGTGGGCAACCACTACCTGAAAACCGTCGAGCTAGAGTATCCCGTGGCGGAACTCAAGGCCCAGCTCCAGCACGACCCCGACCCGCTCTCGCGCATCGAGGCAGCGGTCGCCCTGGCCAAAAAAGGCAGCCTGGAGGCCGTCACCGCCCTCAGCGCAGCCCTCACCGATGACCCCTTTTGGGGGGTGCGGGCTGAGGTAGCTGAGCAGCTGGCCTCGGTCAAGCTCGACCAAGCGGTTGAGGGCCTGCTTAAAGGCCTCGACGACCCCGAAGCCCGCGTGCGCCGCGCCGTGGTGGAAGCTCTAGGCGACATCAAAACCGCCGACAGCTATAAAGAACTGAAGAAAATTGCCGAGAAAGGCGACCCCAGCTACTACGTCGAAGCCGCCGCCATTCGCTCCTTGGGTAAGGTCGGGGCCGCCGACCTCGACGGCAAAGCCAAAGACAAGAAAACCCTGAAGCTGCTGGAGGGCATTCTCAAGGAGCGCCAGGGGTGGAATGAGACGGTGAGATCGGGGGCGATTGCCGCCCTCAGCCAGTTCAAATCCTCCGAAGATGCGCTGGATCTGCTGCTCAAGTACACCGAACCCGGTACCCCCCAGGCCCTGCGCCTGGCGGCGATCCGCTCCCTCGGGGCAATCTCTAAGGGCCAGAGCAAGCCCACCGTAGAGAAGATTTTAGATCGGCTGGAAACCATTGCCAGCGAGTCGTTCTTCCTCACCCAGGTGTCGGCGGTAGCGGGCCTCAGCGGCATTGAGACCGGGCGGGCGATCGGCATCTTGCAAAGTTTAGCTGACCACACCCCCAACGGTCGGGTGCGCCGCCGCGCCCAAGAGGCGGTGCAGCAGGTGCAAAAAGCGATCGGCAAAGACAAAGCCGTCGAAAAGCTGCGCCAAGAGCTGGATGACTTGAAGAAATCGAACCAAGACCTCAAGAGCCGCCTCGAAACCTTAGAGGCAAAAGCGAAGTGAGTTGAGATCGCTCTGGCTGTGTGAACGGGCTGCCCCAATCGGTATCGTGATCGGTTACCTTGCTGGGGCCAGCAGGCACCCAGCCGGCGAGGTTGGCCCTTGGCAAAAAAAGGCCATGGGTGGGTGAAATGCTGATCAATACGATTGTATTGTTTTGCCCCCTGCCATGGCATGCTGTCCTTAAACAATCGCCTCTCTGACAGTCAGGTCTTCAGATTCATCGTTAGTATGGAGAGTGTCCTGTATTCCGATAGCACCCATGTCTACCGCTGCGCCTCCCATCCAGCCCCAGGCTATGGATGATACCAAACACGGTCTGCCCGTCACGATCATCACCGGCTTTTTGGGCAGCGGCAAAACTACCCTGCTCAACCACATTCTGTCTAACCAGGAAGGGATTAAAACCGCTGTGCTGGTGAACGAGTTTGGCGAGATCGGCATCGACAACGATCTGCTGATTGCCACCGAAAACAGCGACGACACGATGGTAGAGCTGAGCAACGGCTGCATCTGCTGCACCATCAACAACGATCTGATGGAAGCTATCTATAAGGTGCTAGAACGCCAGGATAAGATCGACTATCTGGTGGTCGAAACCACCGGCCTGGCTGACCCTCTGCCCATCGCCCTGACTTTTTTGGGTACTGAGCTGCGCGACCTCACCCGGCTCGACTCGATTGTGACGGTGGTAGATGCTGAAAACTACAGCCTGGATCTCTTCAACAGCCAGGCGGCCCACAACCAGATTGCCTACGGCGACATCATTTTGCTCAACAAGGCCGACCTGGTAAACGAGGCCGATCTAGACCGACTAGAGGTCAAGATTCGCGACGTGAAGGAAGGGGCCAGAATTTTGCGCACCACTAAGTCTGAGGTGCCCCTGCCGCTGATTCTCAGCGTGGGTCTGTTTGAGTCAGATCAGTACTTTGGCGGTGAGGCCGAGGCCCATGATCACGACAGCCACGATGCCCACGACCACAGCGACTGCGATCACGACCACGGCCACTGTGAACACGAGGGCCACGATCATCACGATCATCACGCCCATGACAGCCACGATCATCATGGGCACGATGATCACGGGCATCATCACTCTGACCACCTGGCGATTGACGGGTTTACGTCGCTGTCCTTTGCCAGCGATCGCCCCTTTGCCATTCGCCAGTTTCAAAACTTCTTAGACAACCAGCTACCCGAGTCGGTGTTTCGGGCTAAGGGCATTCTCTGGTTTGACGAGAGCCCCAAGCGCCATATCTTTCACCTCAGCGGCAAGCGCTTCTCCCTAGACGACGACGACTGGAAGGGTGAACCCAAAAACCAGCTGGTGCTGATCGGTCAGGGGCTCGACCACGATACCCTGCGGCAGCAGCTCCATGCCTGCGTCTGCCAGCCCTCGGCCCATCCAGGTCTAGGGTTTGGCAAATAGAGGATTGACAGCGCTATGAAACGACGAGAATTTACCCACTGGCTGGGGCTGGGGCTGCTGGCTAGCTCTCTGCCGGTTGCGATCGCAGCTTGCCAGTCAGACTCAGCCCCTTCGGCTGACACCGCAGATACTGCCGAGGGTGAGTTTGTGGCCATAGGTACCGTGGCCGATCTAGACGCCGAGGGGTCTCTGACCAACCGCAATCTCCAGGGCAACAACCTGGCTGTGATTCGCGATCCCAGCGATCCCAGCGCGGTAATTGCGGTCAGCGCGGTGTGCACCCACTCGGGCTGCACCGTGCCCTGGGATGCTGATCAACAGCTGTTTGCTTGCCCTTGCCACGGTGGCCGCTTTAACCCAGATGGCACGGTGAGCGCTGGTCCGCCGCCGCGATCGCTGGCCACCTTTGCCGCCAAAATTGAGGGCGATCAAGTTTTGGTGAGAGTCTGATCGGGGCTACCGTACAGGGTTCACGGCGGTAGCTTTAAAGTCAGCCCTGTCAAGGTAGGGCAGATTTAGGGGGCGATCCCTCGGATTGGCTTTGAGCCTTGACTGCTAGGGCAGCGTCAACGCTAAGCATTAGGGTGCCGTAGGGTGCATAACGCTCAGGCAAGGCTCCGCCAACGCGCAGCAATGCACCGTGAGGCAGGCCACCCCAAGAGCAGACTTTTGCTACGAGCTAGGGAATTCACTCCCTGGTGCTCATGGCTTCATACCCCAAAACCAGTCTCTCCCCACCATCTTGCCTTCGGCAACTTTGGCCCCATGACCGACCCTGCAACCCAGCTCCATTCTGACTGTTTGGCTTGCCAAATTTTGACCGGTGCTCAGCCAGTACCCGGTGGCACCATCGCCGAAAACCCCTGGTGGGTGGCCGACCACTGCGTTGGCCCCTACGGGCTGGGGTCAGTGGTGCTCAAGCCCCGCGCCCACCGCGAAAACCTGTGGGAGCTATCGGTGGCCGAATCAGCGTCGTTGGGGCCATTTTTGCAGCAGCTCTCGGAGGCGATCGCCCTGGCGATGGAGGCAGAGCGGGTCTACGTCAGCCTTTGGGTCGATCAGCCGCCTTACCATGTGCACTTTGTTCTACAACCCCGCTATCCCGATGGCCACAACCCCCATGAACTCGGGCTAAAGGGGTTAGAGCTACAGGTGTTTCGCACCCTCAGTCCTCCCCCCAGCGAGGCAGAGATGGCCACCGCCGCCGAGCGTATTCGAGCGGTGTGGCAGCAAAAATTTGCCGCTGGGCTACCCTGCCAGTCATAGCCCAGCGGGTGACCTTGAGCAGCCATCGGGCTGGCTCTTTGTGCGTGCGGCTGCGCCACCGAAGTGGGCAGGCTGTGGATTACCCAGTGGTCATTTTTGGTGTGGGTTGCTAGAGTATATCAGCTTTGAGTTTTGTAAAGAGAAGGCCAACAAAGCTTGCGTCTGGTCACGCTTAGTGGTAAGCCAAATTGTCCTTAGCCGTGGGGAGTTTCTGTAGCCTATGTCTGCCATCACTGTGTTCTGTGATTTTGACGGCCCAATCGCTGATGTCTCTGAGCGTTATTACGCTACCTACCGCCAGGGGCTGGCCTGGGTGCAGACTCTCGCCCAGGCCCAGGCCGACGATGTAACCGTGCGCTACCTGTCTAAGGCACAGTTTTGGACTTTCAAGCAAAACCGTGTACCCGATCGTCAAATTGCCCATTGGTCTGGGCTAGAGGGCCAGTACATCGACGGGTTTCTGAGCCAGGTCAGCCGCATCGTCAACCATGGCAAACTGCTCGACTACGATGGCGTGCAGCCCCAGGCCCGCGACGGGCTCGATCTTTTGCGCCAGTGCGGTGTGCGGGTGGTGTTAGTTACCCTGCGCCCCCCCGACCAGGTGCTGCGGTTTTTAGATCAGCACGACCTCTGCTGGGCCATCAGCGACCTGTATGGCATGCCCGAGGC
The DNA here is from genome assembly GCA_007694115.1 of Leptolyngbya sp. DLM2.Bin27. Classification (GTDB taxonomy): domain Bacteria; phylum Cyanobacteriota; class Cyanobacteriia; order Phormidesmidales; family Phormidesmidaceae; genus Nodosilinea. The sequence continues at coordinate 6,460 of RECJ01000090.1, read as the reverse complement.
CGAGGCGGCCTACACCAACCAGGCCAGCCATAAAATAGACCGATTGCAGGCGGCCATTTCAGCCCAGCAGCGCCAGGGTTATGACCTGAGCCAGGCCTGGATGATTGGCGATACCGAAGCCGACATCATGGCCGGACAAGCCCTCGGCATTGACACCGTTGCCGTCACCTGCGGCATTCGCAGCAGCAGCTACCTCCAGGGATTTCGGCCCACCTACCTGATGCCCACCCTCTGGTCAGCCTGCCAAAGGCTACAGCAGCGAACCACCCTCAGCCCACGACGCAGCTAGGAGCGCCCTGGGGAGGAGATCTCCGGCCAAGAAGATATCCCCTGTAGGGGCGCAGGGCCTGCGCCCTCAGCAGGAAGCACAATTTTTCGGTATTTTGGCTGTCAGAATTGCCCCTAGGCGTCAAGGGAATAGCGCGCCCACCAGCGGTTGAGGGGATAGTAAAGAGCGGGAGCCCACAGGCTGCTTAGAATGGCCGAACTGAGGGCAATGCGCTGGTGAAACAGCCAAATCTTGCCCAGGGGCGGGTAGAGCGAGTCTGCCGATATCAGTTGGTTAAAGCTAATTTGCAGCGCCAACACAGTTTCAGCAATCACCGCCATGGCAAACACAATCAGCGCCACCGACACAATATCTTCTTGCAGATAGCGCTGTTTTTGTAGCCGAGCCGTCAGCACCCCCACCACAATCAGACTGAGGGTATGGGTGGGAGAGGGAGAGGTCATGGCATCTTGCAGCAGCCCTAGAACAAGACCTGCGATCGCAGCTTCCCACTGGGTGCGCTTGATACTCCAGGCCACCACCCAAATCAGCAGCCAGTGAGGCGACACCCCCAACAGCTGCATGCCGGGAATGCGGCTAGGCAGCAGCAGCAGGCAGACTGCCACCGACGCGACTGTCACCGCGCTGTTGATCACCCAGGGTCGCTGCCACAGCGATCGCGACGATACTCCCATGCCTGGCGTCATTGGTCGGCCTCGCTACGGTCAGGAATCAGGCCATTTTCTGGATCACTGCCGGGCAGCACCGGTGCATCGAGGGTCTCTTGGGGCTCGAAGGGGTGAATAATGGCCCACTCCAGCACCGGCAGGGGCGACGACAGCTGGATGACGGCCTCCGGCGCGGGGCTTTTGGTCAAATCGATCGACTCAATTCGCCCAATTGGAATGTCTCGCGGAAACAATCGACTGTAGGAGGAAGAGACAATCACATCGCCGATATTGACATCGGGCAGCTTTTCAAAAAACTCAATTACCACGCGGTTGTTAGACTGCCCCCGCACCACGCCCATGGCGCGACTGCGGCTCACCTTAGCCCCTACCCGACTGGTGGGGTCACTCACCAACAGCACCCGCGAAGTACTGGGTGACACGGCCACCACCCGGCCCACCAAGCCGCCGGGACCAGTGACTACGTGGCCCACCGCCACGCCGCTGCGGCTGCCCCGGTTAAGAATGACATGCTGCCACCAGTGGTCAGCCCCACGACCAATCACCGTAGCCCGGATGCCGTCAGTGGTCAGGGTGCTTTCGTAGACCTCTAGGGTTTGCAGCGCCCGGTTTTGATTCTCTAGCTCAACAATCCGCTGCTGAAGCTCAAGAATGTAGCTGTTTTCAAACTGCTGTTCGCGGCTGAGCCCCGGCTGTAAAGGCCGAGTTACCCAGTGATAGGCCTCATAGATCAGAGCACCATCGCTGGCGCGCAACAGCCAAGCTGAGGAAATGGCCAGAGTGACCATTCCCGCCTTGAGGGCGTGACGTGTCCACCAGCGGCGTAGAGCAAACATACTTTATGGTAGATGACGACTCTGACGCAGTTCTAGAGACTCCGCCCGCTGAAAACCCGCCCCATCTGGCTAAAGTTCTCTAGCACTCGGCCGGTGCCCAGCACCACGCAGCTCAGCGGATCGGCCGCGACATGCACCAAAATGCCGGTCTCATGGCTGATCAGGGTATCGAGGCCCTTGAGCAGAGCACCGCCCCCCGCCAGCATAATGCCGCGATCAATGATATCGGCAGCCAGCTCAGGCGGGGTGCGCTCAAGGGTGCGCTTCACCGCTTCAACAATGACCGAGAGGGGCTCAGCCATGCTCTCGCGAATTTCAGCACTTTTGACGGTTACCGTGCGGGGTAGGCCGGATAGCAGGTGAAGCCCCCGCACATCCATGGCGATTTCGTGGTCGTCGGGGCTGGGGTAAGCCGAGCCAATGTTGATCTTAATCTCTTCGGCGGTACGCTCACCCACCACCAGGTTGTGCACCTTCTTCATGTAGCTGGAGATAGATTCGCTGAGTTCGTCCCCGGCTACCCGCACCGATTCGCTCAGTACAGTACCCTGCAAACTCAGTACCGCCACCTCGGTGGTGCCACCGCCGATGTCGACGATCATGTTGCCGGTGGGTTCGGCCACGGGTAGCCCAGCCCCTATGGCCGCCGCCACGGGTTCATCAATTAAATAGACCGTGCGAGCCCCGGCCTGCTGGGCCGCATCCATCACGGCGCGGCGCTCAACCCCAGTCACCCCGCTAGGAATGCCGATGACAATGCGGGGTGACACCAGAGTGCGTCCCTCGTGCACCTGACGAATGAAGTGCTTGAGCATGAGTTCGGCGGTGTCAAAGTCAGCAATGACCCCATCTCGCAGAGGACGCAGGGCTACCACATTGCCAGGAGTTCGGCCCAGCATGCGCTTAGCTTCTTCACCCACTGCCAGAGGTTTCTTCTCGACCTGGTCAATGGCCACCACGGAGGGTTCTTGCAGCACCACCCCTCTGCCAGCAACATATACCAGAGTATTGGCTGTACCCAGGTCAATACCCATATCGCGGGAAAATCTGTCGAAGAGAGACACAGGCAACAACGCCCCTACAATAAGAAAAAACAGAAGACCAACCTCAAGCTTAGTCTTGGCGACCAACATTGATGTCGATGTGGATTCTATTACGTTTCGTATCGGTGCGTCTAGTCACCGATTATTCATCGGTCAAGGAGAATTTTGATCCGCAGGCACTCTACCCTAGAGCTCCTGGTGGGTGCTCCTGGGCCGCCCATCGATCGTAAACAATACCGCATCCAAATTCCATCCCCCCGATTCCCAGCGGTCAGCCCGGAAAGGTACGGCCTGCACCCGCCGACATCGCGGGTAGCCAGGCAGGATTTGATCTAACCTAGCTTGCTGACGCGCCTAATCCCTCGGGAGTGTCTGACGGATAATTTGGGTTTCGCCTACAATGCGGTGATGAGTGTTGGGCAAGCAGCAATGACAATCAATATAGTCACTCTAGTCGGTCGGGTTGGCACTGATCCAGAGGTTAAGTATTTTGAATCGGGCACGGTGAAGTGTAATTTGACCCTGGCGGTACGGCGGCGGTCTAGTCGAGACGATAAGCCCGATTGGTTTAATCTAGAACTTTGGGGCAAAACCGCCGAGATTGCCGCTAACTACGTGCGCAAGGGCAGCCTAATCGGTGTCAGTGGGGCCCTCAAGTTTGACTACTGGCAAGATCGAGCCTCAGGTACTCCCCGTTCCAAGCCTCTAGTCAAAGTTGATAATTTAGAACTTTTGGGGTCAAAGCGAGACAACGAAGCGCCCACGGGCTACAGCGACGACGAATTTTAGGCGGGTTGACAGGCTGGCTGCCGGTGAGTACCGCCCACCGTCAGCCAAATAAGCCCTTTCAGCCAAGTAAACCCTTTGCTCTGGCACGTCGCCCGAGCAGATCTCTGGGAAAGACGATGCCCTGCGGTCGGGGCGTAGAGCTGGCCACCTCGACAGAAAGCCGAATGCTGCGGTATTTTTGTTGTCAGAATTGGTTTTAAGACGCGTCGGGAAGACGGCGATGGGAGTCTTCTAGCCAATCGAAGATTTGGCTGAGCTGCTCGGTGGTGACGAGCCCATACTGCCACAGGGCCATGGGCAGCAGGTTGGTGGCCTGACCCGCTTTGCGCAGACCCATGGCAATTGCCTCAGACGAGACAGCTAGCTCGGTCTGAAGAAACTCAATCAGTTGTGTTTGGCGCTTAGACGGCATAGCAAGATGACCGGACAGATAATTAGCCAACACTATAGCGATTTTAGCTGAGGTTTGCCTCTGCCCTAGGTCAAGCCAAATACTGTCCTTGCTTGCCTGGGATGATCGCTGGTAGAGCCTACGCCCCGATAGCGGGGCGCAGGCTCTACCAGCTGAGGATCAATCAAAGAGCTGTGGTGTCTTTGTCGTCAGAATGGGCCTTAAATTTTAGGGCGACTTTCTAAGTATTGGGTCAGGCGGGTGAGGGTATCGTTGAGCTTTTCCTCGACGCTGGGTTCAGCGGCGGCGGCAGCCTCAACGGCTTCTTTGCGCTTAAGGCGCTCAAAGATACGAATAATCAAAAACAGCACCAGGGCGATAATCAAAAAGTCAATGATCGTGCCTAAAAAGCTGCCCAGACGAATGCCCGGCCCCACCACTGCTTCGCGCCAGTCAGTGCCAGCCCCCGCCAGCATTGGGTTAATGATAGCGGGCATGATAATGTCTTCGACCAAGGAGCTAATGACGGCTCCAAAGGCACCGCCGATAATGACCGCTATAGCTAAATCCACCACATTTCCCTTCAGGGCAAACGCCTTGAAGTCATCCCAAAAACTGCGGGCGCGGACGCGTCGTCCTCCTACACCGTTGGCCATAGCGTTGTCCTACTCACCGACTATACTACTCAGATATTTAAGGTATACGCTAGTACAGGCATAGGCAAGCATCTACGAGTTAGGGTCATGGCAGACTTTGGCCATAGCCAGTAGTTCTGTAAATCATCTGTAGATCACCAGTAGATCAACCGATCACGTTCAGGGCTCAACAGCTGAAGTTGGCGGTCGGGGGGCTGGCTTAAGGTGCTGTTAACCCTGGAATCGCTAGCAGGGTTGTAAGATTGCAGCGAACTGTGCTGGAAACTGCCTCACCATGCTAGAACCGACCCGAGTCATTGAGCTATTCATGACCTCTCCCCACATCCATGAGGTCAAAGCTGGGGAGGTTATTTTTGAAGTCGATACCCTGGGTGAGGTTATGTATGGGGTGATTGAAGGTGAGGTGGAAATGCGCGTGAAGGGTCACACTGTGGAAACCATCCGCCACGGCGATATATTTGGCGAAGGAGCGCTGGTGCAAATTCCTCCGGTGCGGGCCTCTACGGCGGTGGCCAAGACCGATTGCAAACTGGCGGCGGTCGATAGGACCCACTTCATGTTTTTGGTGCAAGAGACGCCGCTGTTTGCCCTGGAGGTGATTCGCAGTCTCTCAACTCGACTGCGCCACTTTAAGGCCTTGGTGTAGGTGGGCGGTAGGTGCGCGGTAGGCGGGGGGAGAACGCCTGGTCTTGGGCGGATTTGGGTTGGACTCGTCTGATCGTAGCCTGGTGATGATGGCCTGGCAGTATGTTTAGCCACCCTTTATGTCGCGGTAGTCGTCCTATCCTCTAAACTGCACCTCAGGATGTTAGTGAATACGGTTGAGACCGAGGAGTAACAGGATGGATGCAGCCGCCCTCTGGCAACGCTATAAAGACTGGCTCTATTACCACGAAGGTCTGGGCTTTTACCTAGATGTCAGCCGCATGGGCTTTGATGATGCCTTTGTCGCTACTATGCAGCCCCGGTTTGACAAGGCTTTTGCGGATATGGCAGCGCTGGAGTCGGGAGCGATCGCAAACCCTGACGAAGATCGTATGGTCGGCCACTACTGGCTGCGAGACGCCGATTTGGCCCCTACACCTGAGCTGAAACAAGATATTCTCGATACCCTCACCAGCATTGAGCAGTTTGCCAGCCAGGTGCGCACCGGGGCCATTATGCCCCCTGGCCACGATCGGTTTACCGACGTGCTGTCCATCGGCATTGGTGGTTCGGCCCTGGGGCCACAGTTTGTCGCCCAGGCCCTGGGGCCAGACTTTCCGCCCTTAGAGATTCACTTTATCGACAACACCGATCCCGAGGGAATCGATCGGCTGCTGGCCCGCCTGCAAGACCGGCTGCCCACCACCCTCGTAATTGTCACCTCTAAGTCGGGGGGCACCGCTGAGACCCGCAATGGCATGGTTGAGGTGCGCACCCGATTTGAGCAGCGGGGGCTAGACTTTCCCAAGCAGGCGGTGGCGGTCACCGGGCGGGGCAGTAAGCTAGAAAACCAGGCCCTAGGCGAGGGCTGGCTGGCCACTTTCCCCATGCGCGACTGGGTGGGGGGGCGCACCTCGGAGCTATCGGCGGTGGGCCTGCTGCCTGCGGCTCTGCAAAATATCAGCATTCGCTCTATTCTTGGCGGGGCCAAAGAGATGGATGCCGCCACCCGTGTACCTGACCTGCGCCGCAACCCCGCCGCTCTAATCGCTCTGGCCTGGTACTATGCAGGCAACGGCAAGGGCGAGAAAGACATGGTGGTGCTGCCCTACAAAGACAGCCTGCTGCTGTTTAGCCGCTACC
>RECJ01000062.1 GCA_007694115.1 Leptolyngbya sp. DLM2.Bin27 | reverse complement strand
ACTCCCCCACACCCCCACTCCCCCACTCCCATGAACCTCTTCTACCGCAACCGCCAGCTCCTATTACTTACCCTGGTGCTGATCGTCGTCTGGGGTCTGTCGGCTTTTCTCACTTTGCCGCGCCTGGAAGATCCGGAGATTGTGCAGCGCTTCGCCCGCGTCACCACGTTCTTGCCGGGGGCGACGCCGGAGCGGGTGGAAACTCTGGTCACCGAAAAAATCGAGGATCGGCTGTTTGAGCTGGAGGAAATTGAGTCGCTGCGATCAACCAGCGGCACCGGGATTTCGGTGATCACGGTAGAGCTGAAGGACACGATTCCTGACGTGGACCCGGTGTGGGCCAAGGTGCGCAGCAAGGTAGACGATGCCGTCCCCGACCTGCCCACCGAGGCTTCCACGCCGGAGTACGCCGACAGTTCTACCAAGGCCAGCGCTCTGATCGTGGGCCTGACCTGGACGCACCCTGACGCGCCCAACTACGCGATCCTGGGGCGGCTGGCGGCGGCGCTGGAGGATCGCCTGCGGGCGATTCCGGGCACCGAGACGGTGGATATTTTTGGCGAACCGGACGAAGAAATTCGGGTGGATATGGCCGCCTCGGAGCTGTCGCGGCTGGGGCTGTCGGCGGCGGCGCTGGCCCAGCAGATTGCCGCCAGCGATGCCAAGGTATCGGCGGGGCAGTTTCGCAGCGGCAGCTCTGAGTTTTTGCTGGAGGTGGACAGCAGCCTCAGCACCCTGGAGCAGATTCGCAACCTTCCGGTGCAGGCGGGGGGCGAGGGTCAGATGGCCCGCCTGGGGGATGTGGCCACGGTGACTAAAGCAGTACAAGACCCGCCGACGGATCTGGCCCTGGTGAATGGCTATCCGGCGATCGCCCTCTCCACCAAGGTCGAATCGGCTGAACGGGTTGACCTGTGGGCTGGGCAGGCGAGAACGGTGCTGGAGGAGTTTCGCGCCGAGCTGCCTCAAGGGCTAGATCTGGCTGTGGTGCTCGACCAGAGCCAGTACGTGCAGCAGCGGCTGAATGGGGTGGTCAGCAACCTAATTCTCGGTTCGCTGCTGGTGATCGCCGTGTCGCTGCTGATCTTGGGCTGGAAGTCGGCTCTGCTGGTGGGGCTGGCCCTGCCCCTGACGACGCTGACCGTGTTTGGCACCATGGGGGCGCTGGGGGTGCCGCTGCACCAGATGTCGGTGACGGGCATCATCATCGCCCTGGGGCTGCTGATCGACAACGCCATCATTGTGGTGGATGAGGTGCAGGGGCGGCTGCGCCAGGGAATTCTCCCCGCCGATGCGGTCGGGCAGACGGTGGATCACCTGCTGGTGCCGCTGCTGGCCAGCACGCTGACCACGGTGCTGGCCTTTGTGCCCATCGCCACCTCGCCGGGGGGCGTGGGGGAATTCATCGGCACCATTGGCCTGACGGTGATCTTGGCGCTGCTGAGTTCGCTGGCCCTGTCGCTGACGGTGATTGTGGCGCTGGCGGGGCGGCTACACCGCTGGAACCCGCTGCCCGATCACTGGGACTGGTTGCAGCAGGGAATCTCAAATGATGCCTTGGCCAATGCCTATCGCCGCAGCCTGCGGACGGCCTTTCGGCGGCCCTGGCTGGGGGTGGGCCTGTCGCTGGTGCTGCCGGTGATGGGGTTTGCGGTGTTTGCCAGCCTGCCCCAGCAGTTCTTTCCGCCCACCAACCGCAACCAGTTTCAGATCGAGTTTGAGCTGCCTACCCAGGCGTCGCTGGCTGCCACCCAGGCCCAGGTTCGCCAGGCGAGAGAGCTAGCGCTCCAGCATCCCGAAGTGGAAGACATCCACTGGTTTATGGGCCGCAGCGCGCCGCCCTTTTTCTACAACGTGCTCGACAACCGCCGCAATGCCCAAAACTTCGCCCAGGGGATTGTGCAACTGGCGGGCACGACTAACATTCGCGAGACCATCCAGGCGCTGCAACGTGAACTGGATGCCGCCTTTCCCCAGGCCCAGGTGCTGGTAAAGCAGCTGGAGCAGGGGCCACCCTTCGACGCGCCGATTGAGCTGCGGGTCTATGGCGCAGACCTGGCGGGGCTGCGGGCGGTGGGCGATCGCCTCCGCGCCGAGCTGGCCCAGGTGCCCGACGTGGTGCACACCCGTGCCACCCTGACCGAGGCCTTGCCCAAGCTGGCTCTGACGGTGGATGAAGCTCAGGCCCGTCGCCTGGGGCTGGATAATCAGGGCATTGCTGGGCAGCTCAACGCGGCGTTAGATGGGCGCACGGGCGGCTCAGTACTAGACGGCAGCCGCGACATTCCGGTGCGGGTGCGGGTGCCGGGGGAGCAGCAGGGGGATCTGGGGGCGATTGGTTCGCTGGATATTGTCACCGCCCAGGGGCAGATGCCTTTGGATGCGATCGCCTCCCTCAGCCTTGTCCCCGACACCGCCAGCATTAGCCGCCGCAACGGCCAGCGGATCAACACCGTGCAGGGCTTCATCACCGCTGGGTCGCTGCCCAGTACGGTGCTCGCGGCCTTCCAAGCGCGGCTGAACAACCAGGGCTTTGCGCTGCCCCCCGGCTACCGCATCGAGTACGGCGGCGAGGCCGACGCACGGGGTACCGCCGTCGGCAACCTGCTCTCCACTGTCGGCGTGCTGACGATTTTGATGACCGCCACCCTGGTGCTGTCGTTCAATTCCTTTGGGCTGGCGGCGCTGATTGGCTCGGTGGCAATCTTCGCCGTTGGCCTCGCCGCCCTGGCGCTGAAGCTGTTTGGCTCCATCTTTGGCTTCACCGCCATCCTCGGCACCCTGGGGCTGATCGGTCTGGCGATCAACGACTCGATTGTGGTGCTGGCCGCCCTGCGAGAAGACCCCGAGGCCCGCCTGGGCCAGCCCCAGGCGGTAGAAGAGGTAGTGTTTCACGCCACCCGACACGTGATCGCGACGACGGTGACCACCATCGTGGGCTTTGTGCCGCTGATGCTTGACCCCACCGGGTTTTGGCCACCGCTGGCGATCGCGATCGCAGGCGGCCTGGGCGGTGCCACCCTGCTGGCCCTCTACTACATCCCCTCGGTGTATCGGCTGCTGAGCTACCGTAAACAGAACCCTGTAGCCCCAGCAGCCCCAGCCCCAGCACTGAGTTCTTGAGCTCTTCTGTCCATTGGCCCACAACTTTGCCGTCAGCGTCCTGTTTTTCTCCGCCTCTCTATGAACAAAAAGCGACTAATCCAACACTAGAATCGCTGAAACAGCAAATCTTCGCTAAATTCCTTAGACAGTTCCCACGATGTCTGAAAGTTATGCCCCAACTGTTCATCTCACCCCGCGCCAGGAAGTGCTGCGGGGCATGCGGGATATGGTGCCCTTGGTGGTGGGGGCGACGCCCTTTGGCCTGATTTTTGGTACCTTGGCCGCTAGCAGCAACCTGTCGGCTGGGGCGGCGGTGGCAATGTCTGTCCTGGTCTTTGCCGGGTCGGCCCAGTTTGTTTCCCTGGGGCTGCTGGCGGCGGGGACGGCGGTACCCCTGGTGATTTTGACCACGTTTGTGGTGAATCTACGCCACTTGCTCTATGCCGTTACCCTCATGCCCCACTTGCAGGGGTTGGATCCAAAGTGGAAGCTGCTGTTTAGCTTTTGGCTGACGGATGAGAGCTTTGCAGTGGGCATTGGCCGCTACAACCAGCCCGATCAGTCGCCCCACAAGCATTGGTACTTGCTGGGAGCCAATGCGCTGATGTACGGTAACTGGGTTTTGTGCACCGTGCTGGGAGTAACCCTGGGACAACAGTTGCCCAACGCCGCCGCCCTGGGGCTGGATTTTGCCATGGTGGTAACCTTCATTGGGCTGGTGGTGCCCTATCTAACCACACGACCCATGCTGCTGGCGACGGCGGTGGCGGGGCTGGTAGCCCTAGCGGCCCACGGGTTGCCCCATCAACTGGGCTTGTTTTTGGCGGCGATAGCGGGGCTGATTACCGCTGCCCTGAGCGATCCTTTTACCCCGGAGGCTGAACGCGATGCACCATGAATTTTGGCTAATTGGCGGTATGGCCTTGGTCACCTTTGCCATTCGCTACCTGCCGATTGCCCTCAGCGGTCAGATTGGCCTATCGCCTCGGTTTGTGCAACTCCTGCGCTATGTGCCGCCCGTGGTGCTGACCGCCATCGTGGTGCCTGCGGTGCTGATGCCGTCGGGCACAGGGCTGGAACTGAGCTGGACTAATCCGCGTTTGGTCGGGGCCATGGGGGCGATCGCCGTGGCTTTCTGGCGCAGGAACCTGCTGCTGACCATTGTGCTGGGCATGGGAATTTTCTTTGCTTGGCAAGCCCTGCTGGCCGCTCAACTAGGGGGTTTTCCTTAATGTTGGATGGCCCCCCACAGTCCGCTCATCCAGGCTCTGCTCTATCAACACTTAGCCCGTAAAGATAAACAGGATTTACACGATGCGCGATTTAGAGAACCTTAAAATTCCTTCAGTTATCCATGAGATTTTGGCCAAAACCAAAGACATTGAATTTCAGATGCAGGGTAAGCGCAAGAAAAATGTCCAGAAAGTGTGCTAGGGTCTCAGCCCTGCGACCAGAACCGTGAGCATGTAGTCAGGGCTCATCGCCGCTCGCTTCGCCTTTTGCCTGAGACTGCGTTTTTTCGAGGTTTCTTGGTTCAACACACTAATGGCCAAATGCCGCAGCAGAGCCATGTTTTCGCCCCCGTGGCCCCGCCGAATCCGGGACTCCTCACCCCAGGTCACATCCAGCACCCAGTGCAGTTGGTTCTCGATGCCCCAATCGGTGCGAATGGCCCGACCAATGAGGGGGTTGAGGAGTAATGGAACAGAAACCTACGCTAAGGCTGAAACCCTTTCCAGTCAAGGGGTGTAGCGATTAAACTTAGCCGTGTCATGAGGAATCGTCTTCAGTAGGCTGTTGATCTCGTCGAGTTCAGCCTCCTCTGGGTCGAAGGCACTGCCTATCCATTCGAGCATGTCCTCCTGTTCTGGATGGTCGGTGGATTGGATCGCGTCTAAAACATTTTGATAGCCCCAAACGCCGCCACAGTCTTCAGGGGGGCAAGCGCGCTTGGCCTTAATACAAACGGGATAGCTGGTGTCAGGCTCAGGGGCCAGCACCTTCTCAACCAAAATCTCATGCTCCCAAGAGTCGCCAAAGTCATAG
>RECJ01000124.1 GCA_007694115.1 Leptolyngbya sp. DLM2.Bin27 | reverse complement strand
CTAAGGCTGCCAGAAACCAAACCTGCCAGCGAGTTTGTGGATGGACAAATTCTTCCAAAACCTATGCCCCAGGGAAAACACAGCGCCATTCAGGGTGAGTTGGTGGCGTTTGTTAATGCTGGGCTAAAGTCGCAGCGCATTGCCCGGGCTTTTCCAAAACTGCGCTGCACCTTTGGCGGGCGATCCACCGTTCCTGATGTAGCTGTACTGGCTTGGAACCGCATTCCCCGCGATGACAATGGTGAGATTGCTAATACCGTTGCGATCGCCCCCGACTGGACTATCGAAATTCTTTCCCCCGATCAAAGTCAAACCCGAGTGACCAAAAATATTCTCCACTGTCTGCGGCACGGCACTGAGATGGGTTGGTTAATTGACCCTGACGAGCAAACCGTCTTTGTCTATCGCCCCAAGCAAGCAACCGAAGTCTTTGACCAACCTGGAGATGCCCTGCCTATGCCCCCCTTCGCAACCGAACTGGCCCTGACGATCGCAACGCTTTTTAACTGGCTTCTAGACTAAAATTCTTCTAGTTTTTAGCGCACGGGTCACAGCAGTATCCCCTGCGTTTGCCCAAGATGGAGATATTGCCCAACATTTCTATCTCCTCCCCATCTCCTCTGCCCCCTACATCTAACCTCCCATGCTCAGCCGTGTCGCCAACTCGATCTACTGGTTAAACCGCTATGTGGAGCGGGCCGAAAATGTGGCTCGCTTTGTTGATGTCAACCTCAATCTGCTGCTGGATGCCCCCCCAGGGATGGAGCAGCAGTGGGAACCGCTGGTGATTACCACAGGCGATCAGGCGTTGTTTGAAGAACGCTATGGCGAGGCGACGCCAGACAACATTCTGCGGTTTCTCACCTTTGATCGCGAGTACCCCAACTCGATTATTTCTTGTCTGCGGTCGGCGCGGGAAAATGCCCGATCGGTGCGGGAGATCATTTCATCGGAGATGTGGGAGCAGGTAAATACTTTTTACCTGATGGTGAATGAAGCCGCCGACGGGGGGCTGCTCTCGGATCTGCACAACTTTTTCCCTAAAGTGAAAATGGCCAGCCACCTGTTTGCCGGGGTGATGGATGCCACCATGACCCACAATGAGGGCTGGCACTTTGGCCAACTGGGGCGGCTGCTGGAGCGAGCCGATAAGACTGCCCGCATTCTCGATGTGAAGTACTACATTTTGCTGCCCTCGGTGACTGATGTGGGCTCACCCCTCGACGATTTGCAGTGGATTGCGCTGCTGAAGTCGGCCAGCGCCTACGAGATGTATCGCAAGTGCCAGTACCGGATTACGCCCCAGGGGGTGACGGAGTTTTTGATTCTCAACCGGGAGTTTCCGCGCTCGATTCAGTTTTGCCTGATTGAGGCCGAGCGATCGCTCCACTGCATCTCGGGTACCCCGGCGGGCACCTGGCGCACGGGTAGCGATCGCGCCCTCGGCCGTCTGCGATCAGAGCTGGACTACCTGACGATGGAAGACATTACCCAGCAGGGGCTGCATGAATTTCTCGAAAACTTGCAAACCCGACTCAACACCGTTGGGGGCCAGGTGTTCTCAGATTTCTTTGCCCTAGAACCCATGTCTTAACGCCGCAGCGATCCCAGGATGCTTGGGGGGCGACAGGGATCATGGGCTATCCACCCGTAGAACCCTGGGATCCTCCCCTGGGATCTCCCCCTAGGACTTGTCCCTAGCGCACCAGCACCAACAGTAGGCTAAACAACAACAACCCCGCTAGGCCCACTAGCCCCCGATGGTTCCTGAGCCAAAAACTTACCCGTCGCCCTGGTGAGAGGGTGGGCAGGGTCAACTCTGCGGCGGCGTTGACCGAGCGATAGAGGGTGCAGGTTTCGGCGTGGGGCCGCTGGGGAAAATTGCAGCTGTCGTCGGCGTCGTAGAGACAGGTGGCGCAGAGGGGCTCATCGCCCTCGGTGCGGTGTAGCGGTATGCCGGGGTGCCCGTGGGCCTTGAGAGTGAGCCGACAGCGGGGACACTGAATGGTGGTGGGCTCGATGGTGGCCTGGCAGCGGGGGCAGGAGAGCATAGCAATGGGGGCAGCGCCATACATTCAATCACTATGGCCGTATGCTAGCGCAGCCCGCCGCCCGTCAGACGGCGAAACAGCCGATACCCGGCCCGCACCCAGTCCAGCAGCGCATAGGGTATTTGCAGGCCCAGGGGCAGAAAAAAGGGGCGATAGATCCACCAGTAGGCGCGCTTGACATCCTGCCAGGCCCGGCAGGGCTGAGAATTTAAGAAATCCGACACATCCACCACCAGGCCTCGCCCTTCGTACTGCATCACGTTGCGACCATGGACGTCGTGGGGAAACATGCCCCGACTGCGCACGTAGTCGAGGGCGGCATCAATATCGCGAATCACCTGGGGCGGAATGGCCATGCCCCGGTGAAGACTGTCGTATAGAGTCACCCCGTGCAGGCGCTTGAGCAATAAAAACGGCGCTTCGCTGAGGTAGCAGCGCGAAAACGCCGGATGATCTGCCAGCCGCCGATAGACTTCAATCTCAGCTTCGATCCCCGGGCGACCGGGGGCATACACCTTCACCACCTGTTCGGGATAGTCGGGGTGCAGAAACACAGCGGCGTAGTTGCCCGCCCCCAGGCAGCGCCAGGGCACCGGCAGCCGATGGACCACTACGGGATTATGAGGATCGACGCTTTCGAGGTGCAGTTCTGGTAGCAGATCTTGGCGAACGCACTGCACAAGGGCCTGAATAGGGTCAAGCATAGGGATGGGTGAAGTCGCCGTCACAGCCCGGCTCTCAGCTTCAATTTTGACAAGACATACGGCCAATGTCTATCAGGCTAAGACAGGTTGGCCGTAGGGGGATTGATCGGTGCCATGGGGAGTCGGCTAGCAGACTTCTAGCAGACTTCTAGCAGACTTCTATGCGATCGCACAGAAGGTTCATGGCTGGGGGGTAGGGTACCGCCGCACTTGGTACTCCCGCGAGTCGATCATGCGGTGGGAGAAGTTTGCAGCCTGCTCAAACTTCTCCTGCACGGCGTCTAATACATCCTGGGGGATTGCTTTCCACTGGGCGCGGGTTTGCCAGCGAATCACGATGATCACCTGGTCGAGCAGGTCGGGCGAGATCCACACTTCTTTAGAGACAAAGCCGGGGTACTGGCTCAGGGCCACCGTCCAGATTTCTTTGTCGAGGCGAATAAAGGTCTCGCGGTGGTCGGGGTCGACCGCAAAGGTGAGCCATTCAATGACCATGCTCATTCACTATTGAAACTGCATCTTCGGTCAGACGGGTGGTCAGACGGGCAATTTGGGCTTCGAAGTAGGCTTGGCGGGTGCCCAGCACCCGCGCCAGCACCAGCCCTTCGCGGTAGGCGGCCAGGGCCGAGGGGGTGGCCCCGAGCTGCTCATGTACCTGGCCCAGCTGATCGTAGGCAGCCATCATACCGTAGGCGCTGTGGGCCTGCTGAAAGACTAGCAAGAGCTGTTCGTAGAGGTAGACCACATCGGCCTGGCGACCCAGGGTTTGGTAGATCTCGGCTAGGTCGGCAATGGCGTTGCTGGCCACTTCGAGCTGGCCTTGATCGATGGCGTTGCTGTAGGCGGCTTGGTACTGGCGCGAGGCGGTGTCGAGGTCGCCTAGGGTGCGGTAGTTGTGGGCCACCCGGTGCTGTAGCGGGGCAATCTGGGGCCAGAGGCTGGTATCGGCTTGGTAGAGGGTCAGTAGCCGCTGCTGCCGGGCAATCGCCCCGGCCAGATCTTGCGCCTGCTCTAGGTTGTCGGCCTGTAGCCCCAGATAGCGAATTTCGCCATCGCGCAGCGGGTCGGCAGCGGCCAGGGCGACCAGTTCGCCGTAGACCTGGGCCGCCTCAGGAAAGTTAAACCAGTCGGCCTGAAGCCCGGCTAGGGTTTCTAGCTGCTGACGCAGCTCGGTGCGATCGCCCGATTGCAGCGCGGCATCGGCCAGGGCGCGGTGAATCTCGGCGGCGGCCTCTACCGCCCCCAAAACCACGTAGGTGGCGGCCATGGCCGCCAGGCGATCGCGGTCTGCTGGCAGGGTCAGCTCAGCGCGAATTTCGTCGAGCCGCACGGTATAGAGCTGGAGGTCTTGGGTGGCGGTGCGATCGCGCAGCACCCGCCCCACCCGGTCGATGGCCGCCAGCTCAGGCTCAATCCCCAGCAGACGACGCAGCCGAATCTCCCGCCGCCAGAGCTGGCGGGCGTCGGCTAGCTCCCCGGCCTGATCGAGGGCAGCGGCCTCTAGGGCCAGCTGGTTGAGGGCTTGCTCTAGATCGTACAGCTCTAGGGGGCTGGGGGGGCGCGGCACGGGCGGGCTGGGCAGCAGCGGGTCACGGGGCTGATCTTGCAGCGGGTCGGCCAAAAAAGGAAACCGCAGCTCTGGGCGCAGCACCTGGGCCAGGGCTAAAGGGGCAATGCCGAGAACCAGGGCGGTCGCCGCCAAAAGCGCCAGCGAGAGCATTCCCCCTCGCTGGCCCAATCGCCGCCCCAGGGATATTGCCATCTGATCGATCAAAAACTGACGGGGCAACGGTCTCTCCTAGATCTGCACCATCATCATAAACGCCGCCCGACAAACGCCACTAGCGCCCCAATGTGACAACCCCTTAACATCTGCCAAAGGCTCACCATAGAGAGAGCCTTCATCCTGTAATCTGAAGATTCGGTGACAGTTAAACCGCCCTGTCTACAGCTTTTTTGACCACCCGCAAGCCTTGTTTTCAGACTATGCAATCCACCGCATCCCCCACTGTTTCCACCCCCCAGCGCACCGTTCGCATCGTGTCTCGCAAGAGCCAGCTGGCGCTGATTCAAACCCACTGGGTGCGCGATGAATTGCAGCGGCACTTCCCCGAGCTGGGCTTTGAAATCGTCACCATGGAAACCCAGGGCGACAAGGTGCTCGACGTGTCGCTGTCGAAAATTGGCGACAAGGGGCTGTTTACCCAAGAGCTAGAAGACACCATGCTGCGGGGCGACAGCGACTTTGCGGTGCATTCCCTCAAAGACCTGCCCACCCGCCTGCCCGAGGGGCTGATGCTGGGCTGCGTCACCGAGCGCGAAGACCCCGCCGATGCCCTGGTGGTGCATGAAAAAAACAAAGACAAAACCCTGGCCACTCTGCCCGAGGGCGCGGTGATTGGCACCTCGTCCCTGCGGCGGCTGGCCCAGCTGCGCCACCACTATCCCCACCTCACCTTCAAAGACATTCGCGGCAATCTCAACACCCGCCTGCGCAAGCTCGACGAGGGCGGCTATGACGGCATTATTTTGGCGGCGGCGGGGCTGCACAGAATGGCGATGGGCGATCGCATCCACGAAATTCTACCCCCCGAGATCTCGCTCCACGCCGTGGGGCAGGGGGCCTTGGGTATTGAGTGCCGCACTGGCGACACCGAAATCCTTCAGTTGCTGAGCGTGCTGTCCCACGGCCCCACCACCGCCCGCTGCCTGGCCGAGCGCGCCTTTTTGCGCGAGCTAGAGGGGGGCTGCCAGGTGCCCATCGGTGTCAACACCACCCTAGCGGGCGACGAGCTAATTTTGACGGGGCTAGTGGCCAGCCTAGACGGTCAGCGGGTGATTAAAAACACCGTGCAGGGGCCAACGGCCCAGGCCGAAGCCCTAGGCGCTGAACTGGCCCAGCACCTGCGCGGCGAAGGGGCCCAGGTGATTTTGGATGAAATCAACGCCACCAACCGCAGCTAGGCCGGAAAAGCAGAAGGATGAAGGCAAAAGGCAGAACGGGAATTCTCTATAAACCCAGGGACTACGCTTTGCGGGAATCGGGGAGCTATGGCTGCCTTCGACTACTAGGCCAGCGGTTTTGGGGCCATGGCTTTGGGCCGATCGCCGCTTGTTGCCGAAACCGGCCACCCGGTAGCCAATTTAAAAAGCGGCCTGCTTAGCCCTGCGGAGCTAAAGAAAAGTCTAAAATCCTCAAAAGTAGCCTCTGTGCCTGGTCAAAGGTTTCAGCCATCGGTCACAATAGGCTCAACGTTGGCCGGGGGTCGTGCTGCCCCGACTCGCTCTCCTCCCTTGCCCAGGATGGTATTACTGCAATGTCGACTTTTTCTTTTTCCCGGCTGCTGGCTCTAGTCGGCCCCTCGGTACAGGCTCTAGCGCTGGTGCCTTTGGCCCTAGCCACGGTGGCTAGTGAGGCCACGGTCGCGGCCACAACCCTGATCGAGCTAGAAGACAGCCCCAAGGTCGTCCTGGACGAAGCCTGGCAAATCATCAACCGAGAGTATGTAGACGGCAGCTTTAACCAAACCGACTGGCAGGCGATTCGCCAAGACCTGCTGGGCCGAGAATATACCTCCCGAGAAGCGGCCCACACCGCGCTGCGGGCGGCACTGCGGCGGCTTAACGACCCCTACACCCGGTTTCTGTCGCCAGCCGAATACACCGACCTCACCGAGCAAACCTCAGGGGAAGTCTCAGGTATTGGGGTACGCCTAGAGCGGAATAGTCAGACCGGTGCCGTGTTGGTGACGGGCGTTGCCGCCGACTCTCCGGCGGCGCGCGCTGGGGTGGCGACTGGCGATCGCATCCTGCTCGTCGATGGCCAGAGCACCGAACGGCTGACCGCCGAAGGGGTCTTGCAGCAGCTGCGCGGTCGGGAAGGCTCCCAGGTGACGCTGACAGTTTCCCGCAACGGCGGCGCACCCCGCACCATCATTCTCACCCGCGCCCGCATGGATTTGCCCACGGTAGAATCTGCCCAAAAGACCGTCGGCGGTCGGCCCATTGGCTACATTCGCCTGATTGAATTTAACGCCAACGCGGCTGACCAGATGGCCAACGCCATTCGCACCCTCAGCGAGGCTGGGGTGGAGGGGTTTGTGCTCGACCTGCGCGGCAACCCTGGTGGCCTGCTGATGTCTAGCATCGACATCAGCCGCATGTGGCTGCAGCACGGCCCCATTGTGCGCACCCTCGACCGCAACGGCAAAGACGAAGCGATCTCAGCTAACCGCACCGCTCTCACCAACCTGCCGTTGACGGTGCTAGTCGACGGCAGATCGGCCAGCTCTAGTGAAATCTTGACCGGGGCGCTGCGCGACAACAACCGCGCCACCGTGGTGGGCACTACCACCTTTGGCAAGGCGCTGGTGCAGTCGCTCCACGGTCTCACCGATGGCTCTGGTTTAACCGTCACCGTCGCCCACTACTACACCCCCAACGGCACCGATATCAGCACCAAGGGCATTAGCCCCGATGTCACCGTGGATCTGAGCGCTCAGCAGCGGCGGGAGCTGTTTAGCAACCCCTCGCTGCTGGGCACCGATGCCGATACTCAGTACCTGCGCGCTGCCGAGGTGCTAGAGCAAACCATTTTGGCCAACCAGAGCACCCCCGCGCCCACGGGCGCTAGCCGCCTGGGCCGGATCACTGCCGGAGAATAACCCCAGCTCCACCTCAGGATAGGAGCTTTGCACCGCCCTACTAATACCGAATCCTGCTGGGCTACCCCCGATACCCCTGGGCGCACCGCCGTTCGCCCCTACAGGTTGGCCGATTGGCAATCGGGGGTAGAGAATTCGGATTTGGTATGAAAACCTGGGGGCAAACACCGTTCGCCCCCACGCGATCCGCCTGTTTGGCATCGGGGTTAACTGGAACCAGCGGCAGCGAATACTGAACCGGCGTTCTAGAAGCGATCGGCATAGGCGGTCATGGGCTCTTTGATCAATCGGATATAGAGGTGCTTAAAGGTCGACTTCACCACCCGAGGCATGCCGAAGTCGATGGGCATCAGCTGGGCGGGCAGTTGCCAGTCGGCCACCTGTAGCTGGTCGGGGGTGAGCTGGGGAAAGGTCAGATCTTCCCAATCGGGGCACACCCCCAGCCGCAGTGACTGGGCCACCGTGGGCACCACCAGGGGATCGACTGCCAGCATGGCTACTAGGGCTCGATCGAGCGCAAACACGTTGCCAGAAGCCCCCAGCACGCCCAAATCTCTGGGCTCGCCGCCGCTGGGGCCGTTGCCCTCGTGGCCGACAATGCCATCGACAATGGTGAGGGCTGGGTCGATTAACCGGGCGGTTTCCACCAGCATGGTGCCAAAGCGCTGCACGTCTTTGCCCGCCTCCATGTGCCACCAGGCTTTCATTTTGCCGGGCACACAGCCAAACAGATTTTTTACCCCCAGGGTGAGGGTGAGCTGTACGTGAGATTTGACCTTGGGCAGGTTGATCACCACATCGGCTTCCATGGCCTCTTTGGAGAGACGCAGGTGGTCAAACTCGGGGTTGTCGGTGGGGTAGCGGTGGCCGTGGAGTTCGACGATGGGCAGGCCCAGCTCCTGGGCCAGGGGCAATAGACCATTGGCCTTGGCGACGCCGTGGGCGCTGCCAAAGGCGGGGCTGTCGCCCAAAAATGGCTTGCCGCCAGCGGCTTGTACCTGCTGGGCCACGGCATAGACTAGCTCTGGGCTGGTGGTGCAGGCTTTGGTAGGGCGGTTGCCGGTCAATAGGTTGGGCTTGAGCAGCACGCGATCGCCCGGTTTCACAAAGGCCGCCATGCCCCCCAGCGGCTCTAGCACCTGGGTGAGCGATCGCATCAGCTCAGCCCTGTGGTAAGAGTGGGCGCGAATTAGGCTGACGGGGACGGTCATGGGTGGTTCCTGGGGCGATGGGTCTGTTTGGAGAATAGCGCGGATGGTGGGGGAGTGGGCAGGTGGGCGGGTGGATGGGTAGGGGCAGACCCACGTGTCTGCCCTGCCGTGGGTGAATGGGTGGATGGGTAGGTGAAGGGATAATATGCTTGGGGACTTTAAGCAGGGATTTTCTATGCTCAGCCTGTGGGCCATCACCAGCGGCACCTGGATCAACGTGGCCACGATTGTTTTGGGGACATCGCTGGGCCTGCTGTTGCGCAGTCGGCTACCGAAGTCGATGCAGCAGATCATCACCCAGGCGGTGGGGCTGATGACGGTGGTGATCGGGGTGACCATGGCCAGCAGCCTGTCTGCCATTGACGCTGGCCCCATCGACGGCATTATTTTGGCGCTGCTGGTGATGGTGGCCGGAGGCCTGCTGGGGGAATGGGGCCAGATCGAAAAACGCCTGTCGGTGCTGGGCGACTGGCTCAAGGCGCGGGTGCGCGGCGGTGGCCGTTTTACCGAGGGGTTTGTGGCGGCCAGCCTGCTGTTTTGCATTGGCCCGATGGCGATTGTGGGCAGCCTCAACAACGGTCTGAGGGGCGACAACGCCCTGCTCACCCTCAAGGCGACGATGGATGGTCTGGCGGCAATTGCCCTGACGGGTACCTACGGTATTGGGGTCGGCTTTTCGGCCCTGAGCATTTTTGTGGTGCAGGGGGGGCTGTCGCTGCTGGCCAGCCTGTCGGGGGCGATTATTACTGACCCGGCCAGCAGCCCCCAGGTGTTGCTGATCACCGGCACGGGCGGGCTGATGATCATGGGCATTGGGCTCAATCTGTTAGAAATTGCCCAGGTGCGGGTGGCTTCGTTTTTACCGGCGCTGCTGCTGTGTCCCGTTGCGATCGCAATTGCCCAGCGGCTCTGAGCTATTTTTCGAGCCATTTTCTGAGCAACACCGCTCGGAGGGCTGGGAGCGTTGAGGCGACTTCTGAAAAACGTTCTCTCCAATGGTGGGCAGTGCCCACCTACGGTGGCTGAAGAGGATTATGGGCCATCTGCCCCAGTCTGCTTCAGCAGACTTTCGCTATGGCCAGGGAGTTCACTCCCTGGTGGTTGTGGCCGGAGTCCTACTCCTCCCGCTCGGGCTTGAGCAGCGGAAAGGCGATCACATCGCGAATGCTGGGGCTGTCGGTGAGCAGCATCACCAGGCGGTCTATGCCAATGCCCTCGCCGCAGGTGGGGGGCATGCCGTGCTCTAGGGCGGTGAGAAAGTCTTCGTCTACCCCGGTGGCCTCTAAATCGCCCGCCGCCTTGCGGGCCGCCTGCAATTCAAACCGCTGGCGCTGGTCAATGGGGTCGGTCAACTCCGAAAAGCCGTTGGCGGTCTCGCGGCCCACCACAAACAGCTCAAAGCGCTCTACCACCCCCGGCTTACTGCGGTGGGGCTTAGAGAGGGGCGAAATCTCTACCGGATGGTCGATCAAAAAGGTTGGCTGAATCAGGGTTTCTTCGATTTTTTGCTCAAACACCTCGTTCAGCAGTTTGCCAATCGAGTCGCAGTCGTCAACCCCGTGGAGCTTGAGGTCTTTGACAGCGGCCTTGGCCTCGTCGAGGGTAGCGAAGCTGTGAAAATCTAGCTCGGTGTGCTCTTTAACCAGGTCATGCATGGTGACCCGCCGCCAGGGCGGCGTGAGATCGATGTCTACACCCTGGTAGGTGATCTTGAGGGTGCCGAGAATATCCTTGGCCAGGGTAGCGATCAGGTCTTCGGTCAAATCCATCAGGTCGTGGTAGTCGGCGTAGGCCTGGTAAAACTCCACGCTGGTAAATTCGGGGTTGTGGCGGGTCGAGATCCCCTCATTGCGAAAGATGCGGCCAATCTCAAACACCCGCTCAAAGCCGCCCACCACCAGCCGCTTTAGGTGCAGCTCGGTGGCGATGCGCAGGTAGAGATCCATCTCCAGGGTGTTGTGGTAAGTGGTGAAGGGGCGGGCCTCGGCCCCCCCGGCTTCACTTTGCAGCACCGGGGTTTCAATTTCTAAAAAGCCGCGATCTTCTAGGTAGCGGCGAATGCCCGAGGTGATCAGCGCCCGCTTGCGAAAGGTGTCGCGCACCGTGGGGTTGACGATCAGATCGACGTAGCGCTGGCGGTAGCGCTTGGCTACGTCGGTGAGGCCGTGCCACTTGTCGGGCAGGGGCAGCAGCGCCTTGGTGAGCATCGCATACTCCTGAACTTTGACCGAGAGTTCACCCTTCTCGGTGCGCTTGATTGTGCCCCGCACGCCCAAAATATCGCCCACGTCGGTGAGCTGCTTCAGGTGATCAAAGGCCTGCTCATCGGCGGCCCCCATGGCCGCTTGAATGGTAGCTTTTTCGAGGTAGAGCTGAATGACGCCGCTCTCGTCTTGCAGGGTAAAGAATGCCAGCTTGCCAAACACCCGCCGGGCCAAAATGCGCCCCGCCAAAGCAACCTCTAGGTCAACTTCTGCGCCCGCTTCGAGGTCGGCGTACTGGGCCTGAAGGTCGGCGGTTTTGGCCGTCACCGCCCAGCGATAGGCAAAGGGGTTTTGGCCCAGCTGCTTGAGGTCTTCTACTTTTTGAAGCCGCGCGGCGCGAATTTCTTCAAGGCTAGAGGCACTTTGGCCAGGGCGGTTGGAGTCAGACGACATAGCTAGGCAGGGGTAATGGCAAAAGGTCACAAGCCCCCATTATAGGGAACCCTGGCCCCCAGACCTAGCTAAACCTGACACCTAATCCTTTCCCGCCCTGGGAAGCAGGCCTTAGGTGCCAGGTGTGGAGTGGAAGGGCGATGGGTAGCCTAGAAGTAGGCGTAGCTGGAGGCGGTAGCAGCTGCGATCGCAACTAAACCCTGGCGCAAAAACGACAGCAGCAAAAATGCCAAAATCGGCGAGAGGTCGATGCCACCCAGGGGCGGAATAATCGACCGAAACAGGTTCAGGTAGGGATCGGTTAGCTGGCTTAGCACCGAGAAGGGAGGGCTAAACCAATCCACATTGGGAAACCAGCTCAGAAGAATGCGCACGATTAACAAAATCGTATAGATCGACAAAAATGTCGTGAGGGTTTGTACCAATATGTCCATTTGAGAACCTCAGCAGTAGTCGTTACCAACAATACACGGAACCTATTTGCCTGTCAGCTAGTGTAACGGTTTGCCCATAGGGAATTTAGGCCAAACCCGATAGATATCGTTAAGAGTCGGCCCGAGAAGAGCTTTCCCAGGGGCGTTCAGAGTGACCGTTGATGCCGCCCAGCTGCTGACGCACATCGTCGATGGCCTCATTCAGTTGGGCAATTTTGGTTTCTAAACCCAGTCGCGCCGCCTCAATGCTGTCTTCATCGGTGTCGTCAAACTCGCCAAAGGCCAGTTCGCCCCCTGTCTTAGGCAGCGAAGACGGCTTAGCTTTGCCCCCCGCCTGGATGCGGGAGGCCGCTAGGGCACCGACCACGCCGCCTAGGGCACCACCCACCAGGGTGCCGAGCAAAAAACCGCCGACAAAGTTGTCTTGCTGACTCATAGGTCACTATCCATCTGTCTGATAAGAACGGGCTCAGCCAAAAACCGATGCCTAGATACTCTATTGTGCCAAACCCAAGGGTCGTACCAAAACCAGGGGCTGATTGGTGGTCCCAACACCTTGGGCCCAACCCTGGGCCCAAGCAGGTAGCTCACCCTCTTCTATTCTGACCTGTTTAGGCAAAGGCGTCGCCGAACATTAGGGATTAATCCAGAATTCGATGGCCCACGCTGGCACCCGGTCTGGGCAGATGCCTGTCTAGGTGCCAAAGGTCAGGTGCCAAAGGTCAGGTGCCAAAGGTCAGGTGCCAAAGGTGCGATCGCCTGCGTCCCCCAGCCCCGGCACAATAAAGCCCTGCTCGTTCACCTTCTCATCGATCATGGCGGTGTAGATGGTCACCGTGGGGTAAGCCGCCGCCAGTTTTTGCAGCGCTGGCGGGGCCGCCACAATGGAGATGATCCGCACCACCGCCGGGTCAATACCGCGCTGGGTCAGCTCGGCCATCATCGCCATAATCGTGCCGCCTGTGGCCAGCATCGGTTCACTGATGATCACCCGAGTTTGGGGATCGAGCTGGTCAGGGAGTTTGTTGAGGTAGCAGCTGGCCTCCAGAGTTTCTTCGTTGCGCACAAAGCCCACGTGGTAAACCGAAGCCAACGGTAGCAGCGCCTGCACGCCGGGCATCAGCGCCAGCCCCGCCCGCAAAATCGGCACGATCATGGTCGGCACCTCGGGGTTAATAAAGGTAGCCGGAGCTGGGCCTAGGGGCGTGTTTATCGTGGTATCCATGGTCGGCAGCCAGTCGAGAATGGCCTCGTAGGTCAGGTGACGACCCAGCTCTTCCATGGCTGTGCGAAACAGCGGCCCCGGTGTATCGGCATCACGGGCTACCCCCAGCCAGTGCTTGACCAACGGATGCGGCGGAACATAAACCCGAAGTTGAAAAGATGACATAGACCCAGCTACCACCAAAATCTGCCACATCATACCCCGGACGCTCCCAGCGGCGCGATTCATCCTAAACACCTGGGCAAGTTCATTGCACCTCGACCGATCCGGCGATGGGTTTTGTCGCCCGCTAGGCAGGCCCGCCCATCCCTTCGCCGACCAACGCCCTAACCCCTGATCGCTACGGCTTTTGCCCTACGGTCTATTCGGTGTAAAAACCCCGCCTTTTCATGGGTAAGCCACACCTGTGGCAAATCCTTCGGTCTGTCAAGATAGTTTTGTTGGGTAAAGGAGAAATCAATGGCGAAGCGGTTTTTTGTCAAGCCTTTTATGAAGTGGTATCGTCGGTTGCTGCGCAACTCAAAATATCGTTGGGTTGTGCTGTTGGGCACCCTGTTTTATCTAGTCAGCCCCATTGATATTGTCCCCGATGCAATTCCCCTTTTAGGGTGGATTGATGATGGCCTAATCGCTACGATCGCCATCACAGAAATTTCTCAAATTTTGCTAGACCGCAAGCGCAATCTGCGTCAGGCCACCGATAGCTCTACCCCTGTAACAGTGGTGGAAACTAACGAGTCGGTGATTGATGTCGACTCTGTTGCCGTAGTTTAGACGGCGTTTTCTCTAGTACTTCATTGACCCACTCACTCATTGACTCAATGAAGTACTAGCCGCCACAGCAATCTGAATTGATTTGTAGGCAGGAGGGGCAGCTTGCCCCTGCAGGCGAGACCCCTGACCTACGGATTTTCACAATTCACGCAGGATTGCCATAGCTCGGCTATTGCTGGTTTTGATCCAGGAATATCTATTCCTTTCCCCATTCTTTTCAAACGTTTTAAACCCCATCCTTAGTAGGAGAATTCCCATGGCCAATCCCGTACAAGATCGTGTTAAGACCGACTGGGTCAAAGTTCAGCAAGAAGGTGGCCAGCGCGCCAGCCGCATTCGCGAGATTGTCAAAGCAGCCGCTGCTGAAGCTCTAGCCGAGCTGAGAGAAGGCTCTAGCGAAATTGAAACCCAGGGCCGTAAAACCCTGGCAGAAATGATCGATCAGCTCAGGGCCAATGAAGCCGCCGATGCGGCTGCCGCTGAAGCAGTTGCCGAAGCGGTTGCCGATGCGGTTGAGGCTGAGGCCGCTGTCCCTGAACCCCCCGCCCCCACCTGGACGCAGATCTTTGCCGACCTGCGCTACCTGGCCAACGATCGCAAAGTAGATTGGGCCCAAAGCCTGCTGACCAAGGTGCAGACCCAGGTTGACCGCTTTGATGCCGATATGGCCAATGAATACGGCGATCGCTACGGGGTTGTGCGGCCCCTGGTGCGAGGCTTTCGCTCGCTGGTGGCGTTGGTCTACAGCAAAATTGGCCAGGCTGCCGAGCCTGCTGCCCCCACTCCAGTTGTCATTGAGGTGCTGGATGAGGACACCCCTGGAGAAAGCGCAGACTAGTGCAGCAAGGCAAAAGGGTGAAGGCAGGAGGCAGAAAGGGAATGCTCTGTATTCCAGGGACTAGGCCTCGCGGGACTAGGGGAGCGATTTCTGCCTTGATGTACTAATACCAAATCCGAATTCCCTACCCCTGATGGCCAATCGGCCAACCTGTAGGGGCGAACGGCGGTTCGCCCAGGGGGATCGGGGGTAGCCCAGCAGGATTCGGTATAAGTCTCTATATCTGCTTGATATAGTTTGGTGTAGCGCTCTGGGGTGAGATAATCGTCAATGGCGGTGCCGATGGGGGCGAGCAAGAGCATCCCCAAACCGGGCTATTGAGCAGATATCCCCCGCCCATCCCCAATGTCGATCACCCGTTCAGAACCCGGCATCAATTTAGTGGGTTAGTGGGGTTAGTGGGGTTCTGATACTTTGAGCACCAAAAACCGTAACAAAACACGAGAGCCACATTGCGCAGTGCAAACCTGTGCAACGTTTTCTGACCGAGGTCTATGCGCTCGCTGGGGCAGTTGATAGAACAAGGACACCGTAATGATCGGCATCAGGGGTTGAGTGGCTAGATCTACCTCTGCCCGGTTCTGATCGCCACGTTGTTGCCCGTTCTGCTTTGGCGAGTGTTTACCGATGGTTAGCTCTCCTCTCGCCCCGTTTTCCCCCCGCCAGTCGGTGCCCCAGGTGGCCCCCACTGACCCCCAGTTGGCCCTGGCGGTGGCCGATGATGAGTTTTTGCGATCGCTCCTGACCGAAAGTCTGCCTGCGATCGCCCACCCCCACGAAATTGGCACCGTCACCGTGGCGGTGGGCGTGCCCCTGCCTTTGGGCCATGGCTCCTATGGCCAGGGCCGCATGGATGCCGTGATCACCTTTGAGCAGATCAACTGTGTGCTGGCCGGGTCATACCCCGATGCGCCGCCGCTGCCCGATCTCAGCAACCACCGCGAGTACCAGTCCATTACCCCCTGCCACTCTGACCTAGCTACCCTGGCGCAAAACGTTTCCTTCATCGAAGCCGAGGCGCTACTGGCGCGCTCGGGCTTTGAGCCAGGCGAAATTCAGCAGATTCTCAACCTGCCTTCCCAGGGGTGGCACAAGTCGTGGTGGTATAGTCTCACCCCCGACGGGTTTCTCACCGTGCCTTTTCAGCGCCACATTCGCAGCCGCAGCTATGCCGACGGCACCTGCACGCTGCAATTTAAAGACCACTATGCCCAGCAGCGCCCCGAGAGCTTTCGTAGCCAGCTGCAACCGATCCCCGTCGTCGTGCATTCGCCCCAGGCTAGCTTTTGCGACAACCTGGCCCATATCAACCTCAGTCGCCAAGCCCTCAACACTCCCCAGGCGATCTTGATGGCCAATGACCTCTCAGAGCTAGAGGTCGAGGGCTACATTCGCCAAAACGTTAGCCTTTACCGCCAGCGCAGCCTAGAGCACCTGCTCAACGCCAACTGCCGCTCCTGCGCCCAGGCCAAGTGCCCGCTTCAGGGGGTTGACTCGTCGCCTGTGCTGGCCTGTAGGTCATTCCGGCCCGTGGAGGTGGGGATGTAAACCTGCCCCGGTGGGTTTAGCATCGTCGGCATTTTGCTAGATGTGGCATGGCGCTGAATCTGTCCCCAGCTCAGGGTTGCGGCCCCGCCCGCCAGCAATAGGCCAAATAACGCTAACGAGACCTTGTCTTCTGTCGCTCCCATGAGGCCATCCACAGCGCCTACGGTGAGCGCCGTGGCAATCCACGGTTGTTTTCTAAAAAGCGCTTTGATGGGTCGGTCTCCAAACAAGTGCAAAGGACGGGGGATGGGGACGGGTATTGGGTGTCGGGTATTGGGTGTCGGTCAAAGATTTAGACCTAAAACCTGAAGCCTGAGACCTAAAACCCATCTCCTACCGCAACCCCAGCCAGGTGACGATTGCCTGCCCGGTCACCAGCTCAAACAGCACCAGCGCCACAAAGCCCAGCATGGCGGCGCGGCCATTGAGGCGCTCGGCGTAGTCGTTAAAGCCCGCCTTAGAGCGCTCAATGGTAGGAGTAACAGTGGGTTCGAGGTTGGCCATGGGTTTTACTGCGATCGCGTATTCCCCTAGCCTACCCTATGGTCTGGCCGTCGTGGCAAGCCCAAGGGCCAGTAGCGAAATTGCTCGCGACGGTGGCCCCGATCCGCCGCCGCGCCGCCCCTTACAATGGGTATTCAAATCCTCGACCCTGAGAAACCGCTGTGGCAGCACTTTCCCCCCAGGCCGATCGGCCCACCCTGATGCTGGTAGACGGCCATTCCCTGGCCTTTCGCTCGTACTATGCCTTTGCCAAAAATGCCGACGGCGGTCTGCGCACCTCCACGGGCATTCCCACCAGCGTGTGCTATGGCTTTCTCAAGTCGCTGCTCGACATGATGGAGGCGGAAAAGCCCCAGTACGCCGCCGTCGCCTTTGACCTGGCCCAGCCTACCTTTCGCCACCAGGCCGACGCCACCTACAAAGACGGCCGCCCCGAAGCGCCGGAGGGGTTTTTAGAGGATGTCGAAAACCTCAACCAGCTGCTCACCGACTTTGGGCTGAATATCTACGTGGCCCCCGGCTTTGAGGCCGACGATGTGATCGGCACCCTGGCCACCAAGGCCCTGGCCGAGGGGTTTTGCGTCAAAATTCTCAGCGGCGACCAGGATTTATTTCAGCTGATCGACCCCGACGAGTGCATCACGGTGCTGCACCTGGGCAACGCC
Organism: Leptolyngbya sp. DLM2.Bin27; assembly: GCA_007694115.1. Lineage (GTDB taxonomy): Bacteria > Cyanobacteriota > Cyanobacteriia > Phormidesmidales > Phormidesmidaceae > Nodosilinea. The sequence continues at coordinate 5,167 of RECJ01000124.1, read as the reverse complement.
TTCGCCAGGGGGGCAAAGAATGGCCTGGCCCAGGAGTTCAAAATTGAAGAGGTCAAGGCCAAGCTCGATATCTACCCCCACCAGGTGGTGGACTATAAAGCCCTCTGCGGCGACTCGTCTGACAACATTCCCGGCGTCAAGGGCATTGGGGCCAAGACGGCGGCCAAGCTGCTGGCGGAGTATGGCGACCTCGATGCCATCTACGCCGACATCGACAACATCAAGGGCGCGACCCAAAAAAAGCTAATCGAGGGCAAAGCGTCGGCCTACCACTCGCGCTATATGGCCAAGATTATTACCGATATTCCCGCTGGGGAGTTGCCCATCGACCTGGCTACCTGCAAGCTGGATGGTTTTGACCCCGACCTTGTGATTCCGGCGCTGAAAAAGCTGGAGTTTCAGAACTTTGTCAATCGTCTGGGCAAGCTGCAAACGGCCTTTGGCGGCGAGGCGGCGGCAGAAACGGCGGCAAAGGCCAGCCAGGCGCTGAGCGGGGGCAGCGGCACAGAATCGGCTGAGTCTAGCCGCTTTGGCGACTCGGGCGGAGCCGATGTGGCCTTCTTTACGGCGGCAGAAACCGACAGCGCCCAGGGGGTAGATGAGGTGGCGATCGCACCGCAGATCATCACCACCGAAGCCCAGCTCTACGAACTGCTCGACAGGCTCTCGGAGCAAACAGACCCCGCCGCCCCCGTCGCCTGGGACACCGAAACCACCTCCCTAGAGCCACGGGATGCCACCCTGGTGGGCCTCGGCTGCTGCTGGGGCACAGGCCGCGACGACATGGCCTACATTCCCCTGGGCCACAGCGCAGGCAAGATGCTGCCCTTGGAGATGGTGCTAGAGGCGCTGCGCTCTGTGCTAGAGGGCGACAAGTTCCCGAAGGTGTTGCAAAACGCCAAGTACGATCGCCTGGTGCTGCGCCACCAGGGCATTCACCTGCGGGGGGTGGTGTTTGACACCATGCTGGCCAGCTACGTGCTCAACCCCGAGGCCACCCACAACCTCACCGACCTCAGCCTGCGCTACCTCAACCTGGTGGCCCAGAGCTATGCAGACCTGGTGCCCAAGGGCAAAACCATCGCCGATGTAGACATCGCCAAAGCCGCCCTCTACTGCGGGGCCGATGTCCACACCACCTATCAGCTGGTGCCCCATCTGCGGGCTGAGCTAGACGACGTTCCCGATATCAAGGCCCTGTTCACCGACATTGAGCTGCCCCTAGAGCCGGTGCTGGCCGAGATGGAGAGCACCGGCATTCGAGTCGATGCTGAGTACCTGGGTAGCTTTTCAAAACAGCTCGAAACCGACCTGGCCCGCCTAGAGCAAACCGCCCACGCAGAGGCCGGGGAAACCTTTAACCTGGGCTCGCCCAAGCAGCTGAGCGCGCTGCTGTTTGAAAAGCTGGGGCTAGATAAGAAAAAATCGCGCCGCAATAAATCGGGCGGCTACTCCACCGACGCCGCGACCCTCGAAAAGCTCCAGGGCGACCATGCCGTGGTGGATCTGGTGGTGGAGCACCGCACCCTCTCGAAGCTCAAATCCACCTACGTCGATGCCCTGCCGACACTGATTCGCCCCGACACCCACCGGGTACATACCGACTTTAACCAGGCGGTGACGGCCACCGGGCGGCTGTCGTCGTCTAACCCCAACCTGCAAAATATCCCCATTCGCACCGCCTTTAGTCGCCAGATTCGGGCGGCGTTTTTGCCCGAGCCGGGCTGGCGGCTGGTGGCCGCCGACTACTCGCAGATCGAGCTGCGGATTTTGGCCCACCTCAGCGGTGAGCCGGTGCTGGTAGAGGCCTACAGCTCGGGCGACGACGTTCACGCCCTCACCGCCCGGCTGCTGTTTGAGAAAGAGGAGATCACCCCCGACGAACGCCGCGCCGGGAAGGTGATCAACTTCGGCATTATCTACGGCATGGGGGCGGTGCGCTTTGCCCGTGAGGCCGGGGTTAGCCGCAGTGAGGCCAAGACCTTTATTGACCGCTACTACGAGCGCTACCCCAAGGTGTTTGAGTACCTGCAACAGATGCAGCGAGCGGCGATCGCCCAGGGCTATGTGCAGACCATCTGCGGTCGGCGGCGGTATTTTAATTTTACCGATGGCAAGCTGCGATCGCTCCAAGGCACCGACCCCGCCACCATCGACCTAGAGCGCCTTCGCACCAACGGCTACGATGCCGGTATGCTGCGGGCCGCCGCCAACGCCCCGATCCAGGGCAGCAGCGCCGACATCATCAAAATCGCTATGATTCGCCTGCACGAGTTGCTAAAAGACTACCAGGCCAATCTGCTGCTGCAAGTGCACGACGAACTGGTGTTTGAGGTGCCCCCCGCCGAGTGGGCCGAGCTAGAGCCCAAGATTCTAGCCACCATGGAATCGGCGGTGGATCTGAAGGTGCCCCTCAAGGTCGAAGCCCACGCTGGCCCCAACTGGATGGAGGCGAAGTAGATATGTTGGGTTGTCAGACTGGTTGACCATCGCCTTTCAACTTAGCCCCATGACGATATTTAGCTGGAGCCCGTTTAATTGACTAGGCTGAGAATCTCCAGGGCTGAGGATTTGACAACCTTGGCAACCATTACTAACAGGGGTTTGGTCTTACCGGCTTGCCAAGCGACGACGGCATCAATGTAAGCCGCGCGATCGGCGGCTTGAATGATGGCCAGGGGATACCCCGTCCGCAGCAAATGCAGGTTCATCAGCAGGCGGGCGACTCTGCCGTTGCCATCGGTGAAGGGATGAATGGTGACGAAGCGGGCATGGATTTCGGTGGCGATTTCGACGGGGTGCTGGGGGGGCGGTTGGGAGATCCAGTCGCCAAAGTCGGCCATGAGGTCGGGCACGTTGATGGCGTCGGGGTAGCGGTAGTTGGTGCCTGCGGCGATGACGTTAACGCTGCGGTAAGCCCCAGCTTGCCTGTCGCCTTTGCAGACGAGGCTGTGAATTTGGCGAATTTCCCATTCGGTGATGGGAGTATTGGCCTGGGCGAGATCGCGCACAAAGTCGATTGCTTCAGCGTGGTTAATCACCTCTAGGTGATCTCGTAAGGATTTACCGCCGATGGTGATGCCCTTTTCGAGCACGATTTGGGTTTCGGTTTCGGTGAGGGTGTTACCTTCAATGGCGGTGGAGTTGTAGGTGAGGCGAACGGTGTAGAGTTCTCGCAGGTTGCTGAGCAGGTCGGGGGCGAGGGGCCGCAGGGCATCGAGCTGGGTTTTGAGGGCATCGAGGTCTTGCAGGATGTCAATGGGGGTGGGGTCAGCCATGGGAAGCCTCGTCAGACTCGGCGGGGACGGGGACTTTCTACTCTATCGTTCCTCCGCTCTGCGTGGGAATGCTCTCCCGGCGCTGTGCGCCCCAGCCCCACAAGACGCAGGAGCGTCAACCACAGAGGAGTGGTTGTATTTATCGTTAAGGTTTGGGGCAAAATACCTGGGCTTTGGGGATCTGTCGCTAAGGTTTGAGAAAAGAATAAACCCACTTCGCTCCCTTTTGCCGCTGCTGCCCCTATGCCCACCACCGCTGATGGTCTCCGTACCTTTGTCACGTTCGTTACCGACCACCTCAAGGGCGACGAAAAGGGCGAGGCCCAAACCTTTTTAGACCGTTTCTTTCGGGCCTTTGGCCACGCTGGGGCGATGGAGGCCGGGGCCACCTACGAGGAGCGCATTGCCAAGGGCAGCAAAAAGGGCAAAACGGGCTTTGCCGACCTGGTGTGGAAGCCCCGCGTGCTAATCGAGATGAAAAAGCGGGGGGCCGATCTCTCAAAGCACTATTCCCAGGCGTTTGACTATTGGCAGCGGGCGGTGCCCAATCGGCCTCGCTATGTGATGCTGTGCAATTTTGATCAGTTTTGGGTCTACGACTTCGACACCCAGATCGACACGCCCATCGACATGGTGGAGCTGGCGCAGCTGCCCGATCGCGTGGCCACCTTTGGCTTTATGGAGGTCACCGAGCGCAAGTCGGTGTTTGGCAACAACCAGGTGGAGGTGACCGAAAAGGCCGCCGGGCGCATGGGTGAACTGTATACGATGCTGCGCGATCGCATGATGAAAACCCGCCAGCTAGAGCAACCGGAGGCGGCGCTGCTGGCCCAGCGGTTTGTGCTGCAATGCGTGCTGGCCATGTTTGCCGAAGATCGTGGCCTGCTGCCCGATAGCCTGTTTGTGCAGTGTGTGAAAGACTGCATCGAGCGGGATGAGAGCAGCTACGATGTGCTGGGCGGCCTGTTTACGGCGATGAACACCCCCGGCATCACCCCCGCTGGGCGCTATAAGGGGGTGGACTATTTTAACGGCGGGCTGTTTGCCAATATTGAACCCATTGAGCTGACCCAGCCAGAGCTAAAGTTTTTGGAGGTGGCGGCGCTAGAAGACTGGAGCAAGGTGCGTCCGGCGATTTTTGGCAGCATTTTTGAGTCGGCAATCGATGCCAAAACCCGCCACGCCCACGGCATTCACTACACTGCCGAGGCCGACATTATGAAGATCGTGCGGCCCACGATCTCGCGCTATTGGGAAGATCGCATTGAGGCGGCGAACACCATTGGCGAGCTAAATGCCCTACAGCTAGAGCTGCAAAACTACCGGGTGCTAGACCCGGCCTGCGGGTCGGGCAATTTTCTCTACATTGCTTATCAGGAACTTAAACAAGTTGAGCAAAAACTGCTGGATAAAATCGCCAGCCGCCGCAAGTCGCCCCGCGACCAGATGCAGATGAGCTTTGTGACGCCCAACCAGTTTTTTGGCATCGACAACAACCCCTTTGCGGTGGAGCTGGCACGGGTGACGCTGATGATTGCCCGCAAGGTGGCGATTGATCGCCTGGGGTTGCAAGACTATGAACCGGCCCTGCCGCTGGATACGCTGGATAAAAATATTGTCTGCCAAGATGCCCTGTTTACGGAGTGGCCCAAAGCGGATGCGATTATTGGGAATCCTCCGTTTTTGGGTGGGAAGCATTTAAGAATGTCAATTGGGGATGAATACATAGATCAGATTTTTTATCGATTTCCTGAGGTAAAAGACTCAGTTGACTTTTGTTCTTATTGGTTTCGCTTATCTCATGATCATATTAGCGAAAATGGCAGGGCTGGCTTATAGCGGATCCTAGACGGGCGAGGTACGATCAAAGTAGAGGAAATGCAGAACGG
>RECJ01000168.1 GCA_007694115.1 Leptolyngbya sp. DLM2.Bin27 | reverse complement strand
AGGGTGCCCTCAACCAGCTCACCTGGATTGTGAACAACATCCTGGAAGAAGCCGATGCGAAAACCGGTGTCGTTGGCAACGATATCTCCTTCGACCTGATTCGCTAGAGGTGTTGCTGGGTGGATGGGTAAGAAGAAAGTTTTGAATTGTGAATTTTGAATTCGTAACGGACTCAAAACCTAAACATTCAAACCTGCTTCCCTCATCCACCCTCCCACCCCCTACTCATCCACCCTCCCACCCCCACTCATTCACCTCTCACTCCTGCTATGAAGCTCTCCGAAGAAATTGAAATCGATTCCCCGCCAATTTTTGACCTGAATAACCGAGTCCGGGTAACCAAAGTTATTCGTAACGACGGTACCTTTCCCGGCAAAGACAAGGGAGACAAACTGGCTGAGCCCGGAGCCGTCGGCTACGTGATTGGCATTGGCACCTACCTGCAACGAGCTTACATCTATTCAGTCCATTTTCTAGACAGCAACTGCGTTGTTGGTTGCCTCAGTCGGGAACTAGAACTGGCCGAAGATCGCCCCCTCCCGGTCGACGAAGACGATTGGTAACGCTCTGCCCTCTGGTGATCCGGCCCCTTCTGCTGACCAGGCCGCCAGCCATTCGTCAGCCCAACTCGCGCCCTCACCCACCGAGATCCTCCCATGGCTGCCCTGACCCACACCCACGACCACCCGATCACTCCCCCCCATCCACCTGGTCTAGGCCCCTTTACTCCCCTGCGCCGCTGGATTGACCAGATCGAGGTGACGAATCGCCGCTTTGCCCACCTGGTCTGCCGCCTAATTCCTTGCTGCTGCCCCTTTGAGCGCGATGTCACCTTTTTGGGCCGCACCGTTCACATTCCCGCCCTGTGCAAACTCAACCCGGTGTACGACGAGTTGGTGGGCCTTCGCTTTCGCTCCCTCGCTTACCTCGTCGATGTCTGCGGTGAAGACGTAACCCGGTACATCTGTTGAAGAACAATTTTAGGTTTTAAGTTTTGAGTTTTGAATTTGGGTTGTTCAACAGTCCCTTAAAGCTCAACACTAGGCGATCGCTGGAAATAGTTTCTTTAATGGTGGACAGTGCCCACCCTACAGTTTCTCTTAAATGGTGCATTGCTGCGCGTTGGCAAAGCCTCGCCTTAGCGTTATGCCCCCTACACCTTCACTCAAAACTAAAACACTCAAAACTCATCCACCCCACCACCCCTTCACCCCACCATGTCCACCACCAAAGCCAAAATGAATGAACTCCTAACCCAGCCGGGTTGCGAGCATAACCATGAAAAAAATGGCACAGGTCACAACAAGGTGTGCCAACAGCAGGCCAAGCCGGGGGCCGCCCAGGGTGGGTGTGCCTTTGATGGCGCTAGCATTGCCCTGGTGCCGATTACCGATGTGGCGCATCTGGTGCATGGCTCGATTGCCTGTGCGGGCAATTCCTGGGGGGTACGGGGGAGCCTGTCTTCGGGCAGCACCCTCTACAAAACTGGGTTTACCACCGACCTGAGTGAAAACGACATTATTTTTGGTGGGGAGAAAAAACTCTACCAGGCGATTCACGATGTGCAGGCTCGCTATAGCCCCGCCGCTGTGTTTGTCTATTCCACCTGCGTGCCCGCTTTAATTGGGGATGATTTGGAGGCCGTGTGCAAGGCAGCAACGGAAAAGCTGGGTTTGCCGGTGGTGCCGATTCAGTCTCCTGGGTTTGTGGGCAGCAAAAACCTGGGTAACCGCTTGGCGGGCGAAGCCCTGCTAGAGCATGTGATTGGCACGGCAGAGCCGGAAACCACCACCCCCTACGACATTAATTTAATTGGCGAGTACAACATCGCTGGGGAACTGTGGGGGGTGCTGCCGCTGTTTGAGAAGGTCGGCATTCGGGTGCTGTCTAAGATCACTGGCGATGCCCGCTACCAGGAGGTGGCCTACGCCCACCGGGCCAAGCTGAATGTGATGATCTGCTCTAAGGCGCTGATCAACCTGGCCCACACCATGGAAGAGCGCTACGGCATTCCCTATATTGAAGAGTCGTTCTACGGCGTGGCGGATATGAACCACTGCCTGCGGACGATCGCAGCTAAGCTGGGTGACGCCACCATGCAGGCTCGGGTTGAGGCGGTGATTGCCGAAGAAACCGCCCGGCTCAACCAGCAGCTCACCCCCTATCGGGAACGGCTTCAGGGCAAGCGGGTCGTGTTGTATACCGGCGGGGTCAAGAGCTGGTCAATTATCTCCGCTGCCCAAGATTTAGGCATTACCGTCGTTGCCACCAGCAGCAAAAAAAGCACCGAAGCCGACAAAGCCCGCATTAAAGCACTCCTCGGCCAAGAGGGGATCATGCTCGAAAAAGGGGGAGCCGCCGAACTGCTGCGGGTGATTGAAAAAACCAACGCCGATATGCTGATTGCCGGGGGCCGCAACCAGTACACCGCCCTCAAGGCCCGCATTCCCTTCCTGCACATCAACCAGGAGCGCCACAACCCCTACTCCGGCTACGGCGGCCTGCTAGAGATGGCCAAGGAGCTGGATGAAACCCTGCATAGCCCGGTATGGGAGGAAGTGCGGCGAGAAGCGCCCTGGGAAAAGGCAGAAGGCAGAAGGCAGAAGGCAGAAGAAACAACCGTCACCCATCTACCCATTCACTCTCCCACCAAAGTCATCGCCCGCCGCAAGGCGGTTACCGTCAACCCCCTCAAGCAGAGTCAACCCCTCGGTGCGGCGCTGGCGTTTTTGGGAATTCAGGGGGCGATGCCGCTGTTCCATGGTTCCCAGGGCTGTACCGCCTTTGCCAAGGTGCTGCTGGTGAACCACTTTCAAGAGGCGATTCCCCTGGCAACTACGGCGATGAGCGAAGTCAGTACTGTGTTGGGGGGCGATGACAACGTCCATGGGGGGCTGCTGACGGTGATTGAAAACTCGCAACCGGAGCTGGTGGGCCTATTGACCACCGGCCTGACCGAGACCCGAGGCGACGATATGCAGGCCATTTTGCGCGACTTCCACAGGGCAAATCCTGAGGTGACGGTGCCGATTGTGTTTGCCTCTACCCCCGACTATAAGGGCAGCCTGGAGGATGGCTTTGCCGCTGTGGTAGAAAGCCTGATGCGATCGATGCCCGAACCCGGTGAGGTGAACCCCGGGCAGGTCACTCTGCTGGCCAGTGCCGCCTTTGGCCCTGGGGATGTAGCTGAACTGAAGGAAATTGTCGAGGCCTTTGGCCTCACCCCCATTGTGGTGCCGGATCTTTCGACTTCCCTGGATGGGCACCTAGATGATGCCGACTTCGCCACTACCGCAACCGGCGGCACCACCGTGGATCAACTCAAGGCGGTGGGGCGATCGGCCCTCACCCTGGCCCTGGGCGGCAGCATGACCGGGGCCGCGCAGATTTTGACGGAACGCTTTGGCACGCCTGCCCAGACCTTTACCCAACTGACCGGGCTAGGGGCGGTGGACGACTTCTTGCATGGGCTAGCTCAAATCAGCGGGCAGCCGGTACCGGCTAAGTACCTACGCCAGCGCCGCCAGGTGCAGGATGCCATGCTGGATACCCACTTTTTCTTTGGCCGCAAACGGGTTGCGATCGCCCTCGAACCCGACCTGCTCCACAGCGTAGCCTGGTGGCTGCACAGCACCGGGGCCACCATTCAGGCCGCCGTCACCACCGCCCCCTCGCCCCTGCTGAAGGATTTGCCCCTAGACCAGGTTTACATCGGTGACTTTGAAGACCTAGAAGACTTGGCCGCCACCGCCGACCTGTGGATCACCAACTCCAAAGCTCGCCCCATTGCCCGCCGCCTCGGTGTGCCCCTCTACCGCCACGGCTTCCCCGTTTTAGAGCGCCTGGGCAATGGCCACCGCTGCGCCGTCGGCTATCGCGGCACCCTAGACATGCTGTTTGAGATTGGCAACATGCTGCTCGAAGCAGATGAAGAGAGAACCCACGAGTTGGTTCATCAATGGCGGGAGGGAGGAGGCTGAGAATTTTGAGGTTTGAATTTTGAGTTTTGAATTTTGAGTTCAAAATTAAACATTCAAAACTAAACACTCAAAACTAAACTTCCCTTCCCCTATTTTACTTTTCCGAAACAGGAGACCTCCGATGAAAATAGCCTTCGCAACTAAAGACTCGATTCACATTAACGCCCACTTTGGCTCGGCCAAGAAAATGGATGTGTATGAGCTAACTGCCGATGCGTACACCTTCTCAGAAACGCTGACCTTTAGCGGCAATCTTCAAGAAGACGGCAACGAAGACAAGCTGGATTCTAAGCTCAAGGCCCTGAAGGATTGCACCATTGTTTACGTGGCCGACATTGGTGGCAGTGCCGCCGCCCGGCTGATTGGCAAGAAAATCACCCCGATGAAGTCCCACTCCGAAGACGAAAAAATTGAAGCGATTTTGGGCCAGTTGATGCATACCCTCCAGGGCAGCCCACCGCCCTGGCTCCGCAAGGCCCTGGGCCAAAAGACCACCCCTAGCTTTGAAGAGGCCTACATCGAAACCGAAGAGGAGGTAACCGTATGACCACCGCTGAATCCCCCGTTGCCCTTAGCTCTGCTCTGCTGGTCGATAGCTCGCCTTTTCTCAAGGCCATGGTGCAGCAGATTCGCGCCAACGACCCCTACGGCACCTTTCGCCACTGGGCCGATGAGCTGCTGCTCAAGCCCTACGTGCTCAGCAAAGTTCAAAAGCGCCAGATCTCGGTGGAGGGCGAGGTCGACCCGATTACGCAAAGCCGAATCATCGCGTTTTACCGGGCGATCGCCTACCGCATTGAGACCGAAACCGGCCAGCTCTCCCAGGTGGTGGTTGACCTGAGCCATGAGGGCTTTGGCTGGGCACTGATTTTCTCTGGACGGCTGATTTTGACTAGCCAAACCCTGCGCGATGCCCAGCGCTTTGGCTTTGACTCCCTTGAAAAGCTCAGCACCGAAGGCGAAAAACTCGTTGCCAAAGGCATCGACCTAGCCCGCCAATACCCCGCCGTCTGCGACCTCTAACGCCGCACTATCGCCTCCCAACACCCTGCACCGCAAACCCTGCACCTTAAACCGCAAGCCCTCCTCCCATGCCCCCAACCGCCGATCCCATCACCATTGAGGGTCTCAAAACCCAGATCAAGCGGCTCAACAGCAAAGCTGGCCAACTCAAGATGGAT
>RECJ01000172.1 GCA_007694115.1 Leptolyngbya sp. DLM2.Bin27 | reverse complement strand
AGCAGGTTTGGACGACCCTGTGGCAAACCATGATGGGCCAGATGGCCCCCAGCGGCAAAGGCGGCGACTACCAGCGCCCCGAGAGCGCCTTTCGCCACGAGATTGTACCCGACGGTACCTATCCGCCTGCCGCCCACCGCTATCGGTTGATCGTGGGCATGGGCTGCCCCTGGGCGCACCGCACCCTGGTAGCGCGGGCGTTGAAAGGTTTGGAGGAAGTGGTTTCGACTATTCCCGTAGTCCCGTCTCCTGACGAGGGCTGCTGGCTGTTTGCCACCCCCTTTCGCGGCTGTCGTACTCTGCCAGACCTCTACCGCCAGGCCCAGCCGGGCTATCAGGGGCGGGCCACGGTGCCGGTGCTGTGGGATACGCAGACGGCCACCATCGTCAACAACGAGAGCGCCGAGATCATTGTGATTTTGAACGCCGCCTTTAGCGAGTGGGCCAGCGGGCCTGACCTCTATCCAGCATTCCTAAAGGCGGACATCGACCAGTGGAATGACCGTATCTATCACGCCGTTAACAATGGCGTCTACCGCTGCGGCTTTGCCCAAACCCAGGCCGCCTATGATCGCGCCGTCACCGAGCTATTTGAGGCCCTAGATGCGATTGACCAAGCCCTGGCCCAGCGCCCCTACCTCTGCGGCGACACGGTAACGCTGACGGACGTGCGGCTGTTTACGACGCTCTTTCGCTTTGATGTGGTCTACTACAGCCTGTTTAAGTGCAACCGCCGCCGCATTCAAGACTACGCCCACCTTGGCCCCTACCTGCGGCGACTGTACCAGCTACCGGGGGTGGCCGAAACCTGCGATATTGAGGCGGTCAAGCATGACTACTACGGCAACCTGTTTCCGCTCAATCCCGGCGGCATTATTCCCTCTGGGCCAGATTTAGCGTATCTAAACGCCCCGACCAAGGCGATGAGAGATGTATAGCGATCGCAACGAACATTGAGTCATTGAGTTCCACCCACTGTCCCTGGCCTTACTGGGAGATAAACCCAGTGGCCAGCAGGGGCAGCAAAATCAGCGCGGTCAAAATCACCATTAACGTCGGCACGTCGATGTTGAGCACGTTTTTTTCTGAGGCTGAGGGGTTGCGTTTAGGAGAATTTTTGTCAGTCATGGGGGTTATACCACTCCGGTTAAGGTGCCTGAGTCTAGCTCTAGGGTATCACCCACCACCTCGCCCGTATGGTAGGCCGCTAGCAGCACATCGCTGGTTTTGCCCCAGGCGATTTGGCCCTGGTAGCTGAGGGCGATCGCACCAAAGTCTCTTCCATTCGCCGTCGCCTCCGCGAAGGATTTCTCAAAGGCCAGCAAAACATCCATGCCATCGCTCACCCGCACCACAATGCGAGCCGCCAGGCACTCGTCGATAATGTCTTCACCAATGCCCGTACAACTCACCGCCGCATAGGCGTTGGCATAGTTACCCGCCACGGTGGCCGAGTCACTCACCCGGCCCAGGCGCTCTAGCCCCTTGCCCCCGGTGGAGGTGCCCGCCGCCAGATGACCCTCCATATCCAGCACCACCACCCCAATGGTGCCGCGCCGACTCTCAACCTCTTCGGGGGCATCTACGGTCTCTGCCACCACCCCGGCCATCGGGCTTTGAAAGTTGTTAGCCCGCTCCCGCATCCATTCTTGCAGGCGCAGGTCAGTCACCGGGTCGAAGGGCGGAATACACATCTCTCTGGCCAGTTCCGCTGCCCCAAAATCAGACAGCACCCGATCGGGAGCGGGTTGCAGATAGGCCGCCAGATCGATCGGGTGCCGCACCCGCGACACGTTGATAATGCCGCTAAACCGTTGGGTGCTGCCATCCATCAGACCCGCACTCATGCGCACCTGGCCATCCGATTGCAGCACCGACCCATAGCCCGCATTAAAGTGGGGCGAGTCTTCCATCAGTTGGCAACCCATCACCACGCAGTCGCGGGCGCTGGCCCCAGCTTCGGCTTTGCTATAGATCTGCTTGACAATGCTGTGAAGGTCTGATCGCAGCGTCATCAACCGATCTTGATGACCGTGAGCACTACCGGCTCCGCCGTGGATAATGACCTTGGGTAACGCCTGCGTCATGGTAATGGTTCCAAAGAATGCTGACTTAGCTTAAGCGGTTGATCGCCGTAGAGCTGTAGCGTGGGTCATGGGCTGGCCCTAGCGACGGCGACGGCAGCGATCGCTGCAATATTTCACCTCGTCCCAGCAGTCGGCCCACTTTTTGCGCCAGGTAAAGGGGCGCTGGCACACCGGGCAAGTCTTGGTGGGCAGGTCAGCCTTAGCCCGCTGCTTCGGCACCGCTATCCCTCCTCACTCCAGGCCGGGTGGGTCAGCAACGCCGACATCATCCGCACGCCGCGCAGCTGGTTTGACAGGGGCAGATGGCCATCGGGGGCGCTCAAATCCCAAATAAAGCCGCCGGGGTAGCGGGTCCAGATGTTGGCGTCTTTCCAGCCGATGCGGGGCCAAAACTTGTCCCAATTTTGGCCCAGGCTGAGCCAAAGGCGGCGCTGCACCGAAAAGCCAAACTTGCCTTCTGAGTAGACTCGCCACAGGTGGTCAATGGTTTGTAAATCTGTCACCGGAAACTGCTCAACCTCAGTGAAGTAGACCCACTTGCGCTTTACCGCCGTCGGCCCTGACAGTTCACACAGCTTCGCCAGCGTCACCCGGTCGGCCTCTTCAAAATCTTGTCGAATCAGCAGATCTTGTAGCAGCTTGTAGTCAATGTTTTGATCAGAGGGCATCTCTACTCGCCCCTGGGGCCAGTGCTGCGCTAACACCCCGCGCAAATCATCTTGCTCTGTGGCGTAGAGTACCTGAAAAATCTTGCCGTCTAAAATTGCCGGCGGCTGATCTTTGCGCTCTACCAGGGTCGTGGTCAACACCTCAGTGCCCGCTGGCCCCAGGGCCAGCAGCTCATGCACCGCCGAGAGCTGCTTCTTCAGCGAATCGCCCTGCAACTGATTGCGCAAATCCACCAGTGTGTCGCTGTCCGAAACCATAGATATCGCATGAGAGTGCCCGTTCTCAATGATAGAACGTCTTGGGCAGCGAGGTGAAGTGAGTGGGAGGGTCGGGGATAGTACGTGGATGCATCTACGTACCTGTCCCCGACCTCTCCGGCATACGATAGCCCTGCTCAAAGGCAAAACGTACGATCTGCGATCGGTTCTCTAGGCTGAGCTTGGTCAGCATGTTGCTGAGGTGGGTCTGCACCGTGCGGGGGCTGAGAAACAGATGTTCGCCAATTTGCTTGTTGGTGTAGCCCTGCACCACCTCCCAAAAGACGCGCTCTTCGGCGGGGGTGAGGGGTAGAGGGGCGGGGCAGGCGGTAGTTTGTTCGACCATCCGCTCTAGGGCATTGTGGAGCCGCTGCGATCGCGCGATCGCCCCCTTCACCTTAGCCATCAGCTCGTGGGCTGAGAACGGTTTGACCAGGTAGTCGTCAGCTCCGATTAGATGGCCCTGCACCCGGTTGTTTAGCTCGCCCAGGCTAGAGAGAAAGATAAATGGCACCATTTCGCCCTCGGGGCTAGAGCGCAGCCGATGGCAAAACTCAAACCCATCCATACCGGGCATGATCACATCTGAAACCACCACATCAACCGGTCGAGCCCGCAGTACATCTAGCGCTTCTTGGCCAGATGCGGCGGTGATCACCTCAAAGTCCTGAGCTTGCAGCCGCCGGGTGAGCGCCATCTGCAACACAGGGTCGTCGTCAACAATTAAAACAGTGTTCATGGCTTCAAGATCCCAACAGAAAGTCAGACGGTGGCCTTGGGCGGCGGGGTAAAGTCTAAAGCAGCAGGGCTAGAGCTAGTACAGGAAGGCAGAAGGTAGAAGGCAGAAGGCAGAAGGTAGAAGGCAGAAGGCAGAAGGCAGAAGGCAGAAGGGGGTTCTCTGTATCCTAGGGACTAAGCCTGGCGGGAGTAGGGGGCTATTGCTGCCTTCGACTACCAGACGCAGCCAGAAGGGCTGAATCTAGTAGAGTCAACCCCTTGACTAAAAAGGGCTGGGGGCCTGCGAACGGGCGCAGATGTGAGGCCTAGATCTAAATCGTTGTTAAACGAGCAAAATTGTGGGTTAAAGCGCATTAGACTATGGGATGTTTTGTCGTTTGCAGGCAATTTGCGATGTACGAACGGATCACTCCCCCGGCAGTAGGCGAACGCATCACCTTTAAAGATGGCGAACCCGTTGTGCCAGACACGCCTATCATTCCCTACATTCGTGGCGATGGAACGGGGGTAGACATTTGGCCGGCCGCCCAGCGAGTATTTGATGCGGCGGTGGCCGCCGCCTACGGTGGTCAGCGTGAGATTGTCTGGTTTCGGGTCTACGCGGGCGACGAAGCCTGTGAACAGTACGGCACCTACCAGTACCTGCCCGACGACACCCTCAAAGCCATTGAAGAATACGGCGTGGCGATCAAAGGCCCCCTGACTACTCCGGTAGGCGGCGGCATTCGCTCGCTCAACGTCGCCCTGCGGCAGATCAACGATCTCTACGCCTGCGTGCGCCCCTGCCAATACTACCCGGGCACCCCTTCTCCCCACCGCAGCCCCGAAAAGCTGGATGTGATTATTTATAGAGAAAACACCGAAGACATCTACCTGGGCATCGAGTGGAAGCAGGGTGACCCGATCTGCGACCAGCTGATCAAATACCTCAACACCGAGCTAATCCCTGCCACGCCCGAGCACGGTAAGAAACAAATTCCCCTCGACGCGGGTATTGGCATTAAGCCGATCAGCAAAACCGGCAGCCAGCGGCTGGTGCGCCGGGCCATGAAGCACGCCCTGCGCCTGCCCAAAGCCAAGCAGCAGGTCACCCTGGTGCACAAGGGCAACATCATGAAGTACACCGAGGGAGCTTTCCGCGACTGGGGCTATGAGCTGGCCACCAGCGAGTTTCGGGCCGAGTGCGTCACCGAGCGCGAGTCGTGGGTGCTGGGCAACAAAGAAGCCAACCCCGATATCACGACTGAAGACAACGCCCGCCAGATCGAGCCGGGCTACGACGCCCTCACTCCCGAGAAAAAAGCCGCCATCTGTACCGAAGTCGAGGGCATTCTCGCCGCCATTTGGGAGACCCACGGCAGCGGCCAGTGGCAGGATAAGGTGATGGTGAACGATCGCATCGCCGACAGCATCTTCCAGCAGATCCAGACCC
>RECJ01000043.1 GCA_007694115.1 Leptolyngbya sp. DLM2.Bin27 | reverse complement strand
CGATCGCCCGCGCCATTCTCAAAGACCCGCCGATTTTGGTGCTCGATGAGGCGACCTCGGCGGTGGATAACGAAACCGAGGCGGCGATCCAGCGATCGCTGGCGGTGATTACCCAGAACCGGACGACCCTGGCGATCGCTCACCGACTCTCCACCATTCGCCACTGCCACTGCATCTACGTGATGGCCTACGGCGAAATTGTTGAGCGGGGCCGCCATGAGGAATTGCTAGAGATGGACGGCATCTACGCCAGCCTGTGGCGAGTGCAGTCGGGCTTGCGATAGCCTGAGCAGAAGATCTAAGCCGACGAAATAATCCTCAATCCTCCCCCTCTCCCCCTCTCCCCCATCGTCATGCCTACCCCCCTGATCGAATTTCGCCAACTGCAAAAGGTCTACGGCTCGGGCAACACCGAGGTGCGGGCGCTGTGGGACGTGAACCTCTCTATTTACCCCGGCGAGTACTGCGCCATTATGGGGCCATCTGGCTCGGGCAAATCGACCGCTATGAATATGATTGGCTGTCTTGATCGCCCCACCGCTGGGGAATATTTCTTCGACAATCAAAACGTGGCCACCCTCGAAGACGACGAGCTAGCCCACATTCGCAATCAGAAGATCGGCTTTGTCTTTCAGCAGTTTCACCTGCTGCCCCAGCTGACCGCGCGGGAGAATGTGGAACTGCCGATGATTTATTCGGGGGTGCGTAGCGACCTGCGCCGCCAGCGGGCCACTATGGCCCTGGAGCGGGTGGGGTTGGGCGATCGCATCAACAACAAACCCACCCAGCTCTCGGGCGGGCAGCAGCAGCGAGTTGCGATCGCCCGGGCAATCGTCAACAACCCGCTGCTCTTGCTGGCCGATGAACCCACGGGCGCATTGGATACCCACACCACTGGCGATGTACTGGATATCTTTGCCGACCTCCACGCCGCTGGCATTACTGTAGTCATGGTCACCCACGAACCCGATGTGGCCCGCGCCAGTCAGCGGATTGTCTGGTTCAAGGACGGCGAAGTTCTCAACGACCACCTCAGCCCTGAAGATTTGGCCCAGTCGATTGCGGTACGATGATGTTGAAAGTGCTAGGCCAGGCTGATTTTGGCGGTCATGGAGTGCAAGACCTCGGAGAGAACCTGGTGGGCAAAGCTAGTCTACTCGTAGACATTTTTGCGATGCTGGCATCGCCCTAGAATAACAACCTGCTGGTCATCGTCGATTGCGATCGCTGCGAGGTGTACTCGTCTAGGGTGACAAATTCTCCCGCCTGATACTCGGCGTAGGCTACGGCTACTTCAGCGTCTTCCTCGGGGTCGAGGGTTTCATCTGTGGAGTCGTGGAGATCGGTATCAAGAAACTCCCAGAGGCGTTGCTTGTCGGCGTGGCTGAGCTTTGCGATCGCTTGCAGGAGAAAGTCGAAGGGAATGGCGAGGTTGAAGGTCTTACTCATAAAACTTACTCCGTCAGCGTTGGGATACTTGCTGGCTAAGGGTTTCGCCTGAAGCTAGCGGCGATGTGATTATTGTATCAATTCCCTTTTGTGGTCATTAAGCACAACATTTAAGCGGCTGTCTTGCGCCAGTCTTGCCCAAAGTGTGTCGCGGCATCAAAGGTAGGATCGTTTTCAAAGCTGCCTGCGACCTTTAACCACCAAGGGGTCGGCTTTTGCAGAAGACCTGACAACACCTGTTTGAGCTGCGCCAGTTCTGTCTCTAGAGCTGCAACCCGTGCTTCGAGGTGCTGAGAGCGCTCTTCGAGTTGTTGAGAGGTCATGGCAGCAGGCAATGTAGAGACTTGTGCTTATTATAGTGAGCGCAGTGGAGAGAATGTGCGATCGCCCCAATGCAGCCCGCTAAACCTGCCTGGTTTCAAGGAAGATTGGACTAACTAAAGCAGCTTAATTTAATGGTGGGCAATGCCCACTAAAGATCAGCACTACTACTGGCCTAGTCATCACTCTTTAGCACTTCGCCTAAATAGAGCTGCACAAACTCTTCAGCAGCTGGGTGACTTAGGGATTTTAGCGCTTTAACGATCTCTAACAACGTCTCAGCTGTTGGGTCTCGCATCTCGTGAACCCACCGATAGACATTAGTACGCTCTACGCCCAGTACCTTGGCAAGGCTGTATTGGCTAACGTCGTATTTCTCTAAAACGTGCTTGAGCACCTGACCTGCTTTACCCATGAGCCCTATGGTGTCAGAGCTTCATGGCTTCGTAAACGTATGCCCAATAGTTGACGAATACCTAATGGATAACTATAGTTATCTGTATTCCTAATGGTTCACGCATCAAAGAGGTACTCGTCATGCCCCAAGCATTCATCCCCTCAACCCTGACCAACCCCGCATTACAAGTCACCATCGAACCCGCCGCCGAGCCGGGGCGGGAGGTGATTCGCATCTTGGTCATCGGCAGCGCCCACGGCGTCGAGCGCATCGTCCACGAACTCTACCGCCTCGGCTTTGCCGAAGTGCGCGAGTGGAGCAAACCCCAGCCCACCGGGCGGGTTAACGAAATCATGCGCGTCCTCACCCGCTACGTTCTAGTTGACCTGTAACGTGGGTAAGAAATCGCTGCTTACCCATGGCCAAGAACCCAGCCACCCCCCCGATCGCCCCCACCCCAGCCTTTCTGCCCAGCTTTCTCAAACTGGCGGCGGCCAACATCATCTCAAACCTGATGGTGCCCCTGGCGGCGCTGGTCGATACCGCCTTTCTCGGCCACCTCGACGACATTCGCCACCTGGGCGGCGTGGCCCTGGCGACGGTGATTTTTAACGTCGCCTACTGGAGCTTTGGCTTTTTACGCATGGGCACCACCGGCACCACCGCCCAGGCGCGGGGGCGCGGCGATGTAGACGGTCTATGGCTAATTTTGCTGCGCAATGGTGCGATCGCACTCACCTTTGGCCTCCTCATTCTGCTGCTGCAAGCCCCCATTCGAGAGCTGGGCTTTGGGCTGCTCAGCGGCGAACCGGCGGTGAGGGCAGCGGGCATCGAGTTCTACAACGCCCGCATTTGGGATGCCCCGGCGGTGTTGCTGAACCTGGTGCTGATGGGCTGGTTTTTGGGCCGTGAGAAAGGTCGCCGGGTGATTGCCCTGTCGATGGTGGGCAACGGCAGTAACGTGGTGTTTAACTACATTTTCATTAACCAGCTGGGGTGGACCAGCGCCGGGGCCGGGTGGGGCACCGCCCTGAGCCAGTACCTGACGCTGATCGTCGGGCTGGGGCTGCTGCTGAGAGAAGGCGGTGGGCAAAACCTCCGGGCGGTGCTGCCCCAGGGCTGGAACCCCCAGGCGATCAAGGGATTGTTTTTGCTGAACCGCGACATTTTGGTGCGCACCTTTGCCCTGGTGCTGAGCTTTGCCCTGTTCACCAACTTCAGCGCCGCCCTGGGCACCGAAACCCTGGCGGCCAATACCCTGCTGCTGCAAGTGGTAACGCTGTCGGCCTACTTTATTGACGGCATTGCCTTTGCCACCGAGAGCTTTGCGGGGCGCTACTACGGCAGCGGCGATCGCACCCACCTGCGCCGTCTGCTAACCCTGGGCGGCGGCACCAGCGTCGCCCTAGCCCTAACTTTTGCCCTGGCCTTTGTGCTATTTCCCCAGCCGCTGTTTAGCCTGCTGACCATTCATCAGGGGGTGATCGCTGTGGTGCAAACCTACGTGCTGTGGCTGGTGCCGGTGCTGGGGTTGGGTGCGATCGCCTACATGCTCGACGGCTACTTTCTCGGCCTCACCGCTGGCAAAACTCTCCGCAATGCCACGGTGCTAGCGGCGGGGGTGGGGTTCTTGCCCCTGGCCTTGGTGGCCCAGGCTCTTGGCAGCGCTCACATACTGTGGCTGGCCCTGGTGGGGTTGATGGCCGCCCGCGCCCTCACCCTGCTTTGGTCGGTGCCAAAATCCCTGGCCTGACATTGGCCGCATTTCCTACTATATTTTCTAGATCTTTTCTAGATCACTGAGCCACAGGGGGTAGCTACCGCTGCATTCAGTCGAGACAATAGAGCGATACCGAGTCCAGATCAGACTATCGGCATCTGTAGTTTGCCTGCAGATAGACTTCCACCTCTGGGCCTAGATCAGGTTTGATCAACTCAGCTGAGGCTGCCATGGCGCTAAAAGAAGAGCTGCTTAACGAAATTTATGCGATCGATGAGGCGAATAACGCCTACATGATCGAAGCCGCCCTCGATCACTACACCGATATTTTTAGCGAGTGGGACCCAGCCCCCTTTAAGCGGCGAGAACTCGACCCCGACTTGCAGCTCTACCTAGAAAGCAGCGCCGACGAAATTCCTCAGCAATACTCGATTGAGGTGTGTTTTACCCTGCCCCCCGGCACCCGCGACGGGGCCATGGAGCAAGAAGTCAGGGCCGGGCTGCAAAATAGCGTTGACTTTAGGCTCTACCTGCTCAAAAGAGAGATTAGGTTGATCAATGCCCGTACCGCTCGCTACGTGATCGCGGGTTTGGGCACGCTGCTGGTGGCCCAATTGGCAGAACCGCGCGACATCAATGTATTCACCTCTGTGCTCACCGAGG
Source organism: Leptolyngbya sp. DLM2.Bin27 (assembly GCA_007694115.1). Taxonomy (GTDB): domain Bacteria; phylum Cyanobacteriota; class Cyanobacteriia; order Phormidesmidales; family Phormidesmidaceae; genus Nodosilinea. The sequence continues at coordinate 697 of RECJ01000043.1, read as the reverse complement.
GGCTGTTTATTGGCGGCTGGGTGTTTTTGTGGGAGGCGGTTTCGCTGTTCTTTTTCTCAAATCGCGATCTATACAACCGCTACCGCACCTACAAGCGGCTGAGAAATGCTGAGGTCATCTTTAGCGAATCTGGTTAGATCGCGGATACAACAACCGGGTTTCCCTGGCCCCCTGCCTGGGGTTTTGCCGATTAGCCCAGCAGAAACCCGGTTTTTGCCCCCCGCTCATCCCCGGTTGGCCACCGAGGTGCGCTGGCTGAGAATGGCCTGGTGGGCCTGCTGCCAGTGGTGGGTGGCAATGCGCAGCTGGCTGGGGTCGGCCATACCCTGGGCGCGGTATTCGCGCACCGCCTCCAGGGCGGCCTGATTGCTGAGCAGGGCCAGGTCGGCCCCGTTCCAGCCCTCGGTGCGGCTGGCCCAATTAGTCAAATCCACGGATTCCAGGGGGCGATCGCAGTTGTGCACCTGCAAAATCGCCAGCCGGCCCGCCGCATCGGGCAGGCCAATCTCCAGCTGCAGGTCAATGCGTCCGGCCCGCAGAATGGCGGGGTCGAGGGCGCTGGGGCGGTTGGTGGCCCCAATCAGCAGCACGTTGGTGCAGCCCTGGAGGCCATCTAACTCGGTGAGCAGCTGGCCGACGACACGATCGCTCACCCCAGAGTCGCCCTGGTACTGGCCTCGGGCGGGCACCAGGGTGT
>RECJ01000044.1 GCA_007694115.1 Leptolyngbya sp. DLM2.Bin27 | reverse complement strand
CGGGGTTGAGCACCTCCAGCCAGTGCTTCATCACAAAGCCAAAGTCGGTTTCGGTAACGTCGTCAATCGGTGGCGGCTGGGGGTTTGACATATCGCCCCAAGAGCTGGCGTGAACAAAGTGCCCGTGGGCGCTGTCAAAGGAGTTCTCGATGGCCCGCAATCCTCCCACTTGCCAGGGTTCGTAAAACTCGTGGATGCACCGAAAGTTGCTGTCGGCAAATTCAGGAATTGCGGGAATTGGCTGGAGCGGGTTGTCATCTAGACAGACCCACACGTAGCCGTAGCGCTCAACGCAGGGGAACGCATCGACTCGGTAGGTTTTGGGGATGGCTGCGCCTGCGTCGAGCTGGGGCACGTTGACGCAGCTGCCCTTGCCGTCATACTGCCAGCCGTGGTAAGGGCAGCGCACGCAGCCATCTTGGACAATGCCCTGGGAGAGCTGGGCCGACCGGTGACAGCAGCGATCGCGCAGGGCAGCGGGCTGGCCGTCGCCGTCAATCCACAGCACCAGGGGCTGCTCTAGCAGGGTGAAGGCTTGGGGGCCGCTGAGCAGGCGGTCGAGGGGAATGACGGGGTACCAAAAGCGGCGGAGGACAGGTTGTTGAGCAGTCAGCATGGGGATCTCCGAGCAGGATGCAGGGGCATATCTCCGTCAGTTGGCAGAGCTTTGATGATTGACCCACCGCCACGGCGGCTTGACCTCATCGTTTGGCCTTGATGCGCTCAGTCTAGCAAAGCTCTTTTCAATCGCTGAGCTGGAATTGCAGGGCTGCGATCGCATCGTACTCTTGCTCAAACACCGCCGTCAGGCGCTCAAACACAGGCAACACCTTTTGATAGACCGTCACATGTTCTGCGATTGGCTGGTGGCGGTAGGTTTCGCCAATCATTGTCGTCACCGCCTCTAGGGAGGGCACCCGGCCCAGGGCGTAGAGACCCAGCACGGCGGCCCCCAGACAAGAGCTTTCGTAGTGCTCCGGGATCGTCACTTCGCGGTTAAAGATATCGGCCATCATCTGCCGCCACAGGGGCGACTCGGCAAAGCCCCCGGTCGCCTGGATCAAGGTGGCGGGGCCAGCAAAATCCTCCAGCGCCTTCAGCACCAGGTAGAGGTTGTAGACAATGCCCTCCAGCACCGATCGCACCAGGTGCGACTTGGTGTGCTTGACGCTGAGGCCAAAGAATGAGGCCCGCGCATTGGCATTCCACAGGGGCGATCGCTCGCCCATCAGGTAGGGGTGAAACAGCAGCCCCTCGGATCCGGGGGGCACCACCCCGGCCATTCGGGTCAGCAGGCCATACACATCTTGGCCCAGGCGTTTGGCGGTGGCCACCTCGGCATCGGCCAGCTGGTCGCGCACCCAGCGCAGGGCAATGCCGCCATTGTTGACCGCGCCGCCGATCACCCAGTGGTGCTCGGTGAGGGGGTAGCAAAACAGCCGCTCTTGAGGGTCGGTAATCGGGCGATCGACCACGGCTCGCACCGCGCCGCTGGTGCCCACGGTCACCGCCACTAGCCCCGGAGAGATCGCCCCCACCCCCAGATTTGACAACACCCCATCGCTGGCCCCCGCAATCAGCGGCGTCTCGACCCGCAGGCCCATGGCCTCGGCCATGGCGGGCTTTAGCCCGGTGAGCAGGGCGGTGGTGGGCACCAGTTCTGACAGGGAAGATCGGTCAACTCCGGCGATCGCCAGCGCCCCCGAATCCCAATCTAGGGTCTCTAGATTCAGCAGGCCCATGGCCGTGGCAATGGAGTGATCGACCACGTAGCGGCCCAGCAGCCGATAGAGCACGTATTCTTTGATCGAAATAAACCGCACCGCCGGCTGAAACAGATCGGGCTGCTCGTGGCGCAGCCAGGCCAGCTTGACTAGGGGCGACATCGGGTGAATTGGGGTGCCCGTGCGCCGGTAGACGGCGTGGCCATACATATCGGCTTTAATTCGCTTTTCCCACCCGGCGCTGCGGTTGTCGGCCCAGGTAATGCTGCGGGTCAGAGGCTGGCCAGCGGCATCGACCAAGATCAGGCTGTGCATGGCCGATCCAAAACAGAGGCCCAGCACCTGGGCGGGGTTGAGCACGTAGGCTTCCATCAGCCGCCGCACGGTTTTGACCACGGCGGCAAAGATCTCTTCGGGGTCTTGCTCGGCGGTAGACACATCGGGGGTGTAGAGCGGGTAGGTGACCAGGGCCTTGCCCACCACCTTGCCCGCCTCGGTAAACAGCACCGACTTGGTGCTAGTGGTGCCGATATCGACCCCGATGATGTAATTTTGATCGGCCATGGTGGTGTGTAGAACTAAATGTTCAGTTGTAGAAGGGGTTTACAAAAAGAACCCCACAATCAGCATAACCACCAGGCCCACGCCGCCAATGATGGTCTCCATCACCGTCCACGACTGAAGGGTCTGCTTCTCGCTCATGCCCAAAAATTTGCCCACCAGCCAAAAGCCCGAGTCGTTGACGTGGGAGAGCACCGTGGCCCCGGATGCGATCGCAATCACGATCGCCGCCACCAGCGGGGCCGAGTAGTTGGCCATCTCCACCGCTGGGGCCACCAGGCCCGCCGCCGTCACCATCGACACCGTGGCCGACCCCTGGCTGACCCGCACCACCGTGGCAATCAAAAACGCCAGCAGAATAATCGGCAAATTCGAGGCCGCCATCGCCCCCGCCAGGGCTTCGCCTACCCCCGTCTCAATCAGGGTGCGGCCAAACACGCCGCCGGCCCCAGTCACCAAAATGATCATGCCGATGGGCTCAAACGACTTGGTGGCAATGCGCTGAATATCGCTGCGGGTGTAGCCCCGCATGGTGCCCAAGAAATAAAACGACAGCAGCGTCACCAGGGCCAGGGCCGTGAACGGGTGACCAATAAACGCCATCCAGTCGCGCACCGGGTTGCCCTCGGGCAGCGCCACCCCCAGCACGGTGTTGAGCAAAATCAGCACCAGGGGAATCGCCACCAGGGTGATCACCATGGCAAAGCTGGGCAGGTCTTTGAGGGGCACCCCCTGGGGCGGCGGCGCGGCAGCTTCCATCTCGGCGGGCACGGTGAGGTGAATTTTGCCCGCAATTTTTTTGCCAAAATAAACCCCGCCAATGGCCATGGCCGGAACCCCCGCCAGCACCCCCATGAGAATCACCCAGCCCAGGTCGGCCCCAATTAGCGAGGCCACCGCCACCGGCCCCGGCGTCGGCGGAATGAACGAGTGACCCACCGCAATGCCCGCCACCAGGGGAATAGCGTAGTAGAGCAGCGATCGCCCCGTGCGCCGCCCCAGGCTATACACCAGCGGAATCGACAGAATCAGCGCCACATCAAAAAAGACCGGGATGGCAATCACCAGACCAGCCAGGCCCAAGGCCCACTGGGCCTGGTCTTCGCCAAACTTTTTTACCAACGAGTTGGCGATCTGCTCAGCCCCGCCCGACACCTGGAGCATCTCGCCAAACATCGCCCCCAGGCCAATCACAATGGCGATGTAGCCCAGGGTATTGCCCATCCCCGCCTGAATCACCCCGGCAATTTCGGCGGGGGGAATGCCGCCAATCACGGCGACGAAAAGACTCACCAGCAGCAGGGCCAAAAACGCCTGCAACCGCACCACAATGACTAAGAAAAGCAGTAGGGCAATGCCCAGCACCGCGATAAACAACAAAGAAAAAGTAGACATTTTGAGAATCCTGTGTGTTTGTGGTCAGGCACTATCTCGATCTCCCCTCTGGGGCAAAAAGTTAAGCCTGGGCCATCGCCATGAAGCCGAAAAATTGTTAAAGGCTTGGCTAACGTCAATCAGCCAAAAGATAGATATTTGAAGCCACTTCCCTCTGTCCGCAAGACTTCGAGCCCCCAGCACACCATAGAAGTGAGCCCAGCGCCGTGGTTTTTGCTGCGGCGCTAAATCGCAGCATCAATTAATCAGTTAAGGGCTATTGCATACCGCAAAAAACCAGGGAAATCAAACAATGACTGCCGCTCAAATTTTTTATTGCGGCCTAATAACCAATTTTATCGACTTCTTTCATCTTAGGAAAAAACCAGGCAGGTGGAAATTTAATTCACAAAAATAAACTGCAATTTAGTCGGAGCTAATGCAGGGCCAAAAGTATGAGAATACTTCCTCAAAACAGTACCTTAGATAGAATCGCCAGGTCGCTATTTCTGGTTGCGATCGCGCCTATGGCGATCCTACGTGAATCGTAAAAACCCGGAGGGCAGGCGTTCTCAGAGGCCCCTCCTACCTACCGGAATCCATTCAGATTGCCATGGCAGCCCCAGGTAGAAATAGCCCCTCGATTCCCGCCTGGCATACAGAGCATCCCCATTCTGCCTTCTGCCTGCCTTGGCTAGGCCCGATCCCTTCAGCGTTTGCGCTGGCGCTGACCCTTGCTGACATGGGGGTTGGCCTTGACCACCCCATTACCGCCAAACCCACAGCCTGGGGTGGGGGCAGACAAGTTAAGCCGTGGCGATCACCGCTGGGCATCTACCCCCCGATTTCCTATCCTGGCCGTCAAAATCGGTCGCTCAACTTTAAGGCAACTCCATAATGATCGGTTGTTGGCTAAACTGTTGCCAGGTTAGGGAACACTAACCCCTAGAACACTTTCTGAATTAAACCAGCGACTGTTTAAGGGATAGCGATGATCAACGTAACTGCGGCTGCACTGTTGGCTATTGGCCTAACACTAGACACTCTAGGCAAAAACTATACGCTTTTAGCAGCAATTGGCATTTTGTTCGCTATGGCGTTCTTTCTACTAATGTATCTCCAATATCCGGTCTTATTTATCGGTTCTGCGCGATATCCCTTAGCCAGAAAGTGCTTTCCGGTGATCCGCTGGGCCATCTTCGGCATTTACTTTGTCGATCTATCTACAATGCTGATGCGCTACTACGGTGGCCCCGAGCTGAGCGTTTCTGCCCATGCCTACAGCATTTGGGGCGGGGTTTATCTGGTGGTCTACAGCCTGGCAATTTTGACCGGGCCGCCCAGGCAGCGGCGGCGCAAGAAGCTGCTCCAGGGCCACGGGCGGCGACGTTGGATCGGGCAGCTCGCCCCCATCCCGGCCTAGATCATCACGCTGAATCCTGTTTGGTTGCCCCCGGTTCAGCAGGGCGCTGGCAATGCGCCCCTACGGTTGGCCGTTTGGGAATCGGGGTTATGCAATCTCTGGATGAGGCCACACCAACTGAGACAAGAAAACCTGTGGTTAATATCCAGAGGCGGGGATATTGATGACCCCAGCCCAGGGCGAAGTGTTTAG
>RECJ01000045.1 GCA_007694115.1 Leptolyngbya sp. DLM2.Bin27 | reverse complement strand
GCGGGGGGGTTCGCGGGGGGGGGTGGGGGGGCTGGCGCTGGGGCCGGGGCCGGAGATTCTGCCGCTGGGGGTTCGTTGGTAGAGGCCGGGGCTGCAGGTGCTGCGCTGCCCGGAGAGCTGCCGCTGCCACTGGTTCTGCCGCTGCCCGGAGAGCCGCCGCTGGTTCTACCGCTGCCAGAACCACTGCCAGAACTGCCACTGCCAGAACCGCCACTGCCAGAACTGCCGCTGCCAGCAGCTGGGGCTTCATCGCTGCTGTCGCGGCTGGCGCTGCTGTCGCTGCTGGTGGCCCGGCTGCTGCCGCCCCCGCTAGAGGTTGTCTGGGGGGCTGGCGAGCTGACTGAGTCGGCAACGACCCGTCCGGGTTTCACTGGGCTGAGGGTAATCGTGCCCGATCGCCCGCCCAACCGAGGCAGGGTGGGAAACGGCTCGCTGGGAATATCGTCGGTGAGCTTTGACATAAAGTTGCGCCAGACGGCGGCGGCCATGGGGCTCGAACCTCGGGTGGGGGTATTGTCGTCATTGCCCATCCAAACTCCGGTGGCTAGCTGGGGAATATAGCCCACAAACCAGAGATCGCGATACTCCTCAGAGGTGCCGGTTTTGCCCGCTACCGGGCGGCCCAGATTGGCATTGCGGCCGGTGCCACTCTCAACTACATCGCGCAGCATCCAGGTCATAATAGCGGCAGTGTCGGCATCGACGGCCTGCACCATTTCGTTGGGGTGCTCGTAGATGACCTCGCCGTTGGCATTGAGCACCCGTCGGATGCTGTGGGCTGGGCGATGAATGCCTCTGTTGGCCAGGGTGCCGTAGGCGCTGGTGAGCTCTAGCAGGTTGACCTCAGAGCTGCCTAAAGCCAGAGAATAGGCGGGCAGCAGTGGCGATCTAATGCCCATGCGCTCGGCTAGCTCTACCACTGGGTCAAAGCCGGTATCGATCAGCAGCTTCACCGCCACAATGTTGACTGAGCTGCGCAACGCCCGCAGCAGATCCATGGTGCCGCTGAATCTGTCGCCGTAGTTCTTGGGTTCGTAGCCATCGACGACAAAGCGGGCATCGACGTATTCTTTGTAGGGCGACATGCCGCCTGCGATCGCTGCCGTATAGACAAAGGTTTTAAAGGTGGAACCGGGCTGTCGCTGGGCCTGGGTGACTCGGTTGAACTGGTTTTCGCGGGTAAAGTCGGTGCCCCCCACCATGGCTTTGATCTCGCCATTGCGAGGGTCAACCGCCACCAGGGCGATTTGTCCGATGCGCTGCCGGCTGCTGTAGCTAGCGATCGCATCATTGACGGCGGCTTCGGCCCGACGCTGCCACACCACATTTAGCGTGGTTTCAACCGTTAGGCCCCCGGCCTCTAAGATCTCTGGGGGCAGCAGTGTCTCTAGCTGCTTTTGAATGTGAATTGTGAAGTAGGGAAACTCGCTGTAGAGAAACTTGGGCTGGTTGATCGTGGCTGCTACATCGGTGCCGATGGCGGCTTCGGCCTCTAACCCGGTGATCATGCCCGTGGCCAGCATGCGGCGAATCACTCGGTTGCGCTGGCTGCGAGCAGCTTCAGGATTAACTGCCGGTGAGAATAGGCTGGGGGCGGGGGCCATGCCCGCGATCATCGCCGCCTCGGCCACGGTGAGCTGGTCAATGGTCTTGCCAAAGTAAATCCAGGCGGCATCGGCCACGCCGTAGGCCCCAGAACCCAGATACACCAGGTTTAAATAGCGCTCAGCGATCTGCTCTTTGGTCAGACTTTCCTCCAGCTTGAGCGCCATCATGATCTCTTTGATCTTGCGCTGAACGCTGCGCTCCTGGTCGAGGAAGACAATGCGGGCCAGCTGCTGGGTGATGGTGCTGGCCCCTTCGACTACGTCACGATTGAGCACGTTGGCCCAGGCGGCACGGGCAATACCTCGATAGTCGACGCCGTTGTGCGCGTAGAAACGCTGGTCTTCGGAGGCGATGAAGGCCTGTACCAGATGCTCTGGCATGGCACTGTAGGCAATCGTCTCGCGGGTGGCGGGGCCAAGCTTTTGCAAAATCACCCCATCTGCCGACAACATCGTCACCGTGCCGTCACGCTGGTAGGTGAGGGCACTGGTTGTGTCGGGCAAGGTGGCGCGGGTGGCCTCAAGCACTCGATAGACGCGGGTGCCGCCCCCAGCCAGACCTGCCCCGGCCAGCAGCACCAGCCAAAATAACGGTCGCCAAAACAGGGGGCGATAGCGGCGCTGCGGCGCTGGCCCCTGGGGGTCAAGGTCGGACGGTAGAGGCCGCTGCGTCGGAGCAGTAACCTGAGAATAATGAACCGGATTGACGCCAGACTTGCGGCTTTCTGAAGCGCGAGATGGCTTCCCCTGAGGAAACGACAGCCGGGTTAACCAAGATCGAGCCATAGCACCGTTGCCCTTGTCATACTTCGTGAACTGTATGGGGTTTCGACCATTTCTTCAAGAGTACAGTCTAGCGATCAAGCTGTTCTAAAGCGCGCTATGCCCCAGGGCTAGGCCTGTCACCAGCATTCCTAGCACCAAAAAAGGCTGGGCGCTGGCCTGATATTTAACATCGTTACCCAGAGGATCACGCAAAAAGTACATATCTTGAAACGTGATCTGGGGGATGATTAGCAGCACCAGCAACACCGCGTAGAGGTTTTGGTGAATGGCCATCAGGTAGGCGGCCACCCCACCCTGAAAAATATCGATCGCCAGTACGCAGATCCAGGCGGCGGTGGTGACGCCAAACATCACCGGCAGCGACTTGAGGCCCATCTGGCGATCGCCCTCGACGCTCTTAAAGTCATTGACCACTGCAATACCCAACCCCGCCAAGCTGTAGAACAGGGTGAGCAAGACAATCTTCCAGTTGAGGTCGCCAAACAGGGCGTGACCCGCCCACCAGGGCAGGGCGATATAGCTAGCCCCCAGGGCATAATTGCCCAGCCAGCCGTTTTGCTTGAGCTTGAGCGGCGGCGCTGAGTAGATGTATGACACGATGGAGCCGCCCACCGCCAGTGCCGTAACGATGGGAAAGCTGTGACCCGCCCAGCGATCGAGGCTAAAGGCTACGGCGATACCGCCCACCAGCAGCAGCAAAATCTGCGCCACGACCTGGGGAATCGAAATGGCCCCGGAGGGGATGGGCCGATAGGGCTCGTTGATAGCGTCGATCTCGCGGTCGTAGAAGTCGTTGAGGGTTTGGGTGTAGCCCGTCAGCAGCGGCCCCGACAGCAGCATGCAGGCGGCGGCAATCAGCACATATTCTACCGACCACCGATAGTTGCCTGAGGAGGCCGCTCCGCAGACCACCCCCCAGATTAAGGGAATCCAGGTGATGGGCTTCATCAGCTGGAGGCGGATCTTCCAGATTGAGGTTTCGCCCGCCTGGGCTCCTTTCATGCCCAGCAGCTGCCGAGCACTGTTGCCTTTGCCTGCGGTTGCGGGGGCGGAGATCGTCTCTGCTGGATCTGGGGCGTCGTTGACCGGAGTGGGGGACGGTGATTCAGCCATGGTGGTTGGAAACTGCTATAGGTCGATGGAATACTCGGTCACAGCGCAATGCCTCTCCACGTTGCCATATTTTTTGGCCGAGGGTATATACCCGGGCCGGGGCGGGCAGGCTATTCTCGTCAAACCATGTCATGGAACGATTAGATTGGGCCTAGCTAAACGCAATCACCAGGTGCTGATCTTGGAACTTGGCTCCGGCTACGGCCTTACCCTGGAGGGCATTGGGCAGCAGCAGATTACGCCGCTGATCGCCCGCTTCGATGGTGACCTCAGGCCCGTACTGGGTCAGCTTGACCTGGGTCTTGTCAAAGCTGGGCAAAAAGAGCCGCACGGTATTCGTGGCCATGTCTACGCTGACGGGGCGAGGGGCCGCTGCCGCCCACTGGGCCGGGTCGGGCAGCGCTTCGACTGCGGCCTCCCAGCCCTGGTCGATGACTGAGGGGAGAGGCACCTGGGGCAGGGGCGCAAAGGCATGCACCTGCTCGCTATCGAGGACGCCGTGGTTGACTAAAACACCGCCTACGGTCAGACCAATCTGCTGGGCACTGCCCCACAGGTAGCGAGCCGTGGCGACGGCCCCCGCCGTCGGCGTGGTGACCAAAAAGGCAGCGACTCGGTTGGGGTTGGTCACCGCCAGGCGGCCCTCTTCGAGCTGCGATCGCATCTGTCCGCTAGAGCGATCTAACATTTCCCCTGACCAGTCAACCGCCAGCACCGTCGAGGCTATGGGCTGCAAAAAGGGCGACAGCCCCCGCCCCACATCCGACTGCTGAAACACGCCGCGAAACCGCCGCAGATACCAGTCGAGAATTTCGGGCATACCCAACATGCGCAGGGTAGCCAGGGGGTCGCCACCGTCGTAGATGATTACGTCGTAGCGATCGCTGCCGTCAAACTGACGTAGGGCATTTAGGGCCAGGGCGCTATCCATGCCTGGCATCACCCCCAGCTCTTGGCCATAGACCGCCTTGAGAAATGGGGTGCGTAGGTACTGGGCCTCTAGGGCTTTGACCTCATCCCAACTCTGCTCAAGCAGCACCGCCGACTGAAACTGCATGGCCCAGAGCTGGGGCTCGATCTCGGCTGGCTCAGCCCCGAGGGGTTGACCCAGCAGCAGCGCCGGCGCTGGGGTCACATCTTGAATGGCCAACAGCACCCGTTGACCGGCCCTGGCCCGCTGTTTAGCGGCGGCAATGGCAACCGTGGTGCTGCCGCTGCCGCCCTTGCCCAGGTAGGTAAGAATCAATGCCATAAAAAAATTAGCCCTTGGCTATTTCACCTCAGACAGCTCATCTTCAAAAAACCACGTGGTGTAGCTATCGTCGAACTCCACCACAACGCCCACGCCGCTGCCATCGACCATTTTAAACTGGCTTACCACACCCCGCTTGCCCAGGTAAGCCGCCACGTCCTTTGAAACCCGATCCCGTAGACGGGACACTTTTACCTTTTGGCCAATCTCTAAACCCATGTTTACTGCGGGCTCCAACTGCATGTCTAACGATAAAACCAAATCACAGTGTATCAGCGTCTTGCCCCCTGATGATCCGATATTGTGGAGCCTGGGTGCGGGTTAATCTGTCGCTAGGGGATATTGGGGAGTGGGTCAGTAGGCGGGTGGATGGGTAGGTGGGTGGATGGGTAGGCGGGTGGGTGAGTAGGCGGGTGGGTGAGTAGGCGGGTGGGGTGGGGTTGTTATGGTTTGGGAGATCTTTGGTTAAGAAGATAACTGCTTCAATCTGGCGGCTAGAGTGCTGTAGGGTGGGCACTGCCAGCCCTGTCAAGGTGAGGCAGATTTAGGGGTCGAT
>RECJ01000098.1 GCA_007694115.1 Leptolyngbya sp. DLM2.Bin27 | reverse complement strand
TGCCGCCCGAACGGGCCAACCAGCTCAGAACGGGACTGACCGTAGAGTTGCTCGATCCCAACAGCAAACAGCAGTTGGCGGTGGGCAATTTGACCTTTGTGTCTCCAACGGTGAACGCCAGTGCCCAGAGCATTTTAACCCGAGCCCAGTTTCGCAATGTGGAGGGCCGGTTGCGAGATGGTCAGTTTGTGGCGGCTCGGATTATCTGGCAAACGCAACCGGGGGTTTTGGTGCCGACCTCGGCGATCTCGCGGTTAGGCGGTAGGGATTTTGTGTTTTTGGTAGCCGATCAACCCAATGAGCAGGGGCAAGAATTTGTCACCCTTCAGCCCGTCAATCTAGGGGCCATTCAGGGCGATCGCTATCAGGTGCTGTCGGGCCTAGAGCAGGGGAACCGGATCGCGGTGTCCAACATTCTGAGGCTCAACGACAGCGCGCCCATTGCCGCCGAGTCAGGATTGTAGGGAAACAGCATGGCTCTTTTTTCGATCGCCACCAATTTCATTAAGCGCCCGGTACTGACCACCGTTTGTACCATCATCATTCTGCTGATCGGGGCGGTTTGTATTCCGCTGCTGCCCATCAACTACCTGCCGGATATTTCCCCGATTCAAATTCAGGTGCGCAGTTCCTACACTGGCGCGGATGTAGAGACCGTCGAAAATACTGTCACCACAATTCTAGAGCGGAACATCAACGGGGTGGAGGGCATGGACTACATGACCTCCCAGACCTTTGCTGGCAACAGCAGTATTTCGGTGCTGTTTCCCACCGGGGTAAATCGAGACATCAGCCAGGTGAACGTGCAAAACCGGGTGGCCCAGGCCCTACCTCAGCTGCCTGCCCCGGTGCAGCAGCTGGGGGTGTCTACCCGAGCCTCGTCTAGCAGTATTTTGCTGGTTTTAGGCATCTATGCTGAAAGCGGCCAGTACGATGGCGTCTTTATCAGCAACTATGTTGACTTGAACATCACCGACGTCCTTCAGCGGGTAGCGGGGGTGGGGGATGTTCAGGTGTTTGGCCTCAAGCAAAATGCCATGCGTCTCTGGCTCGACCCGCAGCGATTGACAGCGCGACAGCTGACAGTGCTGGATGTGAGCAATGCGCTGCGATCTCAAAACGTAGTCGTCGGTGCCGGTTCCATTGGCCAGGAGCCGGTGCCCGAGGGCCAGAACTACGAACTCCCAATCCGAATTCAGGGCCGCCTTGAAACCGCAGCGGAGTTTGACAACTTAGTCATCAGAACCCTACCCAATGGCAACCTGGTACGTCTGAAAGACGTCGGCTATGCCGAAGTGGGGGCTGAAAACTATTTCAGTAACGCCCAGGTGAATGGCCAGTCGGGGGTGGGCATTGCCATTTACCAGCTACCCGGCAGTAATGCTCTAGATGTGGGCGCCAACATCAAAGCCGAAGTGGAAGCTCTGAGCCAGAGTTTTCCGCCAGGATTGACCTATGCCACTGTCTACGACACCACTGAATTTATTCAGGTGTCGATCCAAGAGGTTTTCATTACCCTGCTGCAGGCGATCGGGCTGGTGATTTTGGTCATCTTCATCTTTCTGCAAGACTGGCGCACCACCGTGATCCCGGCCATTGCCATTCCGGTGGCGCTGATCGGTGCGCTGGCCTTTGCTTTTGCCTTTGGCTTCTCCATCAACAGCCTCACCCTGTTTGGGCTGATTTTGGCCACGGGGCTGGTGGTAGACGATGCGATCGTGATTGTGGAGGCGGTGACCACCAAAATTTCTGAGGGGCTGACGCCGCAGCAGGCATCGATTGCGGTCATGGATGAGATGGCAGGGGCGATCGTCTCCACCTCGCTGGTGCTGATGGCGGTGTTTATTCCGGTGGCGTTTTTTCCGGGCACCACGGGGCAGCTCTACCAACAGTTTGCCCTGATCATTGCCTTTTCGGTCGTAGTTTCCACATTCAACGCCCTTAGCTTTAGCCCCAGTATGGCGGCCATCTTGCTCCGCTCCCAGGCCGAAATGGAAGCCGATGCCGCCTCTGGTGGCGGCCCCCTGCGCTGGTTTTTTGACAAGTTCAACCAAGGCCTGGCCTGGATTTCGGCCCAGTACAAAGACTCGGTCACCTACCTGATTCGCATTCGTTATATCGTCATCGCCGTTTTTGTGGCGGGGTTGGCGGCCACCTACTACATGTTTATCTCGGTGCCGGGGGGGTTTGTGCCCTCCGAAGACCAGGGCATTGTCATTGGTACGGTGCAGGCCCCCGATGGCGTTTCTATCAGCTATACCGACAATGTGTTGAGATTTGTGGAAGCCAGCCTGAGCGAAATTCCTGAAATCGAGTCCTATTTTGTCGCCAGTGGGGCCGGGCTTCAGGGCAGAGGCCCTAACCAGGGGCTCTTTTTCGCCAAACTAACCCACTGGGATGAGCGCACAGGCCCAGGGCAGGATGTCACCAGCATTCTCCAACAACTCAACCGAAAGTTTTTCCAAAACCAGCAGGCGATAATCGTCGCCTTTAACCCACCGCCAATTCCCGGCTTTAGCGCCACGGGGGAGTCAGAGCTGGAGCTGCAGGATCGCACCGGTGGGCGGTTTACGATGGATGACTTCTTGGAGGGGGCCCAGGATATTTTGGCGGCGGCCAATGCTAAGCCCGCCATCAACGGCTCGGCTCGCACCCAGTTCACGACCGGCACGCCTCAGCTGCAAGTCGATATCGATCGCAACCAGCTCGAAGCGCTGAACGTAGATTTCCAGCAAGCGCTGCAAACCATAGGCGCTTCGATGGGGTCACAGTATGTCAACGACTTTACTCTCGGTACTCGCAGCTACAGGGTCTTTGTCCAGGCCGAGGGCAATTATCGCAACACCCCAGATGATCTGCAAAACCTCTATGTCCGTTCCAGGACTGGCCAGATGATTCCCCTGGGCCAGCTGGCTACGATCAGCCCCATCACCGGGCCGCAGATTATTCCCCACTTCAATGGCTATCGCTCGATCAGGCTGCAGTTCAGAGAAGCCGATGGCTACTCCAGCAGTCAGGCGATCGCCGCTATGGACGAGGCCGTGAACGAAGCCTCTTTGCCGGGCATAGGCAGCGACTGGATTGGCCTGGCCCAGGAGCAGATCGCTGCTGGCAGCCTGGGTGCCCTGGTATTTTTGTTCGGCATCATCATGGTGTTTTTGACCCTGTCGGCCCAGTACGAGAGCTACGTTGATCCGATCATCATTCTGCTGACGGTGCCCCTGGCCATGCTCGGGGCGCTGCTGTTTGTCGGTCTGCGGGGGCTCAACAACGACGTCTATGTCCAGGTGGCCCTGGTGATGCTGATTGGCCTGGCCAGTAAAAACGCCATTTTGATTGTGGAGTTTGCCAACCAGTCGCGGGCGGAGGGTTTGACCATTGCCCAGTCGGCCCAAAAAGCGGCGGAAGAACGATTTCGACCGATTTTGATGACGGCGATTTCGTCGCTGGTCGGGTTCTTTCCTCTAGTGATTGCGACGGGGGCCGGTTCGGCCTCCCGATGGGCGCTGGGTACCGCTCTCTTTGGCGGCCTGCTAGTGGCCACGGTTCTGAGTTTCTTGGTGGTGCCAGTGCTGTACGTGGTGATCAAGAGCCTGGAGATGCATTTTCTTGGGCCGAAAACACCCCTACCCCCCGATGATGAGGGCCGATCTGACCACGGGTTCGGGGAACCTGAGGCCGATATTTACGCCGACGCCACCTATGGCCCCGATATCCCGGTAATCCCAGATATCCCGATGATTCCAGATATCCCAGTGACTCCAGATATCTCCGTTGACGCTGACCCACCGATTGCTCAACCGTTTCAGGAGGGGGAGAATCCGGTTTAATACCCAATCCAACTTACAAAACCCCGATTCAAAACCAATACCTCGTAGGGGCATTGCAGTGCAATGCCCCTACAAATGGGGGTATACAGCTAGGATTTGGGATAAGAAAGTTTCAAGGCCGGTGGGCGATCCTCGCTCAACAGTTGTATAGATGGTGAGATAAGCCATGAACTGGCGCAGAATGCTTTTCGGCGGCTTAACGATGACGGTAGTGGGGCTGGGCCTGGGACTGGTACTCGGCAAGATAGTCAAGTCTCCCTACACCAGCTCTGTTTATCAACATGTGGAACGGATCTATATAGGGGTAGGCGGTGCCGGGGGTTTTATCTTTGGCTGGAGTGGGGAAGGACTGCGACAACTGAAGGCCAGGCGCGATCGGGAAGAAAGCTAGCGATCGCGATCGAACTCTGACCGCATCTAACTCTCTTAGGCAACCACTATGATCGGCACTCAATCGCCCGCAAAAACGGTGTTCCTGCTGGTTTCTATGGTGGGTTGGCTGCTGGTGGGGGCAGCGTTGATGTACCTCTTTCCTGCGATCGCCGATCGCCTGATCGGCAGCGACCTCACCCACCTGTGGATGACCAACCTTGCCCGAAGCGGTTACAATCCCACCTTCGGCTGGGTTGGCGGCGGCCTTGTACTGGCGGTGACGGTCGCGGGCAACTGGGTCTGGTACCAAGGCGATTTCTGAGAAAAAAGATACCCGATGGAAGAGAGGCTTTAGTTCTAGATTCCCGCCTGCGCGGGAATGATAGGGTAAGTCTGATCCAGAAGTCACCTAATGTATGTTTGCGTCTACCTAGGGCTTGCTGAAAAAGTACCCAAAGCCAAGTGGACAGGGTGATTCAGCGTGGTTGAGAACTGCTAAAGTGCAAGGAAAATTGTGCATTGCCGCTGAAATCCTTGGACGCAGAGACCGATGTACCGCCAAACGAGCCCAGGTCAACTGAGTTTTGAGAACTTCTACTTGCCATTTGGGGGCAAGCTATCGGGGAAGAATCGCTGGGTGAAACTGGCGGCGATGATTCCGTGGGAGACGTTTGAATCGAGCTATGCGGCGCAGTTCAGCGAGGATCGAGGGGCCCCGGCCAAGTCGTTTCGCATGGCGCTGGGGGCGTTGATTATCAAAGAGTGGCTGGGGGTGAGTGATGACGAGACGGTGGAGCAGGTGCGGGAGAACCCGTACTTGCAGTACTTTTTGGGGTTGTCGGAGTACAGTGACCGAGCGCCGTTTGACGGGTCGATGATGACCCACTTTCGCCAGCGGTTGAGTCTAGAGATCATGAACCAGGTGAACGAGGCGGTGGTGCAGGCCGTCTTAGTCGCGGAGGCAGCTCCTGCCGGGGCTACGGAGGCAGAGGTCGCATCCCCACCCCCAACGGAACCGGTCGATGCGAGCGACAACAACGCCGATGACTCTGGCCTGCCATCGGCGGACGACGACCCACCGAAGCGAGGTCAACTGCTGTTGGATGCGACAGTGGCACCAGCGGACATCCACTATCCTACGGACTTGCATCTGCTCAACCAAGCCA
>RECJ01000047.1 GCA_007694115.1 Leptolyngbya sp. DLM2.Bin27 | reverse complement strand
ACAAGGCCTACTGCTGTTGGGTTTCGCTCCGCTGCACCCAACCTACGAGAAACCTAATGTTTAGTTTTGACGCTGCACTAGGTCTTTCGACCATAGGGGGGTATTGCTGCTGTTGAGTACTAGGGCGTGTAAATTGCGCGCACGAAGCGATCGCACCCCGCCAGATCCAGACAAATCTCAATCTCGCTGTAGCAGCCCTGGGCTTCTAGCAGCGCCTGCACGGCTGCGCCCTGGCCTGCCATTGTCTCCACTAGCCACAGGCCGCCGGGCACCAGATAGGCTGGGGCCTGGGCGGCGAGAATACGCAGGGCGGTGAGGCCGTCGTCGCCGCCGTCGAGGGCGGCGGCGGGTTCGTGGTCTACCACCTCGGGCTGGAGGGTGGGCAGCAGGGCTGAGGGAATGTAGGGCGGGTTTGACACCAGGGCGCTGAGCTGGCCCCGGTAGGCCCCCAGCGGCTCAAACCAGCTGCCCTGGTAGAAGGTGACGCGGCCTTGTAGCCCGGTGCGGTCAGCGTTCTCGCGTGCTATCGCCAGAGCTGCCCCGCTCTGGTCAACGGCGAGAATGCGAGCGGCGGGGAAGGCTTGGGCCAGGGCCAGGGCGATCGCACCGCTGCCCGTGCCCATGTCAACCCAAATACCCTGGGCGAGGGGTTTGCCCACGGCACTGGCCGCCGCTAGGTCAATAATCAGCTCGGTCTCGGGGCGGGGTATCAGCACCGCCGGGGAGACCGTCAGCAGCAGGTCGCGCCAGGGGGTTTCGCCCACCAGGTATTGCACGGGGGTGCGTTCAGTCAGGCGCTGCTGCCAGCGCTGCTCTAGCTCGGCCAGGGCGTAGCGGATGGGGATGTGCGATCGCAGCTTAACGCCCCCCAACCGCAGCTCCAGCCGATCCACCTCGGCCACCGCCATCAGCAGCCAATCCAATTCCTCAGCCTCGACTCCAGCTGTCTGGGCCGCCCGCAATGCCTCCTCTCGCCAATCCCACAGCTCAGCCCCCGTAACCCAGCGATCGCCTTCAGTCATACCAACATCAGGTAAAACCCCTACCTCCCCTTCAAGCACCCCAGGGCAGACACATAGGTCTGCCCCTACGCATCCACCCATCCACCCACCTACCCCACTCAAAACTCAAAACTCAAAACTCAAAACTCCCCATCTACTCCCACTCCCCTAATGCCGCCACCGCGCCTTAAACCCTCGCGCATCTAAATGCACCAGTGCCGGAAACTGACCGTAGCGGCCTAGCCCCCCCGGCCACCAGGGGTCGAGGGCCCAGTAGATCTGGTTGCCGGTCAGGCCGACACAGTAGAAGTCGATCGCGTCGCCGACGATGTGGCGGCTCTGGGAGGCTCCGCCCACCCGGCGGTTGATCTCGGCGGGGCGGTACCAGCTGGTGACCAAAAACGGGCGACCGATGCGATCGCGCGCCTGCTGCGCCAGGGTTGCAATCCGCACGATCGCATCGACCGTGGCCTGGTCGGGGGGCAGGCGGGCACCGCCCCGGGTCGCCTCTGACCAAGTAAAATTGCCGTTGGGCACAATGCTGGCGTCGAGCTGAATATTGTTGGGCGTCCAGCGAGGGGGGCGGGGCGGCGGCGGGGCGGGCAGCGGGGCGGGCATGGCCTCGGGCGATGAGGGGGCGGCGCGCTCTAGCCGCCGCACATCTTCAAACAGCGACTGAATGGTGGGAATGCGCCCCTCTAGCCGTCGCCAGATCTGCACCAGGCGAAGCAGCGCCTCGCGCTGGGTCTCGGTGGGGGTGTAGTGGGTGGGAATGCTGGCCACAAAGTCGAGCAGGGCGCGGTCGAGGGTGCGGGCCGAGGCCATCAGGGCCGCCTGGTTTTCGGCATTTTGCACCAGGTCGTCGGGGTTGACCCCGAGCTGCTGAATGGCGGTGGTGCGCGAGTCGAGGCCGTGCCAGCGGCGGTAGCCCTCGGTCAGGGCAAAGCGCTGGTCGCCCTGGCCGCTGTAGGCCTGGGGAATCTTTTGCACAAAGGCAATCAGGGCCGGATCGACAATGTCGAGATTGGTTTCGGTGGCGAAGGGGTCGTGGGTGAGCAGCCACTCGATGGCCTCTTCGCGCGAGTCCATTTCGCGCCAGAGCCGCACCAGGCGAATCAGCGCCTCCCGCTGGTTGGGGTAGCCCGCGTAGTAGCGCCCGGCAGACTGCACAAAGGCCACCAGGGCGTTGTCGAGGGTGGCTTCGTCGGGCACCTGGTCGACCACGGGCACGTTCAAGACCTCGTAAACCGCCGCCGCCGTGTTGAGCTGCCGCCACAGGCGCACCGCCTCCACCAGGGCCTGGCGCTGAAAGTCGAGGCGACCGTAGTTGGGTGGCACCCGCTCGGCAAAGGCCAGCAGGGCCGGGTCGAGCTGGGCCAGGTTCTGGGGCAACTGTGCGCCGCTGTAGTCGGCGCTGATGTCTTCTAGGTAGGCTTGCAGCAGGGCAGCGGGGTCGCTGGGTTCGAGCTGGGCGGCATCGCGATCGCCCAACCCTGGGGTAAAGCCCTTGGCCACCGTCTGGAGAAAGCGTTCGCTGTAGCGCCCCACATTGGCATCCCAAAGGTCGGCCCCGGTCCAGCCCTGCTCAATCAGCCCCTGGGTGAGGCTGCGCAGGGTGTTGGCCGCATACTGCACCTGGGCGGCAAAGGTATCGATCTCGGCCATCGCCAGCTGATTGGCCGGGGCAATGCCCAGGCCGGTTTCGCCATCGGTGAGCCGGGGCTCGTTGTGCACGGCGTAGAGAGCCGCCAAAATTGGCTTGTGCACCCCCGCTCGGCCCCCTTCCAGTAGGTAGTAGTAGTTGCGTTGATCGGGTGCTAACGTGCTCATAGCGTTCTGGTGGTGGTGGCTGGCGGCCATTGCTGGCGATCGTGACCGCCTAGACCGCAAAAATATCCCGCAGTAACCACAAAGTGTAGACCCGATGGGCGAAGTTCAATCAACCCCTACCCCTAGGTTTTTAGATTTTCCGGCGGTAAAACTGCTGGCCACCGATATGGATGGCACCCTCACCCGCCAGGGTAAGTTTACCGCTGCCCTACTGCAAGGATTAGAGCGGCTCCAGACGGCAGGGTTGCCGGTGGTGATTGTCACCGGGCGGTCGGCGGGCTGGGTCAACGGGCTGGCCCACTACCTGCCCGTGACTGGGGCCATGGCCGAAAACGGCGGCATGTACTTCCCCAAGGCTGGCCCCCCAGAGCCGCTAATCGAGATTTCTGACCTGGTGGCCCACCGTCAGCAGCTACAAGAGGCCTTTGCCCACTTGCAGTGGCGCTGGCCCCAGCTGCAAGAGTCTGACGACAACCGCTTTCGCCTCACCGACTGGACCTTTAACCTCACCGGGCTCACCCAGACCGACCTCGACGAAATGGCTCAGCTCTGCCAAACCCTGGGCTGGGGCTTTACCTACAGCACCGTGCAGTGCCACCTCTACAAACCTGGTCAATCAAAAGCAGCGGGCTTGCAGCGCATGGCGCAGGTCCACTTTGCCGATATCTCCCCCGCCGACATTGTCACCTTGGGCGACAGCCCCAACGATGAGAGCATGTTTGACCCGGCGATTTTCCCTTGTTCGGTGGGGGTGGCCAACGTTAAAGACTACTGGCAGCGCCTCAGCCACTGCCCCGCCCAGGTCACCCAGGCCGCCGAGGTCGACGGGTTTTTAGAGCTGGTAGAGGCCCTGGTGGCGGGCTTGCCAACGCCTGCCACTCAACCCAATTAGCCGATGGTCAAATTACATCAATCGCCCGTACGGCTGGTGCGGCACCCCGAAGGATGACAATCGTGGGGTGCATCCGCGCGGCAATACACCATCCCAGGTGCTGGCGACAGAGAATGCTACCGGTCAGAGTCGGGGGCGCTATCGTCAGCGTCGTCGGTGGGGGTGCCATTGTAGAGGGCATCCAGCTGTTCGCGGGCGTCTTTGACTGAGATCGAGCGCATCACCAGCAGCGGTTCGCGAATTACCTGACCGTCTTGGTCGAGCAGCTCGGGGTGGGGCATGGGGCGATCACCCTCGGGGGTTTGCGGCCCACCACTATAAGGTCTAACCGGCCGGGGGTTACGGGCGTTGCCGCCGAGCACCATTAAATTTCTGACCAAATTTGCGATCGCCACTATGGCCAAACCCGCAAACGCGATGATGTAAACGACATGCCACATAGCTTTTGTCCTCCGGGCTACTGTCCCCTGGCCAACCTTTGCCTCTATTGACTCTAACGCGTTTAAGGTCTGCGTGGTTTAGCCGTGGCGACCTGATTGGTTTTAACCCCTAGTTTAACCAGAAGAATTCTTCGGGTTCCCGCTCGGGCTCACCCTCGGGGGCCATTTGGTTGAGGGGTTGCCAGCCCGGCTGCCACAGCAGCCGATTTGTTAGCTGCTTGGCGTTGATCCACAGCCGCACCGTAGGGTCACAGGAGGCCACCAGTTCGGCAAATACCCAGGGGCCTTCTTGCCTGCGGTTGGCCACCTGAAAGTGCCGCCAGCCCTCGGTCTTTTGGCGAGCCGTCCATTTCGAGCCGAGTAGGTGAGGGTATTTTTGTTTGCGGGGCATTGGGGGAGTGGGGGAGATGGGGAGTGGGGGAGATAGGGAGATGGGGGAGTTTTGAGTTTTGAGTGTTTAGTTTTGAATGGGAGATGGGGGGCAGAACTCAAAACTTAGAACTCAAAACTCAAAACTTTAATCTCTCCCTTCTATCGTATGCCACTGGCCTCAAGCCGTTTTTTAATGCCGCCCATGTGCAGCTTGCGGCTGCTGATTTGAGCTTTTTTGTCGGTGATCAGCACGTAGATGCGGCCTGAGAGCAGCTGACGCACGAAGGGGCGACGGTAGACGGAAATGCCGTCGAGCCAGTTGGGGTCTTCAACTTCGGTGTAGCCCATATCGGCTAGGGCGGTATCTAGCTCGCGCTTGAAGGTTTTTTGGCTGCTGATGGGCAGCGTCAGGGTGGTGCTGCGGTTGACCAAGGCCCCCAACAATCCGCCAATCATGCCAAACCCAATGCCGTACTGGTTGGGGATGCCGGTGTCGAGGCCAATGCCTAACGATTTGACCGCCAGCAGGGTGGTGACCAGGGCCGTACCGCAAAAGTAGTAGAGAAAGGTGAGGCCAAAACTGGGGCCTGCGGGCAGGGTGGGTTCTGTCAGAGGGGGCGCTGCGGGTGCTGTGGAAGAGGGGTCTTCGGTCATGGGGAGAGCCTATGCAATTTTAAACCTCATCCAAGTCCAGGCGTAGATTGCGGTCTGTAGGACAACGCCGGATCTCGATCTGGACTTGCTGCACCTATCTTTTCATCAATCCTGATCCTTGGGAACGTGGATTAAACAACCTGTACTTCTGGTACGGCGGTATAGTTCCATTGTGGCAAGACGTCATCGAAG
>RECJ01000206.1 GCA_007694115.1 Leptolyngbya sp. DLM2.Bin27 | reverse complement strand
AGATGATCAGCTTAAAGCCCTGCCACAAGCCGCTTTTTAGTTGTCGAACTCACGTTGATTAGGGTCAGCAGGCGGCAGGGCAGGGTGCAAGATTCCCCCAGGGCCAAGCCGTAGGAGCGTAGCCGTAGCCGAGCCAAAGACTCAATGGCGTTTGCCCTGTCCAATCGGGGTGACCGAAAAGAATTTGGCATTACTGCCGCCTGCCGCCTGCGCCAGCCTGCTTTACGGCCCCCAACTGGAGGACACCGACGGTTTTCTCTAGGGGGCAGCCTGCCGTGGAGCACCGTTTTCACTTTCTTGATCAATTGTTAAGGGTTTCAACCTTCTGTAAAGCCGATACCGAGCGAATTGACTCAGGCTGGGCATGTTTGATGACAGCCAGGGGTACCTGCTGACTGAGATCCCTGGCTGCGGCTGCGGCACTCAATCGGCGTATACGGCCAAAATCGTTCAAAGATAGCTAGGATCAGGGTCTAAGTAGACTAGCCGCCGCGATGTAACCAAAGTTTCGTCAATTCGCGAGAAATTCATGTTGCCACAGAGACATCCTTGTGTAAAATCGTGGGCAATATCTGCAAACCCTAGCGCCCCCTAAGGAGGTGAGTCTTGATGACGGTGAGCGTACAACCCAACTTAATTCAGTTTTTACAGGACGATTTAGCCATCTCATCGGCTTCGATCAAAGTGGCCCTGAAGCACAGCGAGCAAGACCCTGGGCCATTGCCTATGATCCTTTGGCAGTACGGTTTAGTGACCCTAGAGCAACTAGAGCAAATCTATGATTGGATGGAAGCGGCCTAGGCCCAAGGCACCCCTGCCTAAATCCTCATCTCAACTTTTGCCTGATTTTTTGCCTGAATTTCTGTAAGAGGCGTAGCACCCAGCTGCGCCTCTGCTTGTCTTCTGGGATGTTCTCTGGGATGTTCTCTGGGATGTTCTTTGGGCCTACTCGAACACCAAGGGCCATAGGTCTGCGATGGCCACTTCCCACCCCGGCAGCAGGTCGGGCACGGTGAGCCGATCGCCGTCACCTAAAAGAATCGCGGCATCGCCGGTTCGATATACCTCTACACAGCGGGCCTCAGGGTCGATCAGAAGGCCTACTTGGGTACCCAGAGCCAGAAAATCTTGGATTTTGCTCCGCAGCTTTGTCAGTTTGTCCGTGGGCGATTTCGCCTCCACCATCAGATCGGGGGCGAGTTCGGCAAAGGAGCGGGGGCTACGCCGCAGTCGTTCAGCTTTGACAAACGAAACATCGGGAGCGCGGGTGTCAGCGTTAGGCAGTATAAAGCCAGCGCTAGAACCGGTGACTCGACCAAGTTGGCGGGGACGTACCCAGTTGCCCAGCACTCGCGCAAGTTCAATCGAGACCTCATCTGCCTCATAGCTAGAGGAGCTCATAACTTTTACCTCACCATCCACTAGCTCCATCCGATAGTCGGGATGCTCAGCCTGAAGTTTCTCTAATTCGTGAATTGTTAGCGTCATGACTGAAGCCTCACAGCTAACCTCCACAGAAGAGGTGTTTGCTTCATCATAACCATCAGCCCAGTCGTTCCAATGCATCACGCACCGCCAGGGCGGTGGCCGGGGCTAGCAGCACGCCGTTGCGGTAGTGGCCGGTGGCCAGCCAGATGTTGCTGTAACCCGCCAGGGGCTGAATGACCGGGGCAGCCTGGCCCTGGGGGCGGGGCCGCAGGCCCAACCAGCGTTGGGTAACGGTGCCCTGGGCGATCGCCGGGCAGTAGGCTATGGCCCCCGCCAAGACCGCCTCTAGGCGCTCGGCTTCGGGCTGCATAGCCAGCGCTTCGTCTAGGGAAGTTTCGGGGGGAAATTCTACCGTGGCCCCCACCCAGTAGTCGCCCTCGCCCAGGGGCACCAGGTGAATGTCGTTGCCGTTGACCACGGGCTGAAAGTCGGATTGCCCCAGGGGAGTGTCTAGGTGAATCCGCAGGGCCTGACCCAGCACGGGGCCAACCGCAACGGGCTGGTGGAGGGTTTGGGTAAGGGGCAGGGTGCCCAGCCCCGCCGAGATCACAATTGCGTCGGTAGTCAGGCTCTGACTCGCGGTGTGGACAGCGCCACAGACGCGACTGTCTGGCGCAGGGTCGGCCCCGTCAAACCCAACCACGGGCTGGCCAAAGTGGAACTCGACCCCATTGGCCCTGGCCCCGGCCACCAGCGCCTGGGTTAACTCTGTGGGGTTGATCTGAAAGTCTTGGGGCGAATAAATGGCGGCGGCAACCCGGTCAAGGTTGAGGTGGGGGCAGCGATCGCACACCACCTCCGGCTGCCAAAGCTCTAGCCGGTAGCCCTGGCGCTGGCGAATGTCCTGGAGCGATCGCCAGCGGGGCAGGTCTTCAGCGTCAAAGCAGAGGCTGAGAATGCCCTGGGTGTTGTGCTGGATGGCCTGCCCCGTCAGCGTTTCTAGCTCTGGGATCAGGCTTCGGTAGCGGTGCAGGCTGGCCTCGCGCAGCCGCCAGTTGCGCCCCTTGACCTTGTGGCTAATCACCGCCATGGCCACCCCCAGGGCAGCAGCGGTCGCCCCCTGCCCGGCAGCGGCCTGGTCAATGACGGTGACGCGGAACCCAGGGCTCAGGCTCAGCTCGTAGGCAATCGCTGCCCCGACCACGCCGCAGCCAATGATGGTGATCTGTTTCAAAGGCCTAGGGACATTGGGGTCGTTGTGGGGGTGGGCACCGCCAGCCGGCTCAAAGGGGCAGAGTTATGACTGAAACGTTGGCACCAGGCTCAAAAAGGCGTCAAAGTCATCCAGCGCGTTGCGATATTCCTGGCCAGCAATTACCTGCTGGTTGGTGGCCGCAGCTTCGTCGAGACGCTCTAGGTGGGTGTAGATCTCCTGGGCTAGGGCCTTAGCCTGGGGCTGGTCTTTGACCAATAGCGCGCCCGCCAGGCGATTAACCCGCGTTCGCATTTCGCCCATGGGGCCGTGGATGAAACTCTGCACGTTGACCCAGTCTTTGGTCTGAATGTAGCCCTCTAGCTCGGGGAACCGATCGCGCAGCGCAGCCACAGCCGGAGTGTAAAGCTCTACCTGCTGCAAAATCTCTGGGGTGTAGGTGGTCGGTATTTTCGCCGCCGGGCCACCGCAGGCCACCAGGCAGGTGGCCACCACCGCCAGCAAAATTCCCAAAAGAGGTCTGAAGCGTCCCATAGTTACCTTTTGCGCTCTCTACATCAGCCATCTGTATCTTACGCCGCCAGGGGAACATGTGAAGCGCCAAGCGGCTGGGGCGGCGGTCGCCAGACCCCAGGTTGTTGGCCGCTGTGCATTTACAATCGCATCGAGCAATCGCATCGAGCACCGGGGAGTTTTCGCGTTCGCTCAGCGGTGCATGGCGGCAACCCTGCATAGCAACGGGCCTCCAGCTGCCCTACGGCGGGCGCGATCGCTCCGGTTTGCGGCTGTCCCACGACAGCTCTAGGGCCTTGCGAAAATCAGCCATGGCGGCATTGGCCCCGTGGCCGAGGCGAATGCTGGTGTGGCCCCGA
Source organism: Leptolyngbya sp. DLM2.Bin27 (assembly GCA_007694115.1). Lineage (GTDB taxonomy): Bacteria > Cyanobacteriota > Cyanobacteriia > Phormidesmidales > Phormidesmidaceae > Nodosilinea. The sequence goes on along the minus strand of RECJ01000206.1, from coordinate 19,782 downwards.
CCAATGTAGGCCTCGGCCAAAGCCGGGCTGAGGTCAATGGCCCGATTAAAGTCGACTAGAGCCAGATCCCACTCGTCGAGAAAGTAGAGGGCGTAGCCGCGATCGCAGTAGGCCAGGGCATCGCTTTCGTTGAACGCCAGGGCCAGATCAAAGTCAGCAATCGCCGCCTGGTAGTCTTCTTGGCGGCTAAACACCCGGCCTCGGTTGGCCAAAATGCGACCGCTGCTGGGGTTAAACCGCAGGGCCAGGGTGTAGTCGGCAATCGCCCCGACCCCATCGCCCACCTGGGCCCGCAGCAGCCCGCGACTGTCGTAGAGATCGGCCAGACGAAAGCGCAGGTTGAGCGGCGTGTCTTCGCTCAGGGTGGCGTCGGGGCTGTCGAGGGCCAGGCCCACCAGGGTCTGGTTGTAGGATCGATCTCGCAGGTCGGGGTTGAGCTCTAGCACCGTGGTGTAGTCGTCGATCGCCCCCTGAAAGTCGCCCAGCTCATGGCGCACCATGCCCCGATTGATATAGGCCTCGACGTAGTCGACCTGGCAGTCGATGGCGCGGTTGATGTCGAGGGTAGCCTGGTAGTAGTTGCGCAGCTGAAAGTAGGCCACCGCCCGGTAGTTGTAGGCTTCGGGGTGGTGGGGCTGATGCTGGAGCAGCCGCGAAAAATCTGCGATCGCACCCTGGTAGGCCTCGCGCCGGGGCGCAGCCAGGGTCGCCTGGGTGCCCTGCTTGAGGTAGGCCAACCCCCGCCACAGCAAAATTTTAATAAACCTGGGCTGCTCAGCCAAGACGGCAGAGAAATCTGCGATCGCGCCCTGGTAGTCTTCGAGATCTAGCTTGATGCGGCCTCGATTGCCGTAGGCCTTCACGGTCGTCGTCTCTAGCTCAACGGCCCGGTCGAGGTCGGCTAGGGCCTCGCCCAGCTGCCCCACCAGCCGATAGAGGCTGCCCCGATTAATGTAGGCGTTGACAAAGGCTGGCTCCAGCCGCAGGGCCGTCGAAAAATCGGCAATGGCGTCGTGGTAGCGCTCTAGGTCACGGTAGGCGCAGCCCCGGTTATAAAACGCCTTGGCGCAGGTCTGATCGAGGGCAATGGCCTGGGAGAACTGATCCGCCGCCGCCGCAAAATAGCCCAACCGTGCCTGCTCAATGCCAAGCTTGAGAAAATCGCTGAGTTTTTGGTCTTGAGTTGCCATGGGCCTGCCGGGGGTAACCACACATGATACCGGTTGCACTCAAGGGGGCCATGCTCACTGCCAATGCCCCTAACCCCAAAGTTAGTTCCCATTATGCCTAAATTATGTCTGATCTCGCAGGGCCTGCACCGTATCGACCACCGCCGTCACCACCCGGTCGATCTCGGCGGCGGTGGTAAAGCGCCCCAGGCCAAAGCGCAGCGAGGCATAGGCCAGCGGGTCGTCTCGGCCCAGGGCCTTGAGCACGGGGGAAGGGGCAGTGCTGGCGGTGCTACAGGCCGCCCCCGACGACAGCGCCACCACCGGGCGCAGGCCCAGCAGCAGCGCCTGGCCATCGACCCCCTCAAAGCTGACGTTGAGGTTGCCGGGCAGCCGCTGGGTGGGGTGGCCGTTGAGATGCAGGCCGCCCAAGGGTTGCAGACCCTGCCACAGCCGCTGCCGCAGGGCGATCAGGCGATCGCCTTCGGTCCCCATTTCGCCCAAACCCAGCTCTACCGCCTTGGCCAAGCCGACGATCTGCGGCGGGTACAGCGTGCCTGAGCGCCGCCCCCGCTCGTGGCCGCCGCCGTGGAGCTGGGCTGCCAGGGGCACCCGGGGCCGCCGCCGCACGTAGAGGGCACCGATGCCCTTGGGGCCGTAGACCTTGTGGGCGGTGAGCGACAGCAGATCCAGGTTCATGGTCTGCACATTGAGGGGAATTTTGCCGATCGCCTGGGCCGCGTCGCTGTGAAAGAAGATGCTGCGATCGCGGCAGCGCGCCCCAATCTCGGCCAGGGGTTGCAAGACCCCGATCTCGTTGTTGGCGGCCATCACCGACACCAGCACTGTGTCGGATCGAAACGCCTGATCTAGATGGTCGAGGTCGATCAGGCCGTCGGGCTGCACCGGCAGGTAGGTGACCTCAAACCCTAGAGATGCTAAATATTTGCAGGGATCAATCACGGCGCTGTGCTCAGTCTGCACCGTAATCAGGTGCCGCCCCCGGCTAAAGCAGGCTTCGGCAATGCCCTTGAGCGCCAAATTGTTGGCCTCGGTAGCCCCGCTGGTAAAGACAATCTCCTCGGGGCTGGCGTGGATGGCGGCGGCCAGAGCCGCCCGTGCCTGGCTCACCGCCGCATCGGCCTCCCAGCCGTAGGCGTGGGTGAGGCTGGCGGGGTTGCCAAAGTGCTCGGTAAAAAACGGCACCATCGCCTCGACTACCCTAGGGTCAACCGGGGTGGTCGCGTGGCAGTCTAGATAAATTGGCCGCTTGGCTCTCACCCGATCAACCCTCCCAGTCACCTGATGCTCCACCTGGATCTGCTGCGCCGCCCGGTGGCCCCGGCCATCACCTGGCCGATCTTGACTGGCGCGCTGATCCCCGATATGGCTCTGTTTATATTCTACGTTCGCGCTGCTGGCGGCGATCGCCTACCCCTCGAATACCTGGTATTGGTTGCGTCCGGCGTTTTTGGCGGCGTAGAGGGCCTGGTCAGCCGTGTTGAGAATGCCTTCGGCTGAGCTGTCTGGGGTGGGCCACTGGGTGGCAATGCCAAAGCTGAGGGTGATCGTATCGCCGCTGGGGCTAGCCCTGTGGGGTAGCCCCAGCGATTGCAGGTGGTGGCGCACCCTCTGCACCACACGAATGGCTCCGGCGGTGTCGGTGTCGGGCAGCACCAGGGCAAACTCTTCGCCGCCGTAGCGGGCTACCAGGTCGGCAGGGCGGCGTAGCCCCAGGCGCATGGCGTGGGAAATCTCAATCAGGCAACGATCGCCAGCGGCGTGGCCATAGGTGTCGTTGAAGGGCTTAAAGAAATCGACATCGGCTAGCACTACGCTGATCGGCTTGCGATCGCGGGCTAGCCGCTGCCATTCTTGCTGCAAAAACTCGTCGAGCCAGCGACGGTTGGCGAGCTGAGTCAGGCTGTCTACCTTGGCGATGCGGTCTAGCTCTTGGTTGGCGGCTTGCAGCTGGCGATAGAGCTCGGCCTGGTGCAGGGCGGTAGTCAGCTGGTCGCCAAAATGTTGCAGCACATTAGCTTCAAAGGGCTGCCACTGGCGAGGTTCGCCGCAGGCATGCACCACCAAAATGCCCCACACCGACTGGCGATCGCCGCCTACGGGGTGAGCAATGGGGGCCACCATCGCCGACTTGACCTCAATACTGGCCAAAAAGGCGGCGATCGCCGGGGGCCAGGGGGCGGCAAAAATATCGTTGTAAATTTGGGGCAGCCCCAGGTTTAGCTGTTCCAAATAGTCCCTCGGCAGCGGCCCTGGGGGAATCATCGCGTCGGTCACCATCGCGTAGCTAGGGTGGGTCGACTGCTGGGCAATGCGCCGGTCACCATTGGCTAAGATCTCAAAGATCATCGCCCGGTCGGCGTTAAACACGGCCTTGATGCCCGCCGCCGTGGCACTCAAGATAGTCTCAAAATCGAGGCTTTCGCGCATGCGGGCGGTGAGCATGCGCAGCAGCTGCTCTTGATCCACACGGTGGCTGAGAATGGCTTCAGTGGCTCTCAGGCTGGCCTGTAGCTGCCGTTGCTCGGTGCAGTCTTCGGCCCAGCCCACCATATAGCGGGGCTGGTTTTGGTCACCTTCAACCACTCGCACATGGGCCTGCACCCAGCGCACCTCCCCCGTAGGTCGCACAATCCGGTACTCACGCCGCACCGACTGACCGTCAAACTGCTGACCTAGGGAACTTTGCACCTGGGGCAAATCCTCTGGGTGAATGTAGTCGATCCAACTGTTGGGGTTTTCGTAGAGGTCGTCTCGGGGTCGCCCCCAGATCCGCTCGTAGGCAGAGCTAAGGTACAAAAACTGCCCTGACCCGGCATCGCGCACAAACAAGAGCTGCTCTACGTAGTCGGCAAAGAGCAGCAACAGCTGCTCTGGCTGGCTGAGCGGCTGTTGCTGCTCTGGCGCTCGCCGTTGAGCCAGCCGCAGCTGCTGCTGCAAGTCGTGTAAATAAATGCCCTGGCCTAGCTGGCGAGCCACGTGCTGCATCAGATCGCGGCTCGATTGATGCCATCGGCGCGGGCTGCGGCAGTGGTGGGCAATCAGCAGCGCCCACAGGTTGGGGCCAGCCAACACCGGCACCACCAGGTTTGACTGCACCTGCAAGCGGGCCAGCAGTGCCCGGTAGCAGGGGCTTAGATCACTGCTGTGAATATTTTCAACCATGCTCGTGCAACCCTGCCGGTAGCGATCGCCCCAGCCCCCCTCAAAGCAGGGGTCGTAGATCAGCTCTCCTTGCAGAGCTAGCCAGCCGTCGCCCACTGACTCCGCCGCAATCACCCCGTCGTCGCCGGGCAAAAAGCGGTAGACTAGCACCCGATCGGTGTCGAGCAGCGCCCGCATTGTATCGACCACGGTCTGCAAAAGGGCATCGAGGTCTTGAACCAATGCGATCGCATCGCAGACAGTGGCGATCGCCTCTAAAATCTGGGCTTGACTAATGACTGGCTGACCAGGTAAATCGCGCGTCATTGCTTAGGTATAGTGGTGAGAAACCGGCGGCACCCAGCCAAGGATTGAGGGGCAGCAGAGGCCACAAAGCTTCAATGGCTGGTGTGTGCCCATGACCAGCGGCCACGCAGCTGCCCCTCAATTTCTCTAGGGCAAAATTATCATATCTAAATAGACGCTGTTGAATGGGCGCTGTTGGCTGGCCCCACATCCCCAGTCAACCCGCCCGCCCCCCAGAGTCGGCAGAAATGTTGCAAAATGTAAACAGATCACCGCCAGGATTTTGCCATGACGTCACTTGCGATCGCCCCCCCGTCTACGGGTGCCGCCCCCCTGCCCGCCGGTGGCCCCGACCCCGCTCGGTTTGACTGGGCCGAAGCCTGGTATCCCGTCGCCTACCTCGACGATCTCGCCACCGACCAGCTCACCCGCTTCACCCTGCTAGACCGAGGCATCGTCATCTGGTGGAGCCCCAACGATCAAGCCTGGCGGGTGTTTGAAGACAAGTGCCCCCACCGCCTTGCCCCCCTGTCTGAGGGGCGAGTCAACGAAAACGGCGAGCTAGAGTGCCCTTACCACGGCTGGGCCTTTGCCGGTGACGGGGCCTGCACCCACATTCCCCAGCAGCCCGCCGATCACCCCATTCACCAGAACCCTCGGGCCTGCGCCCAGGCGCTGCCCACCGCCATTCGCCAGGGGTTGCTCTTTGTCTACCCCGGCAAAGCCGACAATGCCCCCCAGGTCGAAGTGCCCATCGTCGGCCCGGTAGACGCAGAACCCGATGGCTGGGTCGTGCTCAACACCTTCCGTGATCTGCCCTACGACGCCCTCACCCTGCTCGAAAACGTGCTGGATGTCAGCCATATTCCCTACACCCACCACAAAACCGTCGGCAAGCGAGAAAACGCCGCCCCGATGGTCATGGAGGTGCTAGAAGCGGGCAAGCAGGGCTTTCGGGGTCTCTGGCCCGAAGGCCCCCGCAAAGGCAAACTGGGCACCCAGCACACCACCTTTGTGGCCCCGGCGCTGATGTACCACGACCTCACCTCTAAGCAGTTTGGCCGCACCCTGACCGTGGTCTATGCCACCCCGATCAGCAAGGGCAAATGTCGGCTGTTTGCCCGTTTTCCCTTTAAGTTTTCGTCTAAAATTCCGGCCACCGTCATCGGCCTCACCCCCCGCTGGTACAGCCACATCGGCAACAACGGCGTGCTCGAAGACGACCAGATCTTTCTGCATTTGCAAGAGCGCGAGCTAGAGAAAGCTAGCCCCACCTACGCCCAGGCCTGCTATCTGCCCACCCAGGCCGATCGCTACGTGCTGGCCTTTCGCAACTGGGTCAGCAACTTTGAGGCCGACCCCTTCCCCGGCCAGAGCCTAGGGCCAGCGTTGAGCCAGGCCGAGTTGCTCGATCGCTACCAGTCCCACACCCAGCACTGCCGCAGCTGCAGCACGGCCCTAAGGCGCATTCAAACCCTCCGGCGAGGGCTGCTGGGGGTGAGCGCCGTGGGCTGGTCGCTGGTGCCCGTGGGCCTGGCCAACGGCTATGTCTCTGGGCTAGCCGCCGTCATGCTGTCGGTGCTGCCCCTGGGCACGGCTGCGGCCTGGGCCGGGCTGGGTCGCTTAGAGCAACGGTTTTACCAAGGTCGGGCAGTGCCGCCGCGCAACCTGCCCGAGAAACCCGCCAAGGCCAAAGGGTACCGCCCCTAGGCCCCCATAGCGCTGTAATACCAAATCCGAGTCCCATACCCCCGATTCCCAAACGGCTACCCCGTAGGGGCAAACGGTTGTTTGCCCCATGCAAAGACGTTTTTTTCGAGAAAATACCTCAGTCGGCAGGAATCACGCGCACAGTACCCACCAGATCAATCCCCTGGGGAGTAACCGAGAGCTGGCGAATATCTACCTCTGGCCCCAGGTCAAAGGTCATATCGTCGAGGGCGATGGGCGGCCGCAGTTCGCCCTGGGGAGAGCGCTGGGTGACGACGGGCTGACACAGGCACAACTGCCGCCCCGCCTGCATGGTGAGGTTAAGCGTTAGCTCTAGGCTATCGGCTGCCGGGGTTGGCCCTGGCCACCGCAGCGTCAGCCGATCGGCCCCCAGGGTAATCGCCGCCTGGGCGGTGTTGCTATCCCCCAGCCAGGGCGCTGGGGAAATCTGGGGCTCGGCCCCCGCCAGCAGCAGTTTGAGCGCATCTTGCAGCGCCTGGCCCAGCAGGTGCGATCGCAGCGATGCCTGCAAATCTTCGGCCAGCACCGTCACCTGACCCGCCACCGGAAACGGCTGCAACAGCCGCAGCGGCTTACCCCGCAGCACCTGGGGCAAATTGACCCGAATATCGGCCGCGCTGACCTGGGCCTGGCTGACATGCAATCCCTGGTATACGGCCTGGTGCGCCGTCACCATCACCGCCGGTAAATAGCCCCCTAAAATCTGCCGATCTTGGCCGTCAATGGCAAACTCTAGCCCCTCAAGATGGTCAAACTGGGTGTGCAGCCACAGGCGAATAGCGGGGGGCAGCAGTCGGCTAATCAGGCGGCTACCCCTGGGGGTGGGCGCATTGGCCTCAGCTGGAACAGCAGGATCAGAGGTCATGGACAGATCAATAACACAACCAAAACAACGCAACCAAAACCGGAGCAGCAAGTTCTTCGCCCCATTCCCCAAACTCTAGCAGGGGAAGCGGCACAGATCGCCCCTGGGCCAAATTTATAGCCAATGGGGATAGAAACCTGATCCGGTGCCAGGGCTCTGACGCCGGATCAGGCCAGAACATCAGCCCCAGGCAAACCTTCAGCGATCTCAATTGCCATTCTCAATTGTCATATTTTCATGACGCAATCATACGCAGCGGGATCAATGTATTATGATTTCATGACATTTTGATCCCCAAACCCCTGGTCTCTCGCTCACAGAGCCAGAAAGGCCTTGGTATGGGCTTGATCCCGGCGGTTGATTTTGGCATGCTACAGAGCAACGGCTGATCCCCAACTCTGTTCAAAGTCCGTCGTTAGGGCATCTAGTCAGCCGCAGTGCTGTTTTGGTCGCACCCCGTTCGCTCAGCCCTTAAGGGAGCTGGGATCACGCCTGGCTGGGGTAGGGCAGGCTGCAAAGCGGCTGATTGCACCACCGAGTCTATCCGCTATATCTGCTGTTGTACTGGTCTTTAAACTTAAGGAGAGTGCTCTATGTCGTCACCCCGCCCGCCCCTAGAGGAAATGACCCTGCGGCAGCTCCGCAAGGTGGCCAGCGAGTATGAGGTGTCTCGCTACAGCCGCATGCGCAAGGCTGAGCTGATTGAGGCAATTCAGGCCATTGATGCCAAGCGCAGTCTGGGGGCGGCCCCAGTCTCGGCCCCAGACCCAGTCTCGGCCCCAGTCTCGGCCCCAGTCTCGGCCCCAGTCTCGGCCCCAACCCCGGTCACCGCCAGCGCTGCGGCTGAGTCGCCCTCGCGCCCCCCGGCACCGCTGCCGGTAGAGGCCTTGGCAACGGTGGATGAGGGGTTGTCTGATCTGCCCAGCGGCTACGGTGAGAGCCGTATTGTGTTGATGCCTCGCGATCCCCAGTGGGCCTACTGCTACTGGGACATTCCCCACACCCAAAAAGACGAACTGCGGCGGCAGGGTGGGTCACGGTTAGCCCTACGCTTCTACGATGTGACCGACATAGATGTCACCTCCCAGACTCCCCACAGCCTGCAGCAGTACGAGTGCGACGAAATGGCGCGGGAGTGGTACCTACCAATTCCGGTGAGCGATCGCGACTACGTAGCCGAGATCGGCTACCTCTGCAACGACGGTCGCTGGCTGGTGCTGGCGCGATCACTACCGGTTCACATTCCGCCGGTCTACCCCTCCGACTGGGTCGAAGATCACTTTATGACCGTCGACTGGCAGGCCGACCTGCGGGGCCAGACGCTAATTACCCTCAAGCACCCCAGCCAGCGCGCCGCCGAGAGCGCCAGCGCCATCTACAATAAAATCTACTCCATGACCCAATCAACCGAGGCCCAGCGGGTCGCCGGGTCTCTGTTTGGTTCCATGCAGCACGTACCGGGCTCTCACGTACCAGGCTCTATGGCTCCCGAAAAGGCGATTAGCTCCTACGTATTCCCCTCTGGGGCCGGGCTGTGGGCGATGCCTGCGGCGGCGGTGCCCGGCGCGGCGGTGCCTACCATGTCAGGCATCGGTGCCTTTGGCGAATTGACCATGTCAGGGGCGGGGTTAACCATGTCAGAGGCGGGGTTAACCATGTCAGGGGCAGGGTTAACCATGTCAGGGGCAGGGTTAACCATGTCAGGGGCAGGCTTCTCGGCTTCGGCTCCGCCCATTCGCCCCCGCCAGTTTTGGCTGGTGGCCGACGCCGAGCTGATTGTCTACGGGGCCACCGAGCCTGACGCCACGGTAACCATCGGCGGCCAGCCCATCAAGCTCAACTCCGATGGCACCTTCCGGTTCCAAATGTCGTTCCAAGATGGCAATATTGATTATCCAATCATGGCGGTAGCGGCCGATGGCGAGCAAACTCGCGCCATCCACATGACCTTCGACCGCGCCACCCCCTCGCGCCGCACTAACACCAAAGACGAAGCAGTGTTGGAGTGGTTGCCCTAGACTGCCCAGTTGCTGAACGGCAGAATCACAAGCTAAGGAGTACCCCAAAGGTGCTCCTTTTCTTTGACCCGTCGTTTGACCCTAAGGTTTTGTCGAGTTTTTTGTCTAAACTTTTGGCTCAGATTTTTGGTCTAAATCTTTGATCAATAATGGGGCGACTCCCCGCATAGAATGAGATGTTGCTGCCCCCGTCAGGTGGCCCAAGCTTTGATCCATAAAAACCCTAAACAAAATCCTCTGCCGTGAAGTTATTCCTATTCCATACTCCTGAAGAAGTACCTGAGCAGGGTGCGCCTGACTGTGCGATCGCGATTGACGTGCTGCGGGCCACCTCAACCATGGCGGCGGCGCTAGCAGCAGGGGCCGAGGCCATACAGGTGTTTAGCGACATCGATAGTTTGCTGGCGACCAGTGCGACCTGGCCCGCTGAGAAATGCCTGCGGGCAGGCGAACGAGGCGGCGGCAAGGTCGAGGGCTGCGACCTGGGCAACTCTCCCCTCGACCACTCTGCCGAGCGCTCTGGCGGCAAACGGCTGTTTATGAGCACGACCAACGGCACCCGCTGCCTCAAGCGCATTGAGCACGCCCCCATGGTGATCACCGCCGCCCTCACCACCCGTCTGGCGGTGGTCAATTTCTTGCTGGCCCACAACCCAGAGACCGTGTGGCTAGTCGGCTCGGGCTGGGAGGGCACCTACTCCCTAGAAGACACCGTCTGTGCCGGGGCCGTCATCCACGGGGTGATTGCCGCCACTGGGCAAACGTTTAAAGACCTGGCCGGCAATGACGCAACCATTGCCGCCGTCAGCCTCTATCTCCAGTGGCAAGACCAAATGCTCGACCTGATGCACTACGCTAGCCACGGCCAGCGCCTGCTGGGTCTCGACAATGAGGCCGACCTCAAATATTGCGCCCAGCTCGACGTGCTCGACATTGTGCCCCGGCAGCACGAGGTGGGGGTGTTGGGGCTTTGAGGGCGGACGGTGTTGGGTATGCGGTTTGCGGTACTCGGTTGACGGTTGACGGGTTTTGCTGTGAACCCAAACCCCCAGCAGGTGTTGTGAACCGTAAACCTGACACCGTCAACCCAGAGCCCCTGGAGCCAAGGGGCGCAACACCCACAGCTCAAGGGATAGCGTTGATGTCTCGGTAAATCCCGCAAACCTTAAGCGAAGCTTTACACAGGACTTATGGCTTCTTTAAATAGATCCACTTATATTAGCCATGAGCCGCAAGGTTCTTATGTGGGACGTACTATACTGAAATCTCTAAAAACAAGGGCCTCCAGCTTTCGGGCTGGAGGCCTTAGTATTGGGGGCAAGGTCTGAACAGCGGTTCGGAGTTCACAGTAGGGGCGCACCCTACGCCCTCAAAGAGCAGCAAAATCCTTCAGTATTTTTGCTGTCAAAATTGGCCTAATGCTTAAGCAGCGGATGAAGATTGATCAGGAGGATCTGTGCAGCGGTTGATGGTTGAGCCAAGCCAGGTGGTGGCTGACCAGCTACACCTGAATGGCACCCAGCAGCACTATCTATACCGGGTGCTGCGTCTGGGGTCGGGGCAGCAGTTTATTGCCCTTGATGGGCAAGGGCAGCAGTGGGTAGCGACCCTAACGGCAGACTCGGTGGTGGCGACCCTGGTACCGACGCCGCCCCCACCGGGGATCAGCCAGGCCTCGATCACCCTGGCGATCGCCCTACCCAAGGGCAGTGGCTTTGACGAGGTGGTGCGCCAGACCACCGAACTGGGGGTGAGTATCCTACAGCCGGTAATCAGCGATCGCACTCTGCACCAGCCCAACCCCAAAAAGCTGGAGCGCTGGCAGCGGATTGCCGCCGAAGCCACCGAGCAGTCAGAACGGCTGCTGCTGCCCCAGATCTTGCCGCCGATCGCCTGGCGCGACTATCTCAAGCAGCCGGGCGCAGCAGCCCGATGGATCTGCGTGGCGCGGGGCGATGCACCCCACCTGCTGACAGTGGCCCAGGCCAGCGATCCCACGCTCCCCGCCGTGATTGCCACTGGGCCAGAGGGCGGGTGGACTGAGCTTGAGGTGGAGAGGGCGATCGCAGCTGGCTTTCAGCCCGTTACCCTCGGCCCCGGCATCCTACGGGCGGTCACGGCTCCCCTGGCGGCGCTTACCCTAGTGACTGCGGCCCGCGCCCCCGCAGACCTGAACAACAGCTAAAGCCGTCTTCGGAGTCATTCTCAATAGTGAAAAATTATTGCAAGTACCCCCAACAATTCGCTAGTATTCTCATTAAGGATGAATTATTGAAATTTAGCGGGGAGAGATTAGGCTATGGCTGCTTACACTCCATCAGCCCTTAAAGCCGAGCTAAATGAGCGCGGCTGGCGCATGACTCCCCAGCGAGAGACCATGCTCAAAACCTTTCAGAATTTGCCTGAAAGTACTCACCTGAGCGCTGAAGACTTGTGCGAACTGCTGGAGAAAGAGGGTGAACCGATTAGCCTCTCCACCATCTACCGCAACCTCAAGCTGATGGCCCGCATGGGCATCTTGCGCGAGCTAGAGCTAGCCGAGGGTCAAAAGCGCTACGAGATCAACCAGCCCGCCCCCCACCACCACCACCACCTGATCTGCGTGCGGTGCAACAAAACCATCGAGTTTAAAAATGACTCGGTGCTCAAGGTGGGGGCCAAAACCGCCGATCGCTCGGGCTACCACATTCTCGACTGCCAGCTGCTGATCCACGGCATCTGCCCCACCTGCCAGCGATCCATCGTGCCCATCTAAAAAATCAACGCTGCTGGGAAACCCCAGCAGCGTTGATTTTGAGACCTTTACAGCACTTCGTGGGTGTATTTGTGCTGCTTGACGTTATCGTTTTTAGAGATCTTGCGCTGGCTGTTGAGCACCCGCTTGCGCTCGGTGGAGTAGTTGAGGTCGCGCTTGACGGTGCCCACGGGCACCAGGTTCACCGCCTCAGGTCGAGACTGGTAGGTGCGGGCGGCGGCCTGAAGGCGCTCTTCAAAGTCGGCGCAGGCCTGGGCTGGGGCAGCGGCGATCTCGGGTAGGTCGAGGGCCTGGGCCTGGGCGAGGGTGGCCCCGCAGATGGCCGTATAGGAGGTGGGGATGCCCTGGAGCACCGATTGCAGGTAGGCCGAGGGGATGGGCTCTAACACCTGAATTTCAAGGGTTTCGCCCTCGTGGCGCAGGTAGCAGGTGGCCAGACCCACCACCACGTAGCTATCGGCGGGCAGGGTGCTAGCTGGGGTCTGAGGTACGGTTTGAACCATAGTGTTTAGTCAAGATTACGGCGTTGCTCGTTGCGTTGAGACGAGCCTTGGTCAGCATCGATCCCCCAGCTTTTCGCTGTAGGAGTCGCATCCGTTACCCCTCTTTACCAGGGGCAGGGGGGATCTCTCGAAGGAATTCGCCTTTGAATTCTAACTTTCTGGACTGGGGAGGCTGCGATCGCACTGCCAAACCGTCACAAAACACAACTTGTCCTCTTCAGAAACCGGGTTTCTCGCCCACTCTACAAACGATTGAGCCACTGGATTTATCCCTGCACAGATGGGTAAGCAAAATCAAAGGTGGGCTTTGTACCAGTTTTGCGCCTGCTGCCGAATTTCGTCGAGTTCCTCACTATCCATCCGGTCTAGGTTCTTGAGAATGAAGCTCATGCGGCCCTGGGCTTGGAGCTTGTCGCGGTGGCGGTGGAGAAAGTCCCAGTAAAAAAAGTTAAACGGGCAGGCGTCTGCTCCGGTGCGCGCCTTGGGATTGTAGCGGCAGCCCTTGCAGTAGTCGCTCATTTTGTTGACGTAGTTGGCCGACGAAGCGTAGGGCTTAGAGGCCAGCAGCCCGCCGTCGGCAAACAGACCCATGCCAATCACGTTGGTCTGCATCACCCAGTCGTAGGCGTCGATCAACACCGCGTGAAACCAGTTCTCAACCGCTTGGGGGGTAAACCCCGCAATCAGCGAAAAGTTGCTGAGAATCATCAGCCGCTGAATGTGGTGGGCGTAGCCGGTACGGTGAATCTGGGCGATCGCCTGGTGTAGGCAGTTCATCTCGACCTCGCCAGTCCAGAAAAACTCGGGTAGGGGCTGCTGGTGGTCAAACCAGTTGCGCTGGGCATAGTCGGCGTCGAAATACTGGTAGAGCCCGCGCATATATTCTCGCCAGCCCATCACCTGGCGAATGAAGCCCTCCACACTGTTGAGCGGCAGGTCGCGATCGGCAAAGGCCTCCTCCGCCCGCTCCACTACCTCTAGGGGGTGCAGCAAACCTAGGTTTAAGTAGGGCGACAGCAGCGCGTGCCACATAGTCTCTTCGCCCGTGACCATCGCATCTTGGTAGGGGCCAAAGGTCTCTAGCCGCTCGGCAATGAATACATCCAGCACTTGCAGCGCCTGGTCGCGGGTGACGGCCCAGTTGAAGGGGGTCGCATCGCCAAAGGTGGCAATCTCTAGCTTCTCCACCCTATCGATCACCGCCTGGGTGGTGGTGTCAGGCTCAAACCAGCGGGGGGTGGGGGTGTTGAGCTTGCCCTGGGGCGGCTTGCGGTTGTCTTTGTCGAAGTTCCACTGGCCACCGAGGGGGTCTTTGCCCTCCATTAGCACCTCAAAGCGCTTGCGGCCTTCGCGGTAAAAGCTCTCCATCAGCAGGCCCTTGCGCTGGTCGGCCCAGTCGTTAAAGTCGGCGGTGCTCCAGAGAAACAGGTTGTTGTCGAGCACTGTCAGCTCACAGGGCAGATCTAGCCCCTTCAGCCAGGCGGTGAAGGGATGGTCTACCGCATCCATGATGCGCAGTTCGGTAATGTTTTCGGCTTTGAGCCAGTCGCGCAGGGCGGTTTCGGTGTGGTCGGTAATGCTGTAGGTGACGGCCCACCCGGCATGCTTCAATTCATCGGCAAAGTGGCGCATGGCCGACCACACCAGCACTAGCTTTTGCCGGTGGTAAGAGCGTTCTTGGGCAAACTCAGTGGATTCTATCAAGAGAACCGGGGCACTCTGGCCCGCACAGCTAGCCAAAGCCGCCTGGTCTGGCCACAGCTGATTGCCCAGTACCCAAACCCCGATCGCCATGGCGCTGCGTCCTCAAAACTGCCTGCTTCATTGTTACGCAGGTCAAAGCTTCAATGCTGTTTCTGATAGTTAAGGCGACTTCTGGAAAACTTTCTTCCTAATGGTGGGCAGTGCCCACCCTACGGTGAATGGTGAGCCGTGTCCACCCTGCGGTGGTTCTAGTCGCTGGATAAAGCGGGAATTTTCTTTTCTAAAAATCTCTTAATCTGGCAGGGTGGAGGCTCGTCCAGTGAGGCGCTGAAACAGCAGCTGCACACCCAGCAAGAATATGCCCACGGCGGCGAGGCCAAAGATGCCGGCCCCCAGGGCGGCCATGCCCACCACCAGGGTGCGCACGGCTGACGAAATATTTACCACGGCTGGGTTGTCTGACAGCACGGGCCGGGCCGCAAAGTTGGCGGCAATAGACAGCATCAGGCGGTAGGCCAGCATGGCGATGGTGCCCGCCACAAAGGAGCCGCTAAAGCACTGCAAAATCTTGGCGGCGGGAGTAGGAGCGCTGGGGGTGGGGTCGTCGGCCATGGGTTTAGGTCATCTAGAAGACGTTATGTATCTCAGTTTACCTAGGGGCGGCCATACCCACCCCTGCCGATCTGTAGGGGGGGCACTGCCCACCACGGTCGAGGCCAACCCCCTAGCCTCTCTATTCTTGCCCAAACGGATGCTGGATCTTGTGCAGCAGGTTGTCGAACGGTTGCCAGTTGTCGTCGGTGGTGATGGGTTCCCAGATGGCTTCAATTTGGGGGCGCAGCAGCACGGTTTGCGGATTGGTGCCTTTTAGCAATGATGCAACGCCTGCCATCTGCCCAGCCTCAAGGCTTTGCAGGCAGCGGTGATAGGTCTGTCGCCAGGTTGCAAGCGGGGTGGCTGCCGCCGGGTCTGAGGCTTGCAAAGTGGTGCTAAAAATTTGGCTGGCATCGTCGCGCCAGTCTGGCGAGAACTGCTGGGTGAGGCCCAAAAAGAAGTCGTGGTAGCCCACTTCTACAGCCGTGAGCAACTCAATGGTTTGGCTGACGAGGGGGGTGGCTAGGTCATTGGCTAGCGATGCAAAGCCCAGTTTTTGCAGCATCCGCTGCTGGTAGTAGGCGGCGTAGCGATCTTTGAAGAGTTTTAGGGCCGGTTCTAGATCGGCCTCGGGCATGATCAGTTTGAGGGGCTTTTGCAAGGCCTTGAGATTCATCTGACAGATGATCGGCTGGTTGCCGTAGCTATAGCGCCCAGCGTAGTCAAAGTAGGCGGCGGTGAAATGGGGGTCGTAGCTATCGATAAAAGCGAAGGGGCCGTAGTCGAAGCTTTCGCCTGTGATCGACATGTTGTCGGTGTTGAGCACGGCGTGGCAAAAGCCCACCGACATCCACTGGGCGGCAAGGCGGGCAACGCGATCG
The DNA here is from genome assembly GCA_007694115.1 of Leptolyngbya sp. DLM2.Bin27. Classification (GTDB taxonomy): domain Bacteria; phylum Cyanobacteriota; class Cyanobacteriia; order Phormidesmidales; family Phormidesmidaceae; genus Nodosilinea. The sequence continues at coordinate 4,091 of RECJ01000206.1, read as the reverse complement.
CACAATTCCCCATAAAAATGCCGATACCGCTCCTGGGCATCGGTAAACAGCCGCGCCTCGGGGTAGTAGACATCAATTACATGCTCTAGCAGCTTGGCGATCAGATCGGGGCGGTTGAGATATTCGAGCCGCTCAAAGGTGCCAAAGCGAATGTGCGACTGGCTAAAGCGCACCAGCACCGCCGACCGGGTGGGCGATGGCTCATCGCCCCGCCACAGAGCCTGCCCGGTTTCCACCAGGCTAAAGGCGCGGGAGGTGGTGACCCCCAGGGCATGGAGGGCTTCGGAGGCCAGCACCTCGCGGATGCCGCCCTTGAGGGTGAGCATGCCGTCGCCGCCGCGCGAGTAGGGGGTAGTGCCAGATCCCTTGGTGCCAAAGTCGTAGAGGGTGCCGTCGGTGCCGCGCACCTGGCCGTAGAGAAAGCCGCGCCCGTCGCCCAGGTGGGGGTTGTATTCGCCAAACTGGTAGCCGTGGTAGCGCAGGGCCAAAAAGGGTTCGCGGCCCTGAAACTTGCCAAAGGCTTCGACAAAGTTATCGTCGCTGACGGTGGCGGGGTCGAGGCCGAGCCGCCGCACTACGTCGTCGTTGCGAAAGCGGAGGATGTGCTGGGGAAATTCGGCGGCGGCGACGATGTCGTAGTAGTCATCCCCCAGCGACTCTAGGCCGGGCAGGTAGTCGAGGGCGAGGAGGGGGTTGGCGGCAGTCATGGCATCTAGGAGAGCGACGGGACTTTAGCAACAAGGGTATTACCAAAGTATTGCAAACTTTTTCCTCAGTCTGGGGTTCGCCCACAGAGATCCCAGGGTTCTGGGGCGGGCTTTGTCTCTAGGCCATGACTCCCGCTAGAACCCTGGGATCTTGGGGCTGTGGCATGGAGGAAAGATCCCAGGGTTCTGGTTCAAGATCTGCGGTCTTGGCCATGGCCCCTGCTAGAACCCTGGGATCTTGGGGCTGTCGTTACTCCAGCAGCGCGGTTTTGGTCATGATCACCATCCCATGGGCAGATGCGATCGCACCCCCAGCCCCAGGCGGCACCGGGATGGGGGTGCTCCAATTGTTGGGGTCGGCGTTGCTAAGGGCATGGAGAGTTTTAATGGTGCGATCGCTCCCCGCCAACCGTAGAGTCAGGGGAAAGCCAACCCACTGATATATCGGCGGAGCTATGGGTACCCTAGCGCCAGACAAAGTCTATGCCCTGGGGTGATGATCGCAACGTTATAGGTAAAACTCGGAATGATTAAAGCGCTCAGCTTGTAGTCATAATGTTCAGTTTTCTTGATCTGAACTAAAACAAGATGATCAAAATATTGTTGCCTAAAATACATTTGTAGGTCTACACATAGATTTTTCTTTAAGCTAGAGATTTATTTCTATCCAGAATAAACCCCTATTGCCTAGCTCTGAAGCTTTGACTCTCTGCAAATCCTAAGAAAGCTAGGGAAGTGTGTCTGCATCTACAAAACACACAAAAGCCTTGACATCATCGAATTCCAGGCGATTCAGAGGCTTTCAGTCTCATTGAAAAACTGACATTGGGTTTTACAGAAAGATCGCAAGCATCGGAAAGCAATCTCAGCCAACAATTATTTGCTGACAAAAAGAAAATCCATAGGCTTGTCCCGTGATCATACTGAGTTCGACAAATGATATTAGCAAGTATTCTGTTTTTGGGATGGTTGATTACCTCTTTTAGAGTTCAGACCTGAGGTGTTAAACCAATACCTAAAATGTCTTAACTCCTCAGGAATAGATCGACCAAGTCCATCATTTAAGTTCCCCAAAAAAGTTGAGACTACTATGCGTCATCTTTTCAAGACAACTGCGATCGCCTCTTCCCTCGTTGCCGCCAGCTTCTTTGTGGGCACTGGCATGGCCAATGCTCAAGTCGCGACTTTTAACGGAAACGTGCCGACAAGTTGCACTTTTGGTGCGTCTACCGCACAAACACTGACACTCACTGATGGCAAGGCCTTTTCTACTGCCATTCCTGTTGCTATGACCCTGAATTGTGCTGCCAATACTGCAACTGCTCTTTCTGTCGGTGCTCCAGTTGTAACCAACAGCCCTGCTAATACCATAGGAACTCTTACGAGCGACTCATCAGTTGCCTTTACTGGTCTTATTGATGGTGTAGCAGCCGGACCAGTTACGGCAACTGATGCATTAGCTGAAACTTTGACTGGCAGTATTGTTAATGGGGAGCTTGCCGTTAGTATGAACTATGGATCAACTGACCTTCTTCTTCCTGGCACCTATGAGTTCACTGTCACTGTGGTTGCCACGCCCAACTAGGTTGAGTAGTTCCATATGGTTGGTTTAAGGTACCCATTTACCGCATAGTGGCTACTCCTTGTTGTCGGGGGCAGGCTTGCTTTTGACTCGTCCTGCCCTCGCTCAGGCCACATTTTCTACGCTAACGCAGGGTGGGTTAGCCCACCCTACGGGCAATTTTTATCAACTAGAAACTGCTGAGCCAAGTACTTTTCAAGTCCCCATTGACACGGGCTATGTTGGCACGTTGCAGCTAGCAACTCCCACCTTAGTTCTCGGGCCGAGCACTGATCCCGATGAAACAAAGAGAACGGCAACGGCCACTTCCAATAGCACCAGTGTTAACAGTGGAGGTTCCGCTGTGGATTTCCCCACCGGAACCACAACCTTAGATGTTTCGATGGCGGTGGAGTGCCCAACAATCTACCCATCCGGCACCTACAGCTATCAGGTGGTGGTCACGGTTACCGCTGCCCCTGATTAGCCCTATGCCGGTTGGGTGCAACGAAGTGGAACCCACGCCCAGGTTTTATTGGGTTCTGCTATCGCGCCACCCAACCTACACAGAAGAGGAACTGGCCTCAAAGTTTCGATTTTTGTCTTTTTAGATCGTGTTCAGGTACATAACCATGTTTAGCCCCCGCTGGTTTGTTATTGCGTTGCGTCCCTTAGCCTGTGCGGCTCTTGCCTTGGGGGCTATCGGCGCTCCAGCCATGGCGCAGTTGTCCGTCAGCCCCTTGGTGATTGAAGCAACCACCACCCAGGGCCAAGCCCAGGGGGTGATCACTCTCCATAACAGCGGCCAAACCCCGTCTCGGCTCCGGGTGTTTGCCGAGCCGTTTACCTATGGGCGCGATGGCCTAGAGGTATTGACGGAATCTGAGCAAGATTTGACGCCCTACCTGTTGTTTTCCCCCCGCGAGTTGGTAATTGAACCAGGGCAAACCCGGCGGGTGCGGCTGGTGGCGAGGCTGTTGCCCAGCCTGGGTGATGGGGAATTTCGCGCCATCATTTTTACCGAACCATTGGAGGATCTGTCCGAAAGCACCGAGGGAACCGCAACGGTAAGAGTGATCCAGCGCATTGGCATCACCGTGTATGTGCGGCAGGGCGAGCTGGTTCCAGATTTAGCAGTTTTGTCTGCTACGGTGCAGCCTGAGGACGGCAGAATTGCACTGTTGGTGACCAATACAGGCAACGCCACAGCCCGCCCCGCCATAGAATGGTCGCTGGCTCAAAATGGCACCACCCTGGCCAGCGGCACCCAAGCCGCAAGCACAGTAATTGCCGGGGGCGATCGCAACCTGCAAATCGACTATGCCGCCGCCCAAGACACTCCCCTCCCGCCGGGCACCTACACCCTCAGCGGCACCCTCACCTGGTCATTAGATGATCGCCAAGAGACCCTACCCTTCAGCGTGCCCGTCACCCTCCCAGCCCCCTAGGTTGCTCTCGCTATCCGCACATTTGCCCAGATCAACGAAGCTACTATGCAAGCTCCCCTTCGCATGGTTCTGGTCACACCTTGCTTAGGGGTTCTCCTCGCCCTGGGCCATGCCATCATCCCCAAAACCACCCCGGCCATAGAACCCATGGCTGCGGGTTCGCCTGCTCCTGCTATAAACGCAACCATTGACTCCCTTGCAGCCGAGATTTGCCTTCACCCAAAATTCCATTCCCCAGAGGAGTGGAATTTTGAATGCCTCCGGCCCCCCTCTCCCAGGGGGAGAGGGGCTGGGGGTGAGGGCGAAATCTCATCGCCCTTAGGAACGTGGATTAAACAACCTGTACTTCTGGTACGGCGGTATAGTTCCATTGTG
>RECJ01000048.1 GCA_007694115.1 Leptolyngbya sp. DLM2.Bin27 | reverse complement strand
GGGATAAATCTTCCTCATGGGATCTAGTGACTAAAGAGTACGAACAATCGCTATCGCAATTAGCAGGCAAGATTGCCCTCTCCTGAACCAAGCAACAGCGATAGAACGGAGAAATTAGCGAAGCATCAACGATAGGTGGGGTCATCCCATGCTGAACCCCTTTCCCGGTATGAACCCCTACCTTGAACATCCGGAATTGTGGCATCAGGTGCATAATCGGCTGATTGTCGGCCTTGCAGACACGATCGCTGATCAAGTTGCCCTCTATGATTCCCCAGGGCAAACAACCGTTTGCCCCTACAGGTTGGTCTGTTAGGTATCGGGGGTATGGAATTCGGATTCGGTATTACTGACATAGCGCACCTTGCCCCCCGGTCAGGGATAACCAGGTTCTCGATGGTATGGGTCTTGCGCTTGCCCCTGTAATGCGGTTTGCGGTCGGCTTTGTCTTTGGGGCGATTGATCCGACATGCCGCGCCATCAATTTTAAGCTGACGCATATTTGAGCTGGCGTACATCGGTTGTGAGGGTTGCTGTCACGATTGCAGTTGGGCACAGATAGTGGACATCTTTTCGATCCCTGTGGCGATCGCATCTGCATCCAGTTCCGTAAAGCTAAAGATAAACTCGTGGCCGGGGCTATTGCCCAGGTATTGAGGGGCCGCTGAGATCAGCCCGACGCCCGCCTGCTCGGCCCGTGCGATCAGCTCGGCATCGGGGATGTCGGTCTGGAACCGCACCATCATGTGCAGCCCAGCCTTGTCGCCCAGGATAGTGGCCCGATCGCCAAAATGAGTCTGCAATGCTGTCACCATCGCCTGCCGTTGCCGGTCGTAGTGCGATCGCATCCGCCGAATGTGGCGCTCCAGATGCCCCTCAGCGATAAAATCTGCCAGCACCGCCTGCTCTAGGGTCGGCACCTGGCGATCGGCTAGCCACTTGGCCCGGCTAAAAATCGGCCCCAGGGCCGGGGGCAGCACCATATAGCCAATCCGCAGAGACGGAAACAGCACCTTCGAGAACGTGCCCAGGTATAGCACCGACTGCCCGCTGCCCAACCCCTGCAACGCCGGAATCGGCCGCCCCCCATAGCGATACTCGCTGTCGTAGTCGTCTTCGAGAATGAGCGCGCCCTGGCGCTGTGCCCAGGTCAGCAGCGCCAGCCGACGCGGCAGCGACAGCACCGCCCCCGTAGGGAACTGGTGCGAAGGGGTGACGTAGACCAGCCGAATCGGGCCAGTCGCATCCGCCAGAATGTCCACATTCAGGCCATCCCCATCCACCGGAATGGGATGGAGGTTGGCCCCCTGGCTGGCAAAAATGCGGCGGGCGCTGAGGTAGCTGGGTTCTTCAAGGGCCACGGTGTCGCCGGGGGAAACCAGCAGTTGGGTGGCCAGGCTGAGGGCCTGCTGGGTACCGTTGGTGATCAAGATCTGGTCGGGATGGCACTGCACGGCGCGGGCCTGGGTGAGGTAAGTTGCGATCGCACCCCGCAATGGCCCGTAACCCATGGGGTCAGCGGCGTAGTCGAGCCAGTCAGCCCGCCGACAGCGGCGCGACAGCAGCTGCCGCCAAATCCCTAGGGGTACCTGGTCGAGGGCGGGGCGACCATAGCGAAAGCTGATCGGCGTGTTGGGTTCTGTACTTGGCCCGGCGGCAAAGTTCGCCAGGCGCTGACCGTAGGCCGATAGCGTCAAGGGCGAGGGCGATGCTGAGGGACCTGGCTCGGTGTCAGGCGCATGGAGCAGAGTCTCGGGCAGTTGGTCGCCCACGTAGGTGCCGGAGCCGACCACCGTTTGCAAATAGCCCTCGCTGATCAACTGGTTATAGCTCTGGGTGACGGTGGCCCGAGCGACCCCCAGGCTCTGGGCCAGGGCGCGGGTGGAGGGCAGCCGCTGGCGGGGGGCGAGCTGGCCCGTGAGAATTTTTTGGCGAAGGGCGGCGTAGATCTGCTGGTAGCAGGGCACCGGGCTGTGGGGGTCGAGCAGCAGGGTGAACTCCATGGGGCCAAAGTGGACTGGTAATTTACTTCAAAATTGGCTCTTGTGGATTGCCAATCTGCTGCCTATGCTAAACGCATTCTTATATCAATTGCCCTGTCAAGCCTTGGAATCGCCCACCTCCCCGCCACCCTTTAACACTCCTCACATCCACCTATCCACCCATCTACTTCTCAAACCCCCATGCCCCACTCTCCCACCCCCCGCACCCAAGTCAAGCGCGTCCCCCAGCGGGCTAGCTACGACCCCCAGCCGGTCTACGACATTCTCGATGAAGGGCTGGTTTGCCACCTGGGCTTTGTGGTCGAAGGGCAACCCTTTGTGATTCCCACCGCCTATGGTCGATTAGAAGACCAGCTCTACATCCACGGTTCCCCCGCCAGTCGCATGCTGCGCACCCTCGATCAGGGGGTAGAAGTGTGCCTGACGGTGACGCTGCTAGATGGGCTGGTGCTGGCGCGATCGGCCTTTCACCACTCGATGAACTACCGCTCGGTGGTGCTGTTTGGCACGGCCACTCAGGTGGATGAGCCGACTGAAAAGCTGACGGCGTTAAAGGCGTTTACCGACCATGTGGTGCCGGGGCGCTGGGCCGAGGTGCGCCCGCCCAACCCCCAGGAGCTAGCCGGAACCTTGGTGCTGGCTCTGCCGATCGCCGAAGCCTCGGCCAAGGTGCGCACTGGCCCCCCGATTGATGCGCCAGAAGATTATGGGCTGCCGGTGTGGGCGGGGGAGATTCCGCTGCGACTGACGGCGGCAGCTCCGGTGGCCGACGATCGGTGTATGGCTCGGCTTGAACTGCCCAGCAATGTGGCAGATTATCAGCGGGGTAGGTTCGTAGGCACGAAACACCTACCACCCCGCAGTCAGGGGGATGGGCCAGATCAGGATATTGTCTAAACAATGGTGCGATCGCGGCGGTAGGGTTTGGCATAGGCGGGGCGATCGCAGGGCAAAAACTGGCCCCGCCCCGCTGCGGCGGTGAATTGCCCCTGCTGGTAGACCACCTCGCCCCGCGAGATCACCACATCGGGCCAGGCTTGCAGGGTCATGCCAGCGTAGGGGGTGTAGTCGACGTTGTGGTGCAGGTGATCGTTGGTCAGGGTGATCGACTGGTCAGTATTCCAAATCACCACATCGGCATCGCTGCCAATGGCAATCGTGCCTTTGCGCGGATAAAGCCCGTAGAGCTTGGCTGGGTTGGTAGCAGTGAGGGCCACAAAGGTATTGATATCAATCCGCTCCTGCAACACGCCCTCAGAAAACAGCAGCGGCAGGCGGGTCTCGATACCCGGTATGCCGTTGGGCACATACTTAAACGATGCCTGGGTGCCCTGAATCTGCTTCCCCAACGGATCGGCGTAGCGAAAGGGAGCATGGTCAGAAGAAAACACCTGAAACACTCCATTCACCAGCCCATCCCAGACGACCTGCTGGTTGGCTTTATCCCGAGGGGGAGGGCTACAAATACACTTGGCCCCCTCAAAACCCTGCTCGCCCCCCAAATCCTCCTCGGTGAGAAACAGGTACTGGGGGCAGGTTTCGCCATAGATTCTCAGACCGCGATTTTGAGCCCACTGAATCTGCTCGATCGCCTCGGCCCCAGACACATGCACAATCAAAATCGGCACATCCACCAGCTCCGCCAGGGCGATCGCCCGGTGGGTGGCCTCTCGCTCAACCAGCATGGGCCGAGAGGCGGCGTGATACCGGGGCGCTAGGCGGCCTAGGCGCTCTAGCTGCTGCACCATCCAGCCAATGCAGTCTGCATTTTCGGCATGGATCATGACAAAGGCCTGCTCTTGCCGGGCTAGGGCGAGCATATCGATCACCTGACGATCGTTGAGCTTGAGGTCGTCATAGGTCATGTAGATTTTGAAGGAGGTGTACCCCAGCTGAATCAACTGGGGCAGCTCGGTCTCTAGCACCTCAGGGGTGGGGTCTGACACAATCAGGTGAAAGGCATAGTCAATCACCGGCTTGCCGTCGGCCCGCTGGTGGTAATCGGCGACGGCATCCTTGAGCGATCCGCCTTTCATCTGGCAGGCAAAGGGAATTACCGTGGTGGTGCCCCCACAGGCGGCCGAGACGGTGCCGGTATAGAAATCATCGGCCATCACCGAGCCATCGGACATCGGCTGGTCGAGGTGGCAATGGGCGTCGACCCCGCCCGGTAAGACCCACTGCCCCGCCGCATCGATCACCCGGTCGCCCTCCAGCCGATCGGCTAGGGCCACAATGCGACCATCCTTAATGCCTAGGTCGCATTTCATCATGTCTGTGGCCGTGGCAACGGTGCCACCGCGAATCACCAAATCCAGAGTTGTCATGTCAAAATCCCTTCAGGGTGAGCTAGGTCATCCCCAATTTCATACTTTGCTAGAGCTGCTTTATTGCTGTGTCTAGAGCCTTTTTTGGGAGGCCAACAGCCTTGATTCACCCATAGCTCGATTCACCCACAGACTGTATACAGTAATAATGGCGCAAACTGTATAGCCAGCTACGAAGTTCTGCGGCGCTGTCTCCCCAGCGGCAGCCCTTGTTTGCCCCTGCTATCAACTCACTTGGAGCCGTGATGAAACTACTGTTGGTCAATAGCAACTCCACCCAATCGGTGAGCGATCGCATGGTAGCGATCGCCCGCACCGTAGCTGCCCCCGACACCACCATTGCCAGCCTTACCGCCCCAGGCCATGGAGTAATTCGATCCCATTTTGAATTTGCCGAAGCCGCCGTGCAGACGGTTGCGACCCTCAAAGCCCACGCCCCCGGTCATGATGCGGCCATTATCGGCTGCTTTGGCGATCCGGGGCTAAAGGCGGCCCGCCACGAACTGGCCATCCCCGTAGTCGGCATCGCTGAGGCGGCGATGTTGAGCGCCCACCTGCTGGGGGGCTACTACAGCATTGTCACCTTTGGCGCGCACAACGCCATAACGATTACCGACCTAGCCCGCAACTACGGGCTGCACACCCGGCTGGCCTCCGTTCGCATTGCCGACATCAGCTATGGGGCTGTTTTGGCCGATCCTAACCAGGCGATCGCCGCCTGCCGAGCCGCCTGCCAGCAGGCCCTAGACCAAGACAACGCCGACGTGCTGATTTTGGGCGGTGGGCCAGTCACCGGGCTCTCGGCCCAGATTGCCACCGACTTGGGGGTACCCGTGCTCGACGGCGTCGCCTGCGCCACAAAATTGGCAGAATCTCTAGTGGCCTGCGGCTACAGTACCAGCCGCCGAGGACTGTACCAACCCTGCTAAGTCAGCGGCTCTAACTGACCAGTGCCCATGGACGAAGGCTGCACTTTTGACACATTGGCTATCAATCACAGCCTCTGACGGCTGGGCACGACGGTCGAATGCGTAATAGAGCTGACATGTGGGGGTGATCGAGATGCCCTAAGGGATCTGCTGAAAAATAAGTCCCCCATTTAAGCCGGATTTATTGTGATG
>RECJ01000181.1 GCA_007694115.1 Leptolyngbya sp. DLM2.Bin27 | reverse complement strand
GATGAAGACAGAAGGATGAAGACAGAAGGATGAAGACAGAAGGATGAAGACAGAAAGGGGATGCTCTGGATGCTTGGAACTACGCCTTGCGGGAATCGGGGGGCTATTTCTGCCTTTTGCCTTCATCCTTCTGCCTTCATGTACTAGTGGCTAGATCATTTTTCTCAGGTGACAGTAAAATCGAGCATTAGCATTGCTGTGCGCGTCGCTAGAGGTATTGCCGTGGAAAGTCAGGAAAGCACGGAAAATCAGGGGGGTAGCGTCGCTATTCGGGGCGCTTTGCTCGACTGTGTCGGCGATCCCTTTTATCAGCCCGCAGCCCAGGCGGTGCGCTACGTTGCCGATGGGCTGCTGCTGGTGCGCGACGGGCAGATCGAGGCCAGGGGAGCCTATGCTGATCTGGCCACTAGGGTGGGCGATCGCCCCCTGGTTGACCACAGCGGTCAGCTGATTGTCCCCGGTTTTATCGACACCCACATCCACTACCCTCAAACGGGCATGATGGCCGCCTACGGTGAGCAGCTGCTAGAGTGGCTCGACCGCTACACCTTTCCCACCGAGCGCAAGTTTGCCGACCCCGCCTACGCCCGATCGGTGGCCGAGTTATTTTTAGACGAGCTGCTGAAAAACGGCACCACCACGGCCCTGGTGTTTGCGGCGGTGTTTCCGGCCTCAGTCGATGCCTTTTTTGAGGCCGCCGAGGCCCGCCACCTGCGGATGATCAGCGGCAAGGTGATGATGGATTGCAATGCCCCCGACTACCTCAGCGACACGGCCCAGGCTTCCTACGACGACTCCAAGGCGCTGATTGAGAAGTGGCACGGGCGGGGGCGGCTGCTCTACGCCGTCACCCCCCGGTTTGCGGGCACCTCCACCGAGACCCAGCTCAAGCTAGCGGCAAAACTGCTCGACGAGTTTCCCGATGTCTATCTGCACACCCACCTGTCTGAGAACGTCAACGAGGTGGCTTGGATCAAGTCGCTGTTTCCCCAATACGATGGCTATCTCGATGTCTATGACCAGACCGGGCTAGTGCGGGAGCGATCGCTGTTTGCCCACGGCGTGCAGCTCACCGACGCCGAGTTTCAGCGGCTCTCCGAGGCCAAGGCGGCGATTTCGTTTTGCCCCACCTCTAATCTGTTCCTCGGCAGCGGCCTGTTTCGCCTTGAGCAGGCTAAGCACCCCGATCACCCGGTCAAGCTGGGCCTCGGTACCGATGTGGGGGCAGGCACCAGTTTTTCTATACTGCAAACCACCAACGAGGCCTACAAGGTGGCCCAGCTGCGGGGCCAAAAACTCTCGGCCTTTAAGGCGCTGTTTCTCGCCACCCTGGGCGGGGCTAGGGCGCTGTGTCTAGAAGACCAGCTGGGCAGCTTTGAGCCCGGCAAAGAGGCCGACTTTGTGGTGCTCGACCCCCAGGCCACACCGCTGCTGGCCCTGCGCAACGCCGGGGGCATACCCGAAACGCTGGAAGATCTGGAGGATCTGCTGTTTTCGCTGGTGATTTTGGGGTGCGATCGCGCCGTCGTCGCCACCTACATCATGGGTGAGCAACTCTACTCGTCTAATGTTGAGCGCCCATAGAGATACTCTGGTGGAATAGCCATCTCCGCCGTCTACCCCTACTCTACAGCTCAGCATCTCCCTGCACTCCCTGGATAATCCGTGATAGCTCGCTCTTCTCATCCACCGTAATTCGGGTGGGCGAGCCGCTGATGATCCGCTCCAGGTTGCGGAACGAGTCTTTAATGTCTGGCCCCTGATTGTTGATCGTGTATTCGCGAATGCCCTTGTCGTGCCACGATCCACGCATCTTGAACACATTGATCGCCCGTGACAGCTCGCCCCGCACCTCAACGTATTGCAGCATCAAAATCGTGTCGGTAATGGTAGATATATGCGACTCAGTAATCGAGTGCAGCCCCATAAACTGCTCAGTGGTATTGGTGAAAAAGCCGGTGACCTCCTCCTGCTTAGCAAACCCGGTCACCCCAATCACAAACTGCCTAAACGAGTTGTTGCTAACGCCCCGATCCAGCGCCGAGAGCGAGTCAATCGCCACCCGCGACGGCTTAAACTGAGCAATCTCGGTCTTGATGATTTGCAGGTGATCTTCCAGACCCGCCGACTCGGGATAGGCGCAAATAATCTTCAGCAGCCCCTGCTCCTCCATCGCTTCAAAATCGACTCCCCAGGAGTAGGCGTTGCGCGACAGCTGGGCGCGAGACTCTTCATAGGCAAACAAAATCGCCCGTTCGCCACTCTTGCAGCCATCCACCAAAAACTTGCTGACCAGCAGGGTTTTGCCCGTGCCCGTCGCCCCAGTAGCGAGAATAATTGAATCTCTGAAAAAGCCGCCACCGCACATTTCATCCAGGGTCGGCACCCCCGACGACACCCGCGCATTAGACGATCGCTGGGTCAGCTGCATCGCCCCCAGCGGGAATATATTAATGCCGTCATTGGTGATGGTGAAGGGGTACTCACCCTTCATGTGGGTGGTGCCCCGCAGCTTGAGAATCTCAATGGTGCGACGGCGGCGCTCTCCCTCTAGGGCGTTGCGCACAATCACCACATTGTCTGACACAAATTCCTCGACCCCAAAGCGGGCCACCGGGCCATACTCATCGAGCCGCTCCGTGGTCATAATGGTGGTGACACCCATTAGCTTGAGGCGGGCCACCAGACGAAAGATCTCCCGCCGCACCACCGAAGCGGCATCGTACTGCTGAAACACCGCCGTCACCGAGTCAATCGAAACCCGCCTCGCCTTGTACTTGCGAATGGCGTACTGAATGCGCTCAATCAGTGCCGACAGGTCAAAATTGCCCACTACATCCTGGCCCTCAGGGTCAGGGGAGGCATCGAGAATAAACAGCTTGCCGTCGTCCACCAGGCGCTGTAAGTCCCAGCCAAAACTATAGGCGTTTTGAATAATGTCTTCGGGCGACTCCTCAAAGGTGACAAACACCCCCGGCTCGTCAAACTCAGTGATGCCGTTGTAGATAAACTGCACCGCAAACAGGGTTTTGCCCGTCCCCGAGGTGCCGCTCACCAGGGTCGATCGCCCAGCTGGCATGCCGCCGTGGCTGATGTCGTCAAGGCCCTCTATCATAGTGCGAATCTTTCGCACGCCTACAGGGCGCTGAGAGAGCTGCAAATCAGTTTGATCAAAGTCTGTCATGGGAAGTTGTTAATGGTGACCAGGCAGAGCTGCTGCCCTGGGTAAATTACAAGCCTAAAGTACAAGACATTTTGAAAAAATAAGCATACCCCGATCCGGTGAGTTGGCTAGACCTGAGCGGCCCAGCCGGGGCAGAGGGATGAACCAATCGCCCGGCGACTTGGCCTCAGATCATCCCCCCCGATCTGTTCTCCGACTGCCCTCGATTGAATCTGCCCAGGTAAACCGGGGCCGCCATATCCGTTAGCCATGCTAGCCGCCATATTAGCCGCCATATTAGCCATAGATGTCGTCTTCACGCAGCTCATCGTAGAGCAGGTCAAGGCCAATCAGCACTCGCTCTCGGTCAGACAGATCACCGATGATTTTGCGCACCGGGGGCGGCAAGATTTTGGCCAGGGTGGGGGTGGCCAAAATCTTATCTTCCTCCGCCAGCTGCGGATTTTTGAGCACATCGATCACCTTGAGGGCATAGACCCCCTGAAACTCCTCCTCCAAAATATTGTTAAGGGTCTTGAGCGCACGAATGGAGTTAGGGGTGTTGCCCGCAACATAGAGCTTGAGAATGTAAGTTTTTTTGACGGAGCTCATGGATACAACACCTAGGGGTGGCAGAGGACAGAGATGATTGTATCGGGAAGTTTTTAGTTTTAGAGTACGCCAACTCATGCAGTATCTCAGCTAGGCCCCCATCCGGCTCCCTTACTTTCCCAGGAAGAGGCAGGGGTGAGGGCAGAGGGCTACGGTAGGGGGGCTATTGCCGCCTGCAACGACTAGGGCTGGCGGGGAATGGAACGGCGATACATTTCGCAGAGGTGGGCAATAACGTCAATCAAAGTGAGCCGGTAGTCGAGTAAAATCTCTTCGCTGCGCCCCTCCAATTTGAGTTGTTTGGCAAAGCTATCCATCAGCTGCATGTGAATCTCAACGATATGGGCCACAGAAATATCGGCCATAAAGGCCTGGTCAACAAAATCGTCGATTAGCTGGTTGAGGTTGATTTTCGAGTCTTTCGCGAAATAGGCCAGCACAATGATGCGGTAACTGGCCTTAAGCTGGCTGAGAAAGGTGGCGCGGTCATCGGCCCCCATGTTGCGCAAAAAAGAGTTGGGGCTGCGCTTGTAATAAACGCCTAAATATCCCAGTCGAGCTTTGAGCTTTTCGGTCAGGCGGTGCTGCTGAGCGCTCAGGCTGTCCTCCGGGGCCGATTGCTTGACCGCATCGGCAGTGGGCTCAACCTGGCTGGAGTTTGACAGCCGGATAAATTCTTGGATCGCGTCTTGAATCACTCGCTCTAGCTGAGACCAGGCACCGATGTCGCAATGGACAACGGCACCGGGATAGGCAGATTCAGCACCGCCAATCGGCACCGCATTGGCTTGGGGTTGACCACTGGCCGCTGTCGCTGCCTTGCCGATGAGCACGACCACTGGCAGCATTAGCTCTAGCTGCATGAGGGCGGGGCGCAAGTCCTGCTGCCAGACTTGACTGTCAACCACGAGGCAATCGGGTAGATCGGGGTGGCTCTGCAACCAGGCTAGGGCACCGCCATGGAGGGTGGTTTGATGGACTACGTATCGGCTGGGGTCTAGCTTTAACTCAGGCACCGGCTTGACCTGATCACCGTGGGTCAGGATATAGATCTGAAGGGGAGCAACCAAGGGTCGACAGGGGGTGATCAGGACAAAAAGGCATCTGGGCCAGGCCCAGGTTAAAACCACTAAAACTCTCCAGAGCAGCATGCCAGCCCTAGAGATGTCAGTATATTGTCAATTGTAAAGGGTGGTTGCCAGAATACAGACCGCCCCACTAAAGCTGAAATTCAAACCCCTTTGGGGATTAGCCCATGGCGTTACCGCCCCTCGATCACTTTTTGAGCAGAGTTCCGGCTTACCACCTAGCCGCCTCGTTGGGGGAGATTACCCAAGCTCTGGGGCAGCCAGGGGCTGCGGCCCCCAGTCATATCGTCGTGACAGATGACGAGCACCGGCCCTTGGGAGCCGTGGCCCTGGGGCAGCTGTGGGCGGCTCACTACGTCTGGAGTTTAGAGGCCGCCGAGGTTAGGTTTCAGCGGGCTCTGCTGGCTGACCGTCAGCTGCCTGGGCAAGCCCTCGCCGCAGATCAGCCCGCTGGGCCGCAGCTAATCGATTGCCAACCCTGGCTAGAGCCGGTAGTGGAGGTGGTGGCAAGCCAGCTGCTAGACCCCTTGGCCCTGGCTGACTTAGGCCGCTTGGCTCAGACCGTACCGGCCCCAACCCTGGTGATGGTCGATGCTGACGGTCAATATTTAGGGATGCTAAACCCGGTCAAACTGTTGGGCTGGTTGGCTACGGCGGCCCTGCGCGGCAGCGAGCCCAGCAGCGGCGATAGAGCTGCAGGTGAGCAGCGAATTTGGGTCCTGGAACTCAGCCATGCCCTCAAAACTCCGATTACCACCCTGCTGGGGTTGTCGACCCTGCTGCTCGACAGTCGGGTGGGGGCACTGTGCGATCGCCAGTTTCGCTACGTCAGCCTAATGCGCCAGGCCATTCGCAAACTCAATGGCCTGGTTAATCTACTGCTCGACTGGATGCGTCTGGAGTCAGATCAAATTACCCTCACCCTAGAGCGGATCAGCCTCCAGCCCCTGGCCGATGACCTGGTGACCAGCTTTCTCACCGTCCAGCCCGAGGCTGTGGCCTCGGGCTGGGTAGAGGGCTTCAAGGTGCACCTGGCCACTGCTGAATCCTGGATCATGGCTGATCCCCTACGTCTGCGGCAGAGCCTGCACTACAGCCTTAGCTATTTGCTGGCTCACGGCATAGAGCCCAGCGGCCTGATGATTGAGCCCTGGGGGGGCTGGGTGGGGTTTACCCTGTGGAGTTCGGCGTTTAGGCCGACGGCTGCGCTGGGGGCTGAGGGGAGCGGCACCTCAGACATTCAGCATCTCCAGGGGCTAGGGTTAACCCTGGCCCGGCGGTTTAGCCAGCTGCACGGCGGCGAGGTCAGCCTGCTGACCACCCCTGCCTGGGGTAGCCGTCTGACGCTGCTGCTGCCAGCGCCACCCTCGCTGGGCCAAACGCAGGCGACGGCGCTGGTGCTGGTGGCCTGCGCCAGCGAGGCGGTAATTGAGCAGGTCTACGGCTGTCTGCGAGGCACCGACTACCGACTGGCGATCGCACCCTGTTGCCAAACCCTGACCGCCATGCAGGGGCGACTCACCCCCGCCTGTACGCTAATTCACTGGGAGTCGCTGCCCGATGCCCCCACCCAAGCCGCCGCCCGCCAGGCCCTGATGGCATGCCTGGCGATCGCTAGGTCAGTGGTGCTGAGATCGTTAGGGGCAGGGCCAGACGCAGACGATTTAGACCCGCCGGCCGAGGCCTGGGTGGCCGGCGGGCACAAAGTGCTTGCCGTTGAGACCATTGCCCAGGGGCTGCGGCCGATGCTTGATGAGATCTACCAACGTCATCCGGTGCCGATCTCGGGGCTGACGATGCTGCTGCTGCGACCGCTGGGGTCGGGGGATGGCCCCAGCACCCTATCGACCTCGGTGCAAACCTGGCTACAGCGCTACCGCTGCCGCCTGCTCCAGGTCGATGATCTGGCCCAGGCCAGCTTGCTGAGCCGAGTATGGCAGCCCCAGGCGGTGATTTTAGACCGATCTGAGCCCTTGCCGCTGGTCGAATTTGAGGCCCTGGCTCGCCACCCAGACCTGGCCCGCCTGCCCCTGATCACCCTGGTGCCTGGGGCGGCCGAGGCGGCGGTGCAGGCCCTGGGGCTAACCCTGGTGCATTGCCCCGAGGTGCTCAGTCAGCCTCCCTCGGAGGCCGTGAGGAGATTAATGCAGGCGATCGCAGCGCGGCGGCCTACTCCCGAAGCCTAGATCGCTGCTGAGTGTAGCGGTGGCCAGCATTTTGCCCAGCAATTTTGGGCATATTTGAGAATGACTGCGGTAGGGCATAGCTGATAGCCTACCCTACAGAAATCCTATGCACGATCCTGAATTCTATCGTCCTCTTTCCCCTACTCCTGACTTGCCGACTCGGATCCCCGTCTCTACACCGCTCCTGCACTGGCTGACCTTGGCGTTACTCAGCCCCACTGGCGAGCCGCCTTGGCCCGATCTAAGGCCTGGGGCGGTAGCCTCTCAGCGGTTGATTGATGTGCTGCCGGGCGTTGTGTTTCAGGCCGGCCGCGATGTGGCCTGGTCGATGCGCTACCTGAGCGCGGGCTGCCATGTTCTGACGGGCTATGGGCCGGAGGATCTGGTGGGCCGAGGCCGGCTGCTGGCCTACAATGACATCATTCACCCCGAGGATCTGCCTCGGGTGCTGGCCGCCATTCAGCAGGCGATTGCAGGTGATCTGCCCTACGAGGTAGAGTACCGCATTCAAACCCGCAGCGGTGACGAGAAGTGGGTGTGGGAAAAAGGGTCGCCGATGCTGGGGAGCCAGGGTAGCATCGAGGGCATTGAGGGGTTTATTACAGACATCACGCCCCTGAAGCAGTCAGAGGCCGCCCTACGTCTGGCTGAACACACCCTGAAGGCGAGGGAGGATCTGCTGGAACTGGTGCTGGACAGCATTCCCCAGCCGCTGTTTTGGAAAGACCGTCAGGGGCGCTATCTGGGATGCAACCAGGCCTTTGTGACGGTCATGGGCCTAGCGACTCCGGCGGAAATTGTCGGCGGCACCGATGACGATCTGCCCCACTTGGGGGCGGCGGAGGCCGCCTACCGCATGGCTCGCGATCGCATGACCATGGCCCAGGGTACAGCCGATCTCCATGCCATTGAGCCCCAGACCTACGCCGATGGCCACCAGCGCTGGGTTGACTGTAGTCGTCTGCCCATGCGCGACTCTGAGGGGGCGATTATCGGCGTGCTGTGCACCTTTGAAGATATTTCCAAGCAGATTGAGGTCGAGCAAACCCTGCGGCAGCGCGAGCAGACTCTGGCCACCCTGGCTGAAATTCAGCGCCAGCTGCTGGCCTGGCAGTGGGACTGGCAGGAGGACTCGATCACGCAAATTTTTGCCGCCCTGGGAGAACTCTCGGGGGCCAGCCGGGTCTACTTCTACGAGTTGCAGGGGGGCAAGGGCGACTCGTTGTCTCTCTGCCAGCGGGCGGAGTGGTCAGCCCCAGGCATTTTGTCGACCACCGACAATCCGCATTTTCAAGTCATGCCCGTCGATCCGCTATTTACCGACTGGCAGCTGCAGCTGAGCCAGGGGCAGGTGATTAACCAGGTTGAGGCAGAGTTTACCGATCTCCAGCAGCAGGTGCTGGCCAGCCCCCCCAGCGGCGTAAAGTCACTGTTGCTGCTGCCTTTGATCATTCAAAATCAGCTGCGGGGGGTGATGGGGTTTAGCAACTGTCTCGCACCGCACCGCTGGAGCGATGCCGAGGTCGATCTGCTGCGGGTGGTAACAGCTGACATGGCCCTAGCCCTAGAGCGTCGCCAGAGCGAGCTGTCGCTCAAGCTAGCCGAGTCAAAGTATCGCAGCATCTTTGAAAATTCGGTGGAGGGTATGTTTCAGAGCACCGCAGCAGGCCGATACCTGACCGTTAACCCTATGCTGGCGAGGCTCTATGGCTATGATTCGCCCGCTGATTTGGTACACAATCTCACCGATATCAACCGTCAGCTCTACGTACAGCCAGGCCGTCGGCAGGAGTTTATTGATTTGATTCAGGCCCATGGCGCGGTGCTGGGGCTTGAATCAGAAGTCTACCGCAAAGACGGCACAGTGATTTGGATTTCGGAGTCGGCCCGAGCCTGCTACGACGACGACCAGACCCTAGTGGGCTACGAAGGCACGGTTGAAGATATTAGCGATCGCAAGCGTGGCGAGGCCGCAATTTTGCGCCGCGATCGCCTCTTGCAGAGCGTAGCTGAGGCCAGCCAGTGCCTGCTCACCACCGTCGATGTGCACCAGGCCATCCCCCAGGTGCTCGCCCGTTTAGGAGAAGCCGCCACCGCCGATCGCGCCTACGTCTACACCCATCACCCGCAGTCGAGTACGGGGGAGCCAGCCATGACCATGGGCCACGAGTGGACCAATGGCTCGATCGCCCCCTCCATTGACCAACCCCACTGGCGCGATCAGAGCTATCGCTCCCTGGGGCTAGAGCGCTGGCACGACCTTTTGAAATCAGGCAAGTCCATCTGCGCCTTGACCCGCGATCTGCCCGCCGCCGAGCAGGCCCTGCTGCGCCAAGACGATATTTTGTCGATTTTGATGGTGCCCATTTTTATTGGGGCTGAGCTGTGGGGCTACATTGGCTTTGACGCCTGCCAGCAGGCATGGGAGTGGAGTGCCAGCGACGAGTCAATTTCAGTGGCGGTGGCGGCCAGCCTGGGTGGAGCGCTCAAACGCCAGCGCACCGAAGCTCAGATGTGCTATCAGGTGTACCACGACACCCTCACCGGGCTGCCCAACCGGGCTTTTTTTGATCAGCACTTGCCCCAGGCGATCGCCCGCACCAGCCAGAGCGACCAGCAGCTAGCGGTCATTTTTCTCGACCTAGACAACTTTAAGACCATCAACGACACCCTCAGCCACGCCGTCGGCGATTTGCTCTTGCAGCAGGTCACCCAGCGAATCAGCGCCGCCCTGCGAACCGAAGACATTGTGGCCCGCTGGGGAGGCGATGAGTTTACGCTGATTTTGCCCAACCTGGCTAGCTCCAGCGACGCCGCTAAAGTTGCTCACCGCATTGCCGATCAGCTGACCACGCCGTTTTTGCTGCAAAATCACGAACTGTACGTCACCGCTAGCATTGGCATTGCCCTGTACCCAGAGGACGGTCAGGACATGACTACCCTGCTGCAAAATGCCGATGTGGCCATGTATCGAGCCAAGCAGCAGGGTCGCAACAACTACCAGTTTTATACCCAAAGTCTGAGCGCCGAAGCCGCCCAGCGCCTCCAGCTAGAGAGCTATCTGCACCATGCCTTAGATCGCCACGAGCTGACGCTTTACTACCAGCCTCAAATCAATATAGTCACCGGCGAAATTCTGCAAATGGAGGCTCTGCTACGGTGGCAGCACCCCAGTCTGGGTCTGGTGGCCCCAGGGCAATTTATTCCCTTAGCCGAAGAAAATGGGCTGATTGTGCCAATTGGCGAATGGGTGCTGCACAGCGCCTGCGCCCAGGTGGTGGCCTGGGCACAGGCGGGGCTACCCCTGGTGAAACTGGCGGTTAACCTGTCAGCACGACAGCTTCAGCACCCCAACTTGGTGAGCATGGTGGCCCAGGTACTGGCCGCAACGGGGTTGCCCGCCACTCACCTAGAGCTAGAAATCACCGAAACCGCTGCCATGGCCGATATGACGGCCTCCATTGACCGACTGCAAGAGCTACGCCAGCTGGGGGTAAAGATCTCGATGGATGACTTTGGCACGGGCTACTCCTGTCTGAGTCACCTCAAGCAGTTTCCGTTAGACGGCATTAAGATTGACCGTGCTTTTGTGATCGATTTGCCCAACAGTGGGGCCGACCAGGCCATGGTCACGGCCATTATTGCCATGGCCAAGGGGCTGACCCTCAGCGTTGTGGCCGAGGGGGTAGAAACCGCCGACCAAACCCGCTGTCTGCACCACCTGGGCTGTACTCAAATGCAGGGCTATTTGTTTGGCCGCCCCCAGCCGTCTGAGCTGGCGGCTAACTACCTAAATCCGATCTACGGTCAAACGTGGCGACTAGCCTAGGGCGGCCTTGAGCTGGCGGCAAAAGTCGCCGATGGTGGAGAGGGCCACCTCGGGGGTATCGGCGGCGAGGCGTTTGACAAAGGCGCTGCCGACAATCACGCCGTCGGCTCCCCAGGCCTTGAGCTGCTGAGCCTGATCGGGGTCAGAGACGCCAAAGCCAACGCCGATGGGTTTATCGGTGTTGGCTTTGAGGCCCTCAATCAGGTCTTTGACTCGGCTTTGCAGCTCGCTGCGGGTGCCGGTGACGCCGGTGACGCTGACCAGGTACACAAACCCCTGGGCCTGGGCGGCGATCGCCGCAATCCGATCGCTCGGTGAGGTGGGGGCCACCAGCAGGGTGACATCAATCGCCGCCGCCGCCGCCGCCGTCAGCAGGCTCTCAACTTCTTCGAGGGGTAGGTCGGGCACCACCAGCCCGGCCACCCCCGCCGCCGCAATGTCGGCCATAAACTGGTCAATGCCCCGATTGAGAATCGGGTTGTAGTAGGTGAATAAAATCAGCGGGGCGTGCAGCTTGGGGCTGAGGGTTTTGACCATGGCCAGCACTCGGTCGAGGGTGACCCCTGCCGCTAGGGCGCGGGTGGCCGCCGCCTGAATCACCGGCCCGTCGGCTAGGGGGTCAGAGTAGGGCACCCCCAGCTCAATAAAATCGGCCCCGTTTTGGTCGAGCACTTGCAGGGCCGCCGCCGTGGTCTCTAGATCGGGGTCGCCAGCGGTAATAAAGGGAATTAGGGCACAGTCGCCCTGCGATCGCAGATCACGGAAGCGTTCAGAGACAAGAGCCATAGCGGGTACCGAAAAATCTCAGTCCAGAGGGACTAGTGACAAAAACCCAGTCCAATAGAGCACTCTAGAGCAAGAGCGGTTCCGCGTCTACGGCGGTGGCAGCTGTCAGCGCCTTGGCGACCAAGTTTTTAACTGTAATCGGCCTTTGACAAAATAGCTGACGAACATACCGACCTGAGCCATCGGGGCGAGACAGCCTGAGTCGCTCTATTCTCCGTCGCTCTGATCGAGCTTTGCCTGGAGGGCAGCCAGCTGCTCGGGGCTAAGCTCGTCGAGGCGGCGCTGGAGCACCGCCGACTCGTAGTCATCCATCTGCTGGTTAAGGGTCATGTTGCGAGTCACTACCCGCAGCAGGTAGCTAGCCAGCCAGGCCACCACGCCCCCCACCATCACCACCTGGCTCCAGATACCGGCGGAGATGCCGTCTAGGCCAAACAGCCGAAAGCTGAGGAACAGGCCGCCTCCGGCTAAAAACATGCCGATGCCAACGGCAATTACGTCAATGCGTCGCATAGCCGCCTAAGACCTGAGGTCGCGGGGCTGGGGCCGAAAGTTTAAAAACGGGCTAAACAGCAGCATGCCAGGGAAGAAGACAAACACTAGCCCGTAGAGCAGCGTGCGCTCTACCGACCCGGCCACGTACCAGCGCCGCCTGACGTAAAAGATTAGCGCCAACGGCACCACTAGCAGGTAGATGCCGACGATGCCAGCGTAGGCCCCGGCCGCCAGTAGAAAGTCATTGGATAGTTCTGGCATGGTCATGATAGTTAACTGCTAACCCGATGATAAGGCCTGACCTGAGTGAGACAGAGGCGGTTGCCTTGCGTTCCCAAATCATAGTGCTTCTATAGCCATTAGACCAGCCATTAGACCACAGGCCTGGGGTCGGTCGAGGCTGCCATGGCACTTGGCTCGGGGCCAAGTCCGGGGCTGACAGCGACAGTGGCATTGAGATCGGCCTAGGGTCTCCCTGGGGCCATGGTTGCCCCCAATCCTGCCCTTATCAGTCCCATATACCCTCTGTGGTAAGTTTCCCCTGAATTTTCAGACGCCTCGGCCTGGCAGGCCAAGTCATTAATCCGGAACATTTTCATAATCTTTACAAACGGCCTATGTATGAATACGGTTGACTTGATATGATTCCTCAGGGAATTCAAAAAAC
The DNA here is from genome assembly GCA_007694115.1 of Leptolyngbya sp. DLM2.Bin27. Taxonomy (GTDB): domain Bacteria; phylum Cyanobacteriota; class Cyanobacteriia; order Phormidesmidales; family Phormidesmidaceae; genus Nodosilinea. Next base: position 10,780 of record RECJ01000181.1, on the reverse strand, counting down.
GCCAGTGTTTTCATCCCCCAAAAGACAGAATTTTTAAGTTCTGAAATTATTGACCGGCTGACCAGCTGATGGGCGCTTGAGCGATGGCCCAGTTACCCATCAAGCTATTGCCAAGCTATCAATGCCAGGTTGAGCGATAGGAGCATCGATGCCGGGCAAAGGCCAGGCTGGCCAAACCAGTCTGGGAATGGTGTGAGGAGTTTTTCAGAGGATTGGTGTGAGGCGTATACAGCGACAACTGTACCGGGGGCTGCTATTTTTGCTGACCCTGGTCTTAAGTTATGGCCTGGGCCAATGGGGGGCATCACCGCCGGTGGCCCAGGCCCAGAGCCGGATTTTTATTAACCAGGCGGTAGCCCAATTTGACGGCCCCCTAGGGCCAGTCACAACCGCCTCAAATGAGACGCGGATCGGTGAAAACATTGTTCCGCTACAAATCGTCAAGACTGCCGACCGGGCTGCTGCTGAGCCTGGGGATGTGGTGGTCTACCGGCTGCTAATCACCAACCCCTCCAGTCGAGTGGCCACGCCCCTGACGGTGACGGACCAGCTGCCTCGGGGCCTGCGGTACCTGCCCGACTCAGTGCAAACCGCTCCTTTCCCCCCGGTCAATCAGGTGCTCACCGACAGCAGTTTAACCCTGACCTTTGCGGCTTTAGAGCCAGGGGCTTCGATCTCGGTCGTCTACGCGGTGCTGGTAACCCCTGATGCCGTTCGGGGCGACGGGCGCAACGTGGCCCAGGCGGCAGCCCCAGGCTTTGCCCCGGTCTCAGCCCCCTTTCAGCTCACCATTCGCCCCGGCATTGTGTCTGACTGCGGCACCATTGTGGGCCGAGTCTTTGTCGACAAAAACTTCGACGGGCAGCAACAGCCCGGCGAGCCCGGGGTGCCCAACGCCGTCATCTTTATGGACGATGGCAACCGGATTTTGACTGACCCCGACGGGTTATTTTCCCTGGCCAACGTGCTGCCGGGCTATCGAGTCGGCACCCTGGATCTCTACAGCCTACCGGGCTATACCCTGGCCCCCAACCTCTACCGGATTGAGGAGAACAGCGCCTCCCGATTGGTGCGGCTGTCGCCGGGTGGCCTGGGCCGCATGAACTTTGCCGTTACACCTACCTTTGGAGAAGAGCAGTCATGATGTTTTGGTCTTCTCGCTCTCTGGGGTTGGGGCTGTTGAGCACCCTGACGGGAGCGCTCGGGGTGATGCTACCCAGCCAGGCCGCCCCTGAGGCCCTGGGTAGGGCCGCCGATCTAGACATCTCAGGCAGCCAAGGCGCGGCGGTGGATACCGTGACGCTGCCGCTGCCGGAGTCGGCTCCGGCGGCGATCGATCGCTCACTGGTGCCAGGCACCCCACCGTCAGACCCATTCACTGACCCATTTACCGAACAGTCGTCCCCCTGGGATCGCCCGGAGCAAGCGATCGCCGAGGCCACCATTCTGCCCCTGGGCTATCTGCCAGAGGTTTCTGAGGCAGGGCTGGGGTTGCCCACCACCGCCCTGCCCCTGGCCAATCGACGCGAAAACTCTGAGCTGTTTGAGTTCACTTTTGACGGCGATCAGCTGCCCCTCAGCCCGCCACCGACCCAGCCCCTGCGGCCAGTGGTGCCCCAGCCGGAGGCGATGGCCTACCGCCTGACCCTGACCCCGGCGCGGGAGGTGCAGATTCCGGCCAATGGTCGCTCTGCCCTGACCCTGGTGGGGGCGGTAACCACCGCCGCCGGTCAGCCCCTCGATGGCGATGTGGTGGTGACGCTGACCAGCAGCGCCGGCGAGTTTATCGGAGCCGATTACGATCGCGATCGCGCCGGGTTTCAGGTGCTGGCCCGTCGGGGCCAGTTTGAGGCCCAGCTGCGCTCGACCCTCGACGCCCAACCCGCCACGGTGCGCGCCACCATCGACACCCTTACGCTGCGAGAGTTTGACCCCACCCTGCGCCCGGGCTACCCCGCCCTAGAGGCCACCACTCAAGTGAGCTTTTTCACCGACCTGCGGCCAACGATTATTTCGGGGGTAGTTGACTTTCGCGTGGGCCGGGGCGGCACTAACCTGCTGGGCAGCTTTAGGGACTTTCTCAACCCCGACTCCCTCAATCAAGATGTGGAGGTGAGCTTTACCACCGGCCTGTTTGCCACGGGTGCGGTGGGCGACTGGCTGTTTACCGGGGCCTACAACAACACTCGCGGCCTCAACGATCGCTGCGATGGCCGCAGCCTGTATCGAGATTTGCAGGCCTGCGACCAGATCTACCCCGTATACGGCGACAGCTCCACCACCGCCTTTCTCACCCCCTCCATCGACAGCCTGTACCTGCGGTTCCAGCGCGACTCGCTGGTGCCCGACGCCGGGCCAGACTACTTTATGTGGGGCGACTACGGCACCCAGGAGTTTGCCGGTAGATCGCAGCAGTTCACCGCCACGGTGCGCGAGCTGCACGGCTTTAAGGGCAACTACACCTTTGGCAACGGGCTTCAGCTCACCGCCCTCTACGGCGACAACGTGCGGCCCTTCCAGCGTGACACCATCGCCCCCGACGGCACCAGCGGCTACTACTTTTTGTCGCGGCGGCTGGTGCTGCGGGGCAGCGAGAATGTATTTATTGAAGCCGAGGAGTTTAACCGCCCCGGCACCGTGCTGGAGCGCACCCCGCTATATCGGGGCGCTGACTACGACATTGACTACGACCGGGGGACACTGCGATTTCGTCAGCCGGTGCGCGCCATCGATATCAACCCGTTAGGCACGACCCTGGTGCGGCGCATTGTCGTCACCTACCAGGTCGAGGATGCCTCGGTGCGGGGTAGCCTCTACGCCGGACGACTTCAGTACCAGCCCGGCGGCGAGAGCGGTGGGCTGGTCGGAGCCTCGTTGCTGAGCGAAAACCAAGGTGCCCAAGACTTTACCCTCTACGGGGTTGACTTTCTCTGGCCCCTGGGCGATCGCGGCGAAATTACCGGAGAATTTGCCCGGTCGACTTTCAATGCCGGAACCGTCAATAACGAGGGCAACGCCTACCGCATTGAGCTGAGCGGCACCCCCTTAGCCGGGGTCACCGGCCAGGCCTACTACCGGGCCACCGACAGCGGCTTTAACAACAGTGCCACCAGCACCTTTAGGCCAGGGCAAACCCGCTGGGGTGGGCAGGTGCAGGCCCAGATCGGCCCCCAGACCCAGCTGCGCGCCCTGGTGGACCAAGAGCGCAATCTAGGCTCGGCCACGGCCATTCAAACCTCGGCGGCGGGCATGCTGCGACCCGGTCAAACCGCTATCCAGGGCGGGGTGGTTGACAACACCCTAACCGAGCTGCGGGCGGGCATTGCCCAGCAGTTGGGCAGCGCCACCCTGGGCATTGACTTTGTCAACCGCAACCGCGATGACCGGGTCAACAACACCTCGACCAACGCCAACCAGCTGGTGTCGCGGCTCAATTTGCCCCTGACGGCTACCCTCAACGCCCTGGCCCAGAGTGAGCTAAATCTGGGCACCACCGACCCGCTTTACCCCACCCGCAATACGGTGGGGCTAGAGTGGGCGGTGCAGCCCGGCGTCAGTCTGCGGCTGGCCCAGCAGTTTTTGTCGGGGGGCACCGGGCCTAGCTCTATCACCAGCCTCGACACCCTGGTGGACTACGAGCTAGACGACAACACCACCCTGACCAACCGCTACTCGCTGCTGGGGGGCTATAACGGCATCACCGGGCAGGGGGCCATTGGCCTCAACCACCGCCTGGTGCTAGCACCGGGGCTGCGGGCCAACTTTGGCTTTGAGCGCATCTTTGGCGATGGCTTTAACCTGACCGGGGCAGGGCAGCCGTTTGCCCAACCCTTTGCCGTCGGCCAGGGGGGCACCTCGGCCCTGGGGCTGCAGGCGGCCACCGTCTATTCGGTGGGGCTAGAGTACACCGACAACCCCGACTGGCAGGCCAGCGGTCGCCTTGAGTATCGCGACTCGCCAGGGTCAAATAACCTAGTGCTGGGGGCAGCGGCGGCGGGGCGTCTGACCGACTCTCTGACGGGGTTAGCTCGCTTTGATCTGGGCAACTTTGCCAACCAGACCCTCACCGACCAGCTGGGTAACTCTAGCACCCTGCGGCTGGGGCTGGCCTACCGCAACCCGGTGAGCGACCAGTTTAACGGCCTGCTCAGCTACCAATATCGGCAAAACCCCAGCAGCACCCCCGACAGCCTGCTTCAGGGCACCAGCTCTGAGGCCCGTGACCACACCCTGGCGCTGGAGGGCATCTACGCCCCCAACTACCAGTGGGAGTTTTACGGCAAGTATGCTCTACGGGCCAGCTCGGTGAATCTGGCCGACAACTTTGGCTTCTCAAACAGCATTCACCTGGCTCAGCTGCGGGCCACCTATCGGTTTGCCTTCCGCTGGGATGTGGGGGGTGAGGTGCGCTACGTGGGGCAGCCGGTGATTGGCTATAACGAAACGGGCTTTGCCCTAGAGGCGGGCTACTACCTGACCCCCGACGTGCGGTTGGGGCTGGGCTATAGCTTTGGGGCGGCCAATGATGGCTCATTTATCGGTGGCGGCGGCTATCGGTCGGCCAGTGGCCCCTACTTTGGCATTACTGCCAAGGTCAATCAGTTGTTTAATCGGTTTGGTGTGCAGCCGGTGTCGCCGCCCCAGCAGCAAGACTCGTACGTCGATCAGGAGACTCTGATCGACCGGCCCGACGTAACGGGCACGGCCCCAGGAGGAGAAGAATGAATCAGCAGTGGTGGATTGGATGTGGAGCCCTGGCCCTAGTGGGGACTGGTGTGGTGGGGGTGATGGCCCCCGTTCTGGGGCAGTCGGCGCTGCCCGCCTACAGTCTGGTGGTGACTAGCGCCGCCGATGGGCCGGTAGCGGCCGACGAGGGCCTGACCCTGCGGGAGGCTTTGGAGCTGGCCAACGGCACTCTTACCCGAGAAGACCTCAGCGAAGCAGAGCAGGCTCTGGTGGCACCTCTGCCCGCCGGGCAGGGGTCGCAAATTAGCTTTGCCCTGCCAGAGGGGCAGGCGATTATTGCCCTGGTCGATCTGCTGCCCGAAATTGTCGCCCCAGAGCTAGTGATCGACGGCACCACCCAGGCAGGCTACGACGCCGATGCGGGGCTCGACCCCAAATTTCCGCCGGCCCCGGCGGTTAGCCTGACGGTGGCGGCGGGCAGCGAGGTAGCCCGGGGCCTGTCCATTGCCGCCGATGGGGTGACGGTGCGGGGGCTGAGTATCTACGGCTTTCGCACCAGCGATCGCGCTACCCAGACTACGCCGCCGTCAGATATATTTATCAGCGCTCTGGCTCCGCCGATCGACGCTAGCCCCCTCAGCCCGGTGCTAGAGCTATTTCGCCTAGAAGATCCGGAGGCCGCCCCCCGTGGGGTGGTGATTGAGCAAAACTGGCTGGGGTTGACCGCCGATGAGGCCTTTCCAACGGTGCCTTCGGCCTTTGGGGTGACGGTGTTTAACGCCGTGGAGACGGTCATTCGCAACAACCGCATTCAAAACCACGACGGCAGCGCCATCATTACCGGCTTTCGGGCCGATGGCTTGCAGGTGAGCGAAAACGCGATTATTGGCAACGGCCTAGCGGGGATGCCCGACGCCATTCGCCTAGAGGGTGCGATCGCAGCCACCACCATCACCGACAACTTGATCTGCGCCAACGACGGCAGCGGCATCTATATGTTTAAGCCCGACGGGGCAGCCCAGATCAGCGGCAACGCCATTCAGTACAACGGGCGGCGGTTTGAGCGGGCGGCGGTCTATCTGATGGGCAGCGATCACCAGCTGATCGACAACTTCATCGGCTACCAGCCGGGGCCGGGGGTGGTGGTCACCGCCTACCCCGAGAGCCACCGCAACCAGATTCGCGGCAACCGCTACGCGGCGCTAGACGGTCTGGCCATCGACCTCAATACCCAGGGCAATACTGGTGTCCAAGACTTTCAAAAGGGCGATGGGCCAAACCCACCCCGCAATAGCTCCCAGCGCCGCCGCGAGACCGGCAACGCCGCCATCAACGCCCCCCAGTTTGACGGCTATACCTTTGTCACTGGTGCCAGCCAGGTCACCCTCACCGGCACCGCCGACCCCGGCAGCGAAGTTGACCTCTACCGGGTCGATGGGGCGGGTTTTCCCCATAGCCCGCTGTCGGAGCAGTTGGGCACAGTGACCGTCAGCCCCGAGGGCAGCTTTAGCGCCAGTCTGTCGCTGCCGCCGGGGACTAGGGTAAGTGCGATCGCCACTGACCCCCAGTGGGGTACCTCTGAACCCGCCGCCGTGGCTACGGTCGCCGCCGCCGATGGCACCGTGCCAGAGCTGCCCACCCCCCCGCTGGAGCTACCTAACTGTGCGCCGCCCGCGCCGCCGCCTGTGGCAGAGGTGCCGCCCACCCCCCTAGAGCCCCTGCGCCTAGAAATTCCGCGCAATGTTCACTTTGCCCTCGACCGCTCTGATATCAGCCCCGAGAGTGCGGCGGTGCTCGATCAGATTGCCGCTACCCTGCTGGAGTTTCCCTTCCTCACCGTTGAGCTGCACGGGCACACTGACCCCCGCGCCAGTGCCGCCTACAACCTCGCCCTCAGCGAGCGCCGCGCTCTGGCCGCCCGCGACTATTTAGTTCGCCGGGGGGTGCCCCTAGAACGCATGCGAATTGTGCCCCTGGGCCTCACCCAGCGCCGCAGCGACGAAAGCTCTCGGCTGGCCTACGCCCGCGATCGCAGAGTTGAGTTTATTTTCACCGACACACGCGGCCTCGACATCAACTTCATCGACCAAGAGGCCGACCTCCAGATCGAGTAGGCCCCCACATTTCCTCCCAACCTTGCCCGTTAAGCAGAACCCATTTATGTTTGCACTGTCTCAGTCCTGCCTTCGTCCCCTGCTGCCGCTGCCCCTAGTTCGGGCGCTGCGCCTGACTGTGTGCCTGCTCTTTGGCACAGCCAGCCTCACAGGCTGGGCTTCCCCTGCCTGGGCCCAGTTGCTACCTCCCGGATCTCAGCCCGTAACAGCCATCAACTTTGTGGTCGAGGCTAACAGTCTAAGCTCAGAGACCGTACTTTTTGCTGATCCCTGTGATAACTTAAATACCCTGCCAGGATGCACTGGGCAGCAAGCTACCCTCAACTACGCGGGTCAGAATAGAAGGCTGATCACCTTTGAAACTGCTGTTCAAACCTACGAACGAGTTGTCATTCCTGGAGAGACCGTAGTTTTTCAGAGACAAGGGGCTACTCTTGCAAACGGGTTTATGGTGCCAAATCGAGATGTTTTATTTTTTGAAGGAGGGCCACCAGAGAATGCGAATCAGCCCATAAACCTAGAGCCTAGCCAAGTACTCAATACTCAAACTGTTGCACAGGTGCTTCTGTCACCGTTCATCAATCGAGGAATTGACAATGTGTTTGCTAATGTTCCACAGCTGCCTTTGCCTCAAGCCGGTGATCTGATTCCAGTGATTGCTCAAGATACACTAAATGATGTTCGGCGTATCGACTACATTTTGCCTGGGGGAATTGCTGTGCCTGTTGCCGAGCGCAACAACCAAGGCTTTGTGGTCTTTGAGCGGGGAGGCAACGACAACTTTGCCATTGCCGCAATTATAGGATTTGATGCGAATGGTCCAATCTATGGCTCTTTAGGAACGCTGGGACCTGGCAATTGGGGAAACACAAATCTTCAATTTCAAACTACTGTGCAGCGCCGAGAGCCGCAGCAAACAGGATCCTTCCGTCCCAGTCATGTGGTTGCTGAAGCTAATCAGCCCATTTCTGGCATCTTCTTCCCGATCAGCTCACTAATACCAGACACTCAGGCTACCGTCTTTGGCTATTCGCTATTCTCCGGTGAGGTGAATGCTGCGAACAATCTGACTGACTTTGCAAATCTGCCCTTGGCAGACGCTTCAAACCCTTCCGGTGGCCTAGACCTAGTGGCGGGGGGGTTTGGTCTGTTTCGCGTTGCCCAGCCCCAGCCATCCAACTTTGCCCTACTCAAGCGCATTACCAATCTATTTGGCCCTACCCCTCTGCCCGACTTTACCCAGGTTGTGGGCGATGGCGCGGCCCTGAACCTGCTCCAAGCCAACGGCCTTGGCCAGGGGCTAGATGTGATCACTGACCCGCAGGTGCAGCCGGGCAACGGCATTGAGTACACGGTTTACTTTGCCAACTCCGGCCAGGGGACAGCCCCTAATGTGGTGTTGTGTGACCAGATTCCGGCGGGGCTGACCTTTGACCCCAACGGCTATGGGCCAGGGATTGGTATTCAGGCGATCGCAGCCTCTAGCCCCCCCGGCCCAGTGGTCAACTACACCAACGCCGCCGATGGCGATCCAGGCACCTTCGTTGCTCCAGGGGCGGCACTGCCACCCTTCTGCGGTGTCAACCAGGGCAACGGTGCCGTCGTGGTAAACGGGGGCGACGTAGCGGCCAGTCAGGTGGGCTTGATTCGCTTTAGAACCACAGTGAACTAGTACAGGAAGGCAGAAGGATGAAGGCAGAAGGCAGAAAGGGAACCCTCTGTATTCCAGAAACTATGCCTTGCGGGAATAGGGGATCTATTTCTGCCTTCGACTACTAGTGGTCTACGGTGGGGCGGTGTTGGGCAATGATGTCGCAGCAGGTCTCGACGGGGGTGCGATCGCCCATGGCTATCACCAGGGCATCAAAAGCGTCGCGGTGTTTCTCTAGCAGGGTTTTGGCCTGAAGGGTGGCCCAGCGCTGCTTGAGGGCGACTTCGCTGGGCGATCGCCCTAGGGCAGTCCAAAACCTGCCGAGGGCGCGGTTGTCATCGTCGCCGCCCTCGGCATCGCCATAGATCAGCTGTTCGGCGGCAATGCCCGCCATCCACACCTGACAGTAGCGATCAATGCTCTGGGGGCTGAAGCGGTCTTGGCCGACAGTGGCTGGGTCGCTGGGGCCAAACCTCACCCCCCCCTGCCCCGGCAACCCCTGTCGCCAAGCCTCCCAGCTGTTGAGCGTGTAGGCCTCGACCGGAATCTCCAGCAGCACAGCGGCGAGGAAGTGCCCCGCTTCGTGGTGCAGCACCCGCTGACGGTGATCGGGCGCAGCCCAGGCCAGGGCATCCATGGCGATATTGCCGATGCGGCCCTCTAACCCCAGCTGGTCAAGGCTAAAGATCACTAACCCCATGGCCACAAACACCGCCACCACCGCCGGAGAAAGGCTCACCAATGGCCCCAGCAGACTGGCCATCGTTACCGCGAAGATGACGACGGCAACGGCATTGAGGGTGGTATCGCGCATGGGTGGTGGGTAACTAAGTGGCTCTGTAATTACTGGCTTTATGGTAGCGAGGATGAGCTGACCGCGCTGGCGCTGCGCCGGGCTTGGCCCCAGCAAAAACCCGCTAGGCCAATGCTTAGGGACGTGCGCTGAAATAAAGTACCGAAGATGTTGGTTAGAGTAGGGTGCATTCGCGAAGCAATGCACCAATTAGGGAAGATGGCAGTTGATACCTTATTTTCTTGCGAGATTTTCTTGCGAGTCCCTTAGCGATCGCACTTTGATTGAATATCTCTGAATTAAGGCTGGTGGGCAGGGCCGACCCTAGGGCAGATCAAGGCTTTTGGCGATTTGCGAGGCTTGATTTCGGCTTATTTCAGAGACATTTTACTTTGGTGAGTTAATCCAGCCCCACAATTGGCAAGCCCAAAATTAACCACCCTGGGGATGGCTGGCATCAATCACCACCATAAAACGTCTCTAGGCTGTGGCGATTGCCGACAAATCGCCAGTGCCACGGCTCAAAGGCAACGCCCTGAAAATTGTCGGGCGGAAACGACAGCTCATAGCCGTAGCGCACGGCGTTGGCCTTCATCCACTGGTAGGCAGGGGTGTCAGCAAAGTCAGAGTCGAGGTGGGTATGGGCCTGATTGATGTCACCGAGATCAACGGCATAGCCAGTGTGATGCTCGCTATAGCCCGGTGGGGCGCTGACCTCGGCTCGGGTCGGGGCATCTTGGCCACGCTGGGCTTTGAGACTAAAAAAGATCGCCTCTTGCTCAGATTGAGAGCGATAGCCCGACAGCGGCACCAGACGAATGCCCGCCTGGGCGGCGGCCTGGGCCATGGCCTCATATTTGGCGGCGGCGGCAGATCGCAGTCGAATGCTGGAATTAGCAGATAGGGCCACCAGGTCATCGGTGGGAGCTTCCTCAAAGGCCCGATGGCCCAGCAGCTGGCGGCTGGAGGGAGCCAACTTGACAGCGCGGTCTAGATCGCTAGGCTGTTCCCCAGCGGCGGCCCCACCGACGAGGGCAGGGTTCACCATCGTCCCAAAGGGGCGAGTAAACTCCGTGGCAGAATATTGGGTGGTTTGATACCAGGCCACCAGCCCCGCCGCGATGAGCGCCAGCGCTAGCAAACCAACCATCCGGCGCAGCAGCCGGGTGCGGCGCAGCCATGACAGTTGATCTGGGTCTGACGAGTACAGCGGCAGATCGCGAGCGGCTTGGGGAATATCGTCCAAAGGAGGCATGGTAACTAACGAGAACCCGGCAAAACTCTAACCATTATGGCCCCTTATTATGTCTCCAAGGGCCGCCTCGAAATTTAAAGCCTGACCTAAGCAGTCACTCCAATAGTGGCCCTGACCGATCACAACCCCACGGCTGCATTTGGTTGCGGCCCTTCTCGCTCAAGCCGTCTCGCTAAAAACCTCAAGAGGGCCGTTATTGTGCCATCCCTAGAAATTTTGGTTCATCTATAGCGGATCCTAGACGGGCGAGGTACGATCAAAGTAGAGGAAATGCAGAACGG
>RECJ01000052.1 GCA_007694115.1 Leptolyngbya sp. DLM2.Bin27 | reverse complement strand
AACCCTGGCCCCTCGCTAAACCGTTCGAGGGCAGCGATGTCAGCGGGACTGAAGTAGATGGGAAATGTCATGGTGAATGGCCCGGGGTTAAGGGAGACAGAGGTTTTTGGAAATTGTCGGAAATGGTTGAACTAGAAGGCTGAACTCAGGGGAGATTGTGGGAATCGCTGAATTCAGCGGGCGGTAGGCCAACCTTAAGGGCCTGGTCGAAGTGTTGCGCGATCGCCTTAAGCGCGGCAAATAGGGCGCTAAAGGCCACCAGCGGCGCAACGGGGTGTCCCCGGCTTTCGAGGCGCAACCCCGAAGCCGCGATTCCAGGGCTTCGATCTGGGGCAGCAAAAGCTCCTGGGAGGGGCAAGCCGCCGCCAATCCGTTCCGCCACTGGGTAGACGCGATTGGTGGTTTGCTGGGTAATTGCCCGGAGATCGGGCCGAAAACGCTGGACAATCCAATCGGGGGGTGGCGTGCGTGTATATTCTCGCAGATTCTCCAACTGGGTCAAGATCGGTTCTTCCTGGCCAATCCAGGTTTTCCAGGGTTGTTTTTCCTGGTTGGCGGCGGCGCTAAAGCCCAGTTCCATCCCCGCCACCCGGCTCAGAAGCTCGTGCTGTTCGCGGGTTTTGTACCGAATCTCGCTTGGCTACCCCCGGTTCAGACGGGCGCAGGCCCTGCGCCCCTACGGGTTAGCCATGGGAAAAGCGGGGGTATGGGCCATAGGGTCAGTGTTTTTGGCCATAGGAGGCTGCCAAATCCTGGGATTGCGACCGTAACTCCCAGGGCAAAATTGGCGATGTTAACGGGTCTCAGCGAGGGCGTAGAGGCGAAACAGCGATCGCAGCCAGGCCCAGGCCGTCACATGCTCTGGAATCACCAGCTCAGTCCACTGGCCCGGCTGGCAGTAGAGCAGGATGACGAGCGATCGCAGATCGGCCAGGGAGATGCCCTCAAACTGTACCCCGGCAGCCCAGACTCCGTTGGGGTTTTGCTGCTGCCAGCGCAGGCGCACCGGCAGAGGGCGGTGCAGGGCATCAATCCAAAGCTCGGCCTCGGTGGGAAGTTCGGGATTGCCGGGGGCCGGTTGCAGACATAGGGCTGCGCCCCCCTCCGACATGTCGAGACTGTAGCCCTGCCAGGTGGTGGTAGCGGTGCGCAACTGGCAGGGGTGGCGCAGGACAAAACGAGAGTGCGATCGCTGAGGCACATCCACCGCCACCAAGATACAAATGTGCAGCAGCCCCAGGTTGTACACCGTCCAAATCACGTTGACCGTCAGGCTGTCGGGGTTGATGGTACTCCAGTCAGAGCTTGCCAGGCGCAGCAGCAGCCCACCCAGAGACAGCCCCATCAACGCCACCAGAGGCCAGATCAGCCGCCAGTTGACTCGCAGTTGGTTAGCCGCAATGCCCTTAGGCGTGACTTTAAACCCCTTGCCAAAGGGTCGCCACAGGGTGTGGAAGATGGTCATGGTCATGGGCACGCAGAGCAACGTCTCGTACACATCTGACCAAAAGGCCGATCGCCGCCCACCAGTCAGCCAGGCAAAAGCCACAATGTTGCACAGATAATAGGGCACATAGAACGTCAAAATGCCCTCTACCGTCGCCCGCAGAGGGGCCAGTTCAAACAGCAGGTAGGCCAGGGGCATGAGCAAAAATATCAGCCGGGGCAGCGACAAAAACCAGTACAGCAACCCCAGGCTGTGAGATACCCGCTGCACCAGGCTCAGCCCCGGCAGCGAGAAAATATTGGTCGTGCAGAACAGCGTTTGAATGGTGCCCTGGCCCCAGCGCAGCCGCTGGTTGATGTAGTCTCCGATGTTTTCTGGCGACATGCCCGCCGATACTGCCTCATTGAGGTACTTAATGCGGTAACCCAAGCCCTGGAGGTGCAAGGAGGTAAAAAAGTCTTCGGTAATGCTCTCGGTGGGAATGCCGCCAATTTCGTCGAGGGCACTCCGGCGAATGACAAAGGAACTGCCGCAGCAGATCACCGAGTTAGTGGCATCGCGGCTGGGCTGAATGTAGCGAAAAAACAGCGTCTGCTCGTTGGTGAGCACCGATTGCAGACCCAGATTAACGCTGACCGGGTCTTCGTTATAGAAGTTTTGGGGCGTCTGCACTAGGGCCACTTTGGCATCTTGAAAAAAGCCCACGGTGCGAGTGAGAAAGTCGGTGGTGGGTACAAAGTCGGCATCAAACACCACAATCAGCTCGCCGTGGGTGAGGGGCAGGGCGTGGTTGAGGTTGCCCGCTTTGGCGTGGCGGTTGTCAGGGCGGTCTAGGTAGTGGCAGCCCAACTCTGCGGCCAGGGTGCGAATGGGGGGGCGGCGCATGTCGTCGAGCAAGTACACCTGTTTGGGGCCATAGTCCATGGCCTGGCAGCCAATAATGGTGCGCCGCAGCACCTCTGGCGGCTCGTTGTAGGAGGGAATCAGCACATCTACCGTGGGCTGATAGGTGCGGGCCATCACGGCCTGGGAGAGGCGATCAGCTTCAGGCGTGCGGTCAATGGAGGGGATGGTTTGCAGCAAAAACGCCGCCGTATTGAAAAAGGTCACCAGCTCCATGACAAACAGCAGCAGGCTGAGGGTGCCGTTGAGCGGGTCGTCTAAATTGAGCGTGTTGGTGAAGCGCCATAGCTCGTAGCGGCCCCCCAGCAGCAGCAGCAAGGTCGCCGCTAGGCCCCGCGTCCAGGCCGTGGGGGTGGGAAATAGTTCGCGCAAAATCATCAGTGCGATCGCCCAGCCCAGGGCGGGCAACATCAAAATCTTCCAGTCTAGATTGGGGGGTCTAAACCACACCTGGGCCTGCCGCCACCAGAAGAGGCCGATGGGCATCAGGTCAAAGCTGTGGCTAAACCTGGCCAGGTGTGGCCACAGCCACACCGCCACCCCCAGCGCTACCAGCCCCCAGATCGTAGCTTCTAACCCACGTCCGCCGAGGTATCGTTTCATGGTTGCTGCGCTGCCGCCGCCGGTGACCTTGGAAACGTCACCTCTACGCTCCGCCCGACGCCGCAAAACTCCGCCGGGGTGAGGGGAACTTCTGCCAAGCGCACCCGTACCGCCACCTCGCGGCGCACCAGTTCGGGGGGCGGCACCGCCACATCGTCACCGGTCGCCGTGCGGCCTACCCCAGCTCGGATGCTGGCGATAGTTCCGGCTCGCCAGGTGCCAGGGCGATCGCTCAAAAACCGCACCCTGGCCTGCTCTCCTACCTGGAGGGTAGAGACCTGACGCTCGGACACAAACGCATCGACCCAGAGGTTGTCACAATCGAGCAGCTGCACCACGGTGCTGCCCGCCTCAATGTGGTCGCCCAGCGCCCCGGTGGGACTGGGCACTGACCACACCACCCCTGTAGCGGGGCTAACAATGGGGGCGGTTTGGGCTAGGGCCAACTGCTGGTCGATATAGATAAGTTCCTGCCGGGTGGCCCGCAAGGTCGCGTCAAGATCAGCCTGCTGCTGGCGCAGATCGGCCATCTCCTGGTTGATTTCTCGCACCCGCACATCAGGATAGCTAAACACCCTTGCTCCTTCTAGCTGTAGGCCCTGGGCGGCGGCGGCTTGTTCGGCTAAGGCCTGGGTTAGGGCCGCCTGCTGCCGCTGCACCCCGGCGGCGGTTTGCTCAGCGGTGGCGATTGTCTGATCGGCGACACTGCGGGCCACGGCCCCCCGTTCCGCCAGGGTGCTATAGCGCTGGGCCTCTAGGGCGGCCACGGCGGCTGCCGACTGGGCCGCCACCAGGTCGCTGCGCATCTGGTTGACCTGCTGGGCCTGGTAATTGTTTTGCAGGGTCTGCTGTTGACGGGCTTCCTGCTGAAACTGATTGAGCAGAGCCTGCCGGTTTTGCAGGCGTGCCTGTAGGCCCTGGCGCTGACTGAGAATCTGCTCGATTTGGCCAGTGGTGTGCTGCCGATCGATGACTAGCTGGGCCTGGCGGGGGTTCTCGACGGTGCCGATAGCGGCGCTGGCGGTGAGCACCGCGCCGGGCTCCAGCGCTATTAAAGTCAGCTTGCCCTCCAGGGGCGATCGCACGGTAATAACCGGCGCGTTGACAACGCCCTGGCGGCTGATTAGGGTTTGTGATCTCGCCCACAGCAGATTGGCCACCAGCACTAGCCCCCCAATGCCCAGCCCTAAGCGCAGTAGCTTAAATATGAGCCGGCGATATACCATCGGCTTTGGGGTCGGTTTTATCTCTTGAAAGATATGGGCAGCCATGGCAAAACATCCCCCATTACGGGAAGAAAAGAATGGTGAAACGAGATATTAATGAGCAGAATGCATCGCTGCTTAGGGAAATTGTTCCCATCGCCGTTGTGCCAGTATCGCGCTTGCGGCAGTCCAGGCAACTGCGCGACAACTGCCCGACAACAGGAGACACACTTTACGCCACAGCGTGAATCGTAAAAATCCGTAGGGCAGGCGTCTCGCCTGCACGGGCAAGATGCCCGTCCTACCTACCTACCTAAATCAATTCCAATATTCACCAAAATTGGCGTCAACATCGACAGTGCAACGGCGTGCGCCCTCCGAAATCGGGGGTAGCCAGGCAAGATTTGGTAAGATAGTTGGCTTCGTTGTCAGCGACTATGATCCGGTGACGGAAAAAATTGAAAGGAGGAGCGTAAGTTCGTGGCGATGCCCAGTAGAGTTAGGCCCATTGAAGAAGCGCTGCCAGGTCACAAGCGCTATATCGAGCTGCACCAGAAAGGCTGGAACAATGGCGAGATTGCCGACGCCATGGAGGTGTCCCGTGAGCGAGTGCGGCAGGTATTGAGCTTCTATGGCCTAAAAAGCGTGAGAAGCGCGTCTCGTAGAGTAGCTGACAAGCAGCTCGTTGACGCGATCTGTCGTCTGTATGATTTTGAAGACTTGAGAGACATTGCCAGGAGTATGCGAGTGGCAGCATCCGCACTGGAAGAGGCTGTTCGGCAGCGGGATCCAGTGGCGCTGACGCTCCAAGCCGAGCAGCGCGCCGAAAAGCACAAGGCGGCTCTAGAGCAACGCCTACAGGAGAAACTTGCCTACTGGAAGTCGGCTAGTCCGATTGGTCTGCTGACAGTAACGTCTATGTGGCGAGATGAGTTTGGGGAGTTTCGCGCTGGTGCTCGGTGTGAGTGTGGCCGTGAGACCAGCGTGCGCTTGGAGTACTTAAGGCGTGGTCTAGTGCTGTCTTGTGGCAAGCCAGGGTGTCACGGCCAGGTCAGGGCCTCAGCTGGTGCATTAAAGGCGAAAGCACAACAAGTTGCTAAACATGAGCCAAAACATCGCTCAACAACTCATACCAAATCCGAATTCCATACCCCCGATACCTAACAGGCCAACCTGTAGGGGCAAACGGTTGTTTGCCCTGGGGAAGCGGGGGTAGCCAGACAGGATTTCCTATCATACAGCCAATAGTGGGAGCTAGTACTTCAAGGCAGAAGGCAGAAGGCAGAAGGCAGAAGGCAGAAGGCAGAAGGCAGAAGGCAGCTTCCTACTAACCCCG
>RECJ01000307.1 GCA_007694115.1 Leptolyngbya sp. DLM2.Bin27 | reverse complement strand
CGTAGAGCCACTCTTCTTCGAGCACGTAGTCACTCTCGGGGTGACGCACGTAGGGCAAATGGGCATGGAGTACAAGTGCGAGATATCCGGTAGCCATAGGGTGCCGCTGAAGAGGTGAACTAAGTGCCGAGCTGTTGGAAAGATAACCGCCGTTAGACCAAATTTTAGAGCAAAAGGTCAACGCTAACGGCAGCGGGGTTGTGTGTACCCGCTGAGAGCACTTAGAAAAGTTGTTGATGGACGATTACGGAACCAGCCACTGGTATGCCATGAAATGGTGACTCTAGAAAGTTCAGGGAGAACTCTCTGGGGAGAGGATTCATTGAGAGGTTTATGGTTTGGGGTTCACGGCGAGTCGCAGACCGTGAGCCCTAAACCGCGAACCTAAAACAGCCCCCTGGCCCCCTGTGGTGAGCCTTAATGCCCAGATCTCAGGCTGGCAAACCGCTGGCATCTATCTTCAGATGGGGGTGTGATGGGCCAGCTTGTGCCAGGCTGCTGTAGATATCTTTACTGCCCTAGCTATGACCTCTGCGACTCTGCCTAGGCTATCGGCCCACGATGTTTTGTCTGCCCGCGCTCGCCTGGGGGAAGGCCCCCTGTGGGACGGCGACAAACAGGTGCTCTATTGGGTGGATATTCTCAACCACCGGGTGCATGTGTTTGAGCCCAGCAGCGGCGACGACTGCCACTGGGATGTGGGCGATGTGGGCAGCGCTCTGGCGCTGATGGCAGACGAAAAACTGCTGGTGGCCATGGGCGATCGCATCGCCAGCCTCGATCTCACCTCAGGGGCGGTCGAAACCCTGCACAGCTTTGAGTTTGATGCCCCCGACACCCGCTTTAACGACGGCAAGTGCGACCCCCAGGGTCGCTTTTGGATTGGCACCATTAGCCCCGAACCAGGCACCGCCGCCCTCTACCGCTACGACCCCGATGGCTCGGTGCGCACCATGGAAACGGGGTTGACCATCTCTAACGGGCTGGGCTGGAGCCCTGACGGCAGCACCTTTTATTTAACCGATTCGCCCCAGCGCAAAATTTACGCCTATAAATATGATGGAGCCGCCGGAACGATCCGCGATCGCACCGTCGTCATTGATCTGGGCGAAGAAGACGTAGAGCCCGACGGCCTGGCGATCGACTGCGCAGGCAACATCTGGACGGCCCTGTGGGATGGCTGGTGCGTCGCCTGCTTTAGCCCCACCGGCACCGCCCTGGGCCGGGTCAAACTGCCCGTACAGCGGCCCACCTGCCCCACCTTTGGCGGCCCTAATCTCTCGACCCTCTACGTCACCACCGCCTCTGTGGGGCTGAGCCAGCAGGAGATCCAGCAGGGGTTTTACGCGGGGGATGTGTTTGCGATCGCAGCTCCGACCCCAGGCCTGCCTACCCATATCTTTGGGGCTTAAGCCTTTCCCGATAACTTTCCCGATAACTTTCCCGATATCATGATTTTGAATGCTGATGGGCTATGCCCATCCGACGCTTTCCCCCTGCCCTACCCCCTTAGAGCTTGACCATGCGCCGTCTCTTTATGCAAAGCCCCATTGCCCTGGCCGCCCTGTGGATTGTGGCTTACCTGGTGATTATTTTGCTGCCCATGGCAGTGGTGTTGCTGCACCCGGCCCCGGTGGCGCGGGGCTTTTGGACAGAGTTTTCGGTGGCGCTGGGGTTTCTTGGCCTGGCGCTGATGGCGCTGCAGTTTGTGTTAACAGCGCGGGTCAATCGAATCGAAGCCTCCTACGGCATCGACATTCTGATTCAGTTTCATCGCTACACCTCCATTGTGGCCTTTGGCCTGGTGGTGATTCACCCACTGATTTTGTTTGTAGTTCAGCCCGACACTCTGCAACTGCTCAACTTTCCCGAGGCCCCGTGGCGAGCCCGCCTGGCGGTCTTGAGTGTGCTGGCGTTCTTGATCATGGTGGCGACTACGATCTGGCGCAAACCGCTCAAAATTCCCTACGAGCCGTGGCGGGCCGCCCACTCAGTGCTGGCGGTGCTGGCGGTGGGGCTGGGGTTTGGCCACGGCATTGGCGTCGGCTTTTACCTAGGTCAGTTTTGGCAAATTGTCCTGTGGTCGGGGTTTATGGCCGTGGCCCTATGGTTGATTCTCTACGTGCGCTTGGTGAAGCCCCTGATGCTGACCAAGCGCCCGTACCTGGTAGAAGAGGTGATCGAGCAGCGGGGTGATGTGTGGACCCTGGCCCTCCGCCCCCACGGTCACGACGGCTTTACCTTTGAGCCGGGGCAGTTTGCCTGGCTGACCCTGGGCATTACCCCCCTAGATATGCGCGAGCATCCCTTCTCGATGTCGTCGAACGGCGACCGGAGCGATCGCATTGAGTTTGGCATCAAAGCCCTGGGCGACTTCACCAAACAAATCAAAGATATTCAGCCCGGCACCAAAGCCTATCTCGATGGCCCCTACGGTGTCTTTACCACCGAGCGCTACTACGATACCGCCGGGTTTGTGCTGATCGCAGGCGGGGTAGGCATTACCCCCATGTACAGCATGCTGCTCACCGCCGCCGAGCGCCAAGACGATCGCCCCTTTCTGCTGATCTACTCGGCCTCTAGCTGGGACGACTTTACCTACCGCGAAGATTTAGCCGCCCTACAAGACAAACTCGATCTCACCGTCGTCTACGTGCCGCGCAACGCCGACGACGACTGGGAAGGCGAAACCGGCTACGTCGACAAAGACCTGCTAGAGCGCCACATTCCCATTCACCGGGGCAGTCGTCAATACTTTATCTGCGCCGCCGACGTGATGATGAACGCCACCGAACGCGCCCTGTTTGACCTCAAAGTGCCCGTCACCCACGTCCACATGGAGCACTTCAACCTGGCCTAACCCAGGCCCTAAAACCTGATCGATAAAACTGATAGGTTTAGCCGCTAATCACATAGCCAAAAGCATGTGAAACCTTACCAGGCAGCGCCAGAAATGAACACTCTGCTCATTGTTAACCCCACTTCTGGCCCCGAAGAAAACCCCGATCTGGTGAGCGATCTCACCAATGCTCTAAAGGAGCAGGGCATTGAGGCGGCGGTTTGCACCACCACCCCCGATGAAGATGGGCAGGGGCTGGCGGCGGCGGCGGCTAAAGCAGGTACCCAACTGGTGATTGTAGCTGGGGGCGATGGCACGATCGAAGCCGTGGCTCGGGGGTTGGTTCACAGTCAGACAGCGTTGGGCATCCTGTCCCAGGGCACCCGCAACAACATTGCCGCCAGCCTAGAGATTCCCACCGATGTCACCCAGGCTGTGCGGGTGATTAAAGCGGGCAATCGCCGCCAGATTGACATGGGCAAAGCCAACCAACATTACTTTATGGAAGTCGTTGGCATCGGCCTAGAGGCCTCCCTTTTTCCGCGAGGCGATGAAGTCAAAGAAGGCATGAAAAGCAATTTTGGGAGAGCGGCCAAAAGCTTCTTGATGGCCGCCAAAATGTTTTTTCAATTTAAGCAGCATCGCTTGGTCTTGCGTTTCAACGGCACCAAGGCCCGGCTGCGCACCCTGCAAGTCAATATCTGCAATAGTCCCCGCTACGGGGTCGAGTTTACCCTCGCCCCCGAGGCCAAAATGGATGACGGCAAGCTCGATTTGATCTACATCGACCAGCCCTCTAAATGGGAGCACTTCCGCCACTTCTTTGCGGCCATGCGGGGCCGGCAGCTGCCCCACAAGCGGCTCCAAATGCATCAGGCCACCACTGTTGAAGTCAGAGGCTATCCAGCCCTAGAAGTGCATGCCGATGGCACATACATTGGCACTACGCCAGTAATGGTGGAGGTGGTACCCCAAGCGATCTGGGTTTGCCTGCCCACCCCTGAGCTGCTGACGCAGTTTGCCAAAGACCGGGCCGAAAAAGACGCCGCCAACGAGGGCGGCCATTTCCTCAGTTTTATGCAGCCCGCTGACCAGCCTGAAGACATCTCGCCCCAAAACTAGGAGTCGAAGGCAGAAATAGCTCCCCGCTTCCCGAAAGGCCTATTTCCTAGAATACAGATCCTCCCCTTTCATCCTTCTGCCTTCATCCTTCATCCTTCTGCCTTCCTCCTTCTGCCTTTCTGCACCAGCGGCACCACAGCCGGCTCTCTATTTGCTGTCAATATTTGCCGGGCTGGCGGCTCAAATTCCCCCGATGTTAACCAGACCTTGCAGACAGGCCCCCAGCCAGATACCCCCCGCCACCCAGCCGCTCAACACATCGGTGGGCCAGTGCACCCCCAGATACATGCGGCTCACCCCCACCCCTAGGGTGATAGCCATTGCCACGGTGGCCGTGAGGCCCAGGGGAACGCTAAAGAAAGCGGTGAAACTGGCGGCCAGCAGCCCATAGAACGAAATTGCGCTCATCGAATGGCCGCTGGGGAAGCTGTAGTCCATCGGCCGCTTAGACGATACCCATAGGTCGGGTCTTTCTCGCTTAAAGAAAGACTTAAAAATGCCGTTGAGCAGCCAAGACCCCCCCAGCCCAATGGCCAAGACCAAAGCGGCGATCGCCTGATCGCGGTAGACCAACAACCCCCCTACCAGCAGCAGCAGCGGGAGCGTGACTTCGCCCTGGGCTAGCCAGGTAATGGCCGCCATGCCCCGATCTAGGGTGGGGTTAGCCCAGCCTTTAAACATCAGCAGGCAACCCTCTTCAACGGGTCGCAGCCAGTCTACCAAGAGAAACCGGGCAAAGAGAGCACCGAGGGTTAAAACCAGCGCGCCCGCCACCAGACCCCCCAGCAGGTAGGGCAAAAAGGCCAGAAACGACTGGAATAACCAGTAAAGGCGGCTGCTCACCACTGCCATTGACGATCTCCTGAAATAGCTGACTCGGCGCTGCTGATATTGTATGGGTTGATTGCCTGCATCCCGGCCCTACAGCGGTCTTCACGCGGGTGAAAGACACGATCACAATGCTGCCCTCTGCCCCTGCCTAGGGGAGGTACAAATTGGGCCATCCGGTATAGGCGTGGCTCTAGCGGTGAAGATTACCATACAGTCTTCAGCCCTATTGCAGCGGGTCACCTATGTCATCGCCATCCAACCGTGAATCAAACCAGCCTGAGAGCCCCTCAGCCTCACTGCTAGACCGGATTTTTCGAGACCGTGAGGGTCAAATCGTCATCGGTCAAGCCCCTAATCTGCCGCTGATCGTGGGATTAGTTGCCACTGGGCTGCAAGCCGTTCTCCCCAACGGCAGCGGCCAGGCAGCCCTAGATCTGGTCGCCTTTGGCGCATGGTTTACCTGGGCTTGGCAAGAACTCTTTGACGGGGTCAACTACTTCCGGCGATCGCTGGGCTTGATGGGGCTGGTGATCCTGATCGTACTGAGGCTTAACGTCTAGGACTTCAAGGCAGCAGGCAGCAGGCAGAACGGGAAACTCATCATAAGTTAGGGGTTTTGCCTAGCTGAATAGGCAATTGATTTCTGCCTTAGGATCATGGATTCAATAAGGTGTCATACTGCCGATTGGGCTCTTATGCTAGG
>RECJ01000149.1 GCA_007694115.1 Leptolyngbya sp. DLM2.Bin27 | reverse complement strand
CCATTTGCCGCTCCTCGGTTTGGGGAATGCGGATTTCGGTACAGTCGGCGGCGGCGATAAAGCCCTGCCCCTCCAATTCGCGCCAGGGCACGTCGTAGCGTTTGGGGCCAATTAGGGTGAACACATCCCCTTCGCGGCCATCTTCGCGGATTAGGGTGGCGGTCAACCCCAGCCGCCGCCGAGCCTGGAGTTGGGCGGTGATGCGAAAGACCGGCGCGGGCAGCAGGTGAACTTCGTCGTAGATAATCAACCCCCAGGATTGCTGATCAAACAGCCCCAGGTGCAGAAAGTCGTCGCTTTGACTGGCCCGATAGGTGAGGATTTGGTAGGTGGCCAGGGTGACTGGCCCGGTGGCTTTTTGTTGACCGCTATACTCGGCGATTTGGTCGGCAGTTAGGGTGGTTTTATCCAACAGTTCTCGCTGCCACTGGTGGACGGAGGTGAGGCTGCTGGTGAGGATCAGCGTTTTCTGCTGAATCGCGGCCATCGCCGCCATGCCCACCATGGTTTTACCGGCACCACAGGGGAGGACGATCACCCCGCTGCCGCCCCTGGCCTGCCCGGCCTGGTAGAACAGATCAGCCGCTGTTTTCTGGTAGGGCCGCAGGTGAAAGGGGGTGCCGCTGTGGGTCAGGGTTAACAATTCCAGGGGAAGTTCATCCCCGGTCAGGTACCCGGCCAGATCTTCTGCCGGATAGCCCGCCGTCAGCAGCGCCTGCTTGAGCAGGCCGCGATCGCCCAGGGCGATCGCAAAGGTGGTGGGCGACAGCCGCTCCCCCAGCAGTGGCCCCACCTGCTCTTGGCGCTGCAAGAGTTCTGCTAGGGGATTATCGGCCACCTGTAACCGCAAATCTCCATCCGTGCCGGCTTTCAGAGTGGTGAGGCCATACCGTTGACCGAGGGCTTCCAGTTCCTGGGCTACCGACTCGGGCATGGGGTATTTGGCATGGTCTTGGAGGGCCGCCACCATAGCGGCAACGGGCATACCAGCGGCGCGGGCATTCCAAATGCTGAGGGCACTGAGGCGGTAGGTGTGGATGTGTTCGGGGCTTTTGACCAGCTCGGCAAAGGGTGCGATCGCAGCCTGGGCCGCTTCAGCTTTGGGGGCGTGGACGTCGAGCAGAACGGTGCGATCGCTCTGGATGATCAGCGCATTGTCGGGAGAATAGGTCATCAGACGTATCTTTGCTTGGAGGGGAAAGGCGGAGACCGGCTCGTCTAGCCAGTTTCGCTGTCCACTTGATACTGGGCATATTTTTTCGGGACGCCTAACGACCCCAATCACCTGCCGCAGATAGCCTCAAACTCTAACCGATAACCTTTCAACGGTCGGCGTGCATTGGGGCCGTCAGCTTATTCTTTATTAGGAGATCGAATAATCTTAATATCTTTTGCACATAACCCTTTTGGAGTTTGTTTAACGTCAACTTCTACAAGAGTGCCTTTTTCAAGTTTAGATATACACTCTGCGTCAATGAATCCTTCACGGAAGTAAATATCTAAACCATCATCATCAGATATAATATATCCCCATTTAGTATTGTCGTGAGTATTATGGCGAATAAATTTAACTGTTCCTGGGATGAGAGTATTCTGGCTTAGAGTGCGCTCTGGTGAAGAGAGCTTATTATACAGACCTTTAAGATCCTGAGAGTTGGGAGCAATAGCAAGTGCTCGCTGGCAGTAGACTACTGCTAAATCTGGCTTGCCAGCTTCTAGCAGTACATTCGTTAATTGCCGAGTAATTTTAATCATGCCAAAACCATTCATCAAACTTTCATCGATTTCAAAGCCTTGGCAGAGTTCTTCTATAGCCTCGTCAATCTTTCCATATCTAAACAAGGTATTTCCCATTGTTGTATGAGCTTTTGCGAGGTGTCCCCGGTCATTGACCTGCTCACCAAGTTTTATACTCGCCCGGAAATACATGAGCGCTAGCTGAAGTTTGTCTTCTCCCTGCTTTTGAATTAGCTGACCTAAACTATTAAGGATCATTGCTTGCCCTCGTTGATCCTCTAACTTCACAGATAAGTTGTAGCCGTAGCGAAGCATTTTTTCTGCTTCATCCCACTTATTCTGTTTATCAAGAACTAAACCTAGGTTATGTAGGATGACTTCGAGTAAACTGTCTGCCTCATCAAGATCCTCACAGATGTCTTTACTGCGTTGGTAAACCTCTTCCGCCTCAACCCATTTCTGCTGCTGTCTTAATAACCATCCCAAACCATTAAGCACCTCAGCTAAGCTATGTCGATCATTTAGATCCTGCATAATTTCTGAAGCTCGCCTTAGGATAAATACCGCTTCTTCGGTACGGCTTTGATAATGTAAGTTACGCCCCCAATTAATCAAGGAATCTACTAATATTTTTTTGTTAATTGGATCTTCAAGGACTTTTGCAAAATACTGAATTTTTTCCAGTGCTATATCAAGTTTTCCGTATTGAGATAATGCTTTTCCTAAATCTATTAAATTGGTAGGTAATGTTTTTCTTATATCAAATTGAATAGCCAGATCTACACAGCGCTGAAATAAATCTATGGCTTCATTAAATTTTCCTTGTTTTTGTAATGCCGCACCTAAGCCACTTAAGCTCTTTATCAATAATTTTTTACTGTTTTTTTTACTGTTTATAGTGCTGTATAAGTTGGCCAGTTCAACACTGCGTTGAAAAGTTGCAACCGCTTCATCAAGTTCTCCTTGATACTGAAAGGCTCTGCCAAGTGCATTCAGTCGGATTATAAGTAATTTATCATCACCTAATTGCTCAGAAATCTCTACTTGCAACTTGCAAATTTGAAGAATCTCGTCACTCCTTTTCTGTTGCTTCAATAATTTAATTAGATCTGTTAATTCATCTAATAACTGTTTTTTGTCACCTAAGCATTCAATAAGTTTTATGCTCTTGTAGATAGCTTCTACGGCTTCATCAAAACGCCCATGCGTATTGAGTACATTCCCTAAGATTTGCAAACGGACGATCAGCTCTTTTATATCCCCTAACTTTTCAGCAACTTCTACACTACGTTTACAAACTTCTACTGCTTCATCTAGATGGCCTTGTAGCCATAAAGTATCTCCTAAGCTGTTCAAGCAGTTTAGGAGTTCTTTTGTATTATCTAGCTGCTCAGCAATTTCGGCACTGCACTGAAATAATGTTGCCGCTTCAATGAAGCGTTCATGTTCTTTTAGAACTCCTGCCAGAATATTCAAGCACGCTAACAAGCTGTTTTTACTGCTGATTTTCTCTGCTGCCTTCACACTATCCTGAAGAGTTGTCACGGCATCATCAAGGCGGCTCTGTTGTTGGAGAACATTTCTGAGGACATTCAAGCTGATTCCTAAATATCTTGGGTCATTTAACTGTTCAGAAATCATTACAGAGTGCTGGAGAACCGTCACAGCTTCATCAAGTCTTCCCTGCTGCTGAAGAACCTTACCGAGTGCTTCAAGCCACATTACCCTACAACGCAGACCAGTATCTTGAACCTGAATTTTGTCAGGAATATCTACAATCTCCTTTAGCACTTCCTCAGCCCTTATCCATTGTCCTAGTAGAGACAAGTATTTGGCCTGTTGAATGCAAAGCAGTACAGCAGCATTCCAATCTTCCTTGTGTTGCGACAACAATTGAAATCCTGACATTAAGTCAACTGCTTGTTGCCAGTAACCATACTTTTGAAAAAAGGGTAAAAGCCCTATGGCAAACTGATAATCAGCAATTTTCTGGTTTTGTAACCACTTTCCAGCTAGGACAATATCCTTGAGATTTTGAGTCATCAATCGTTCATTAAAAACCCTTCTCGCTTGATGGGATTTTACCAAGTTAATAAAGTAGTAGGCATGGTTAGCTTGTGCTTGATCCCAGAGATTCTGCTCGACTGCTAAATCTTGAGCAAATAAGCGAATAAGTGGATGAAAAACAAATCGATTTTCTTCCACTTCACCTCTTGCACTAAGGTCAGAAATCGTAGTTCCTTCACCAGCTTCTACCTGAAATTCAAAATTTTTCCGATAAGGAACTGGTTTCTCAAGCTTGTTTTGGGAAGCTGTAGCATAGGAATCTACCCTCGAGTAGTTCAGTAGTGAAAGTTGACAGAGGTACTCAAGATAGTCTTGGGCAGTATACTCATCTCCACAGTCACTTGCTGCTAATGCAGTTTGGCGTGAAAACCCATCGCCAGCACAGACACTCAGGCAAGCAAAGAAATTAACTTCTTCCGACTGAAGCTGCTTTAGGCTCAGGGAGAAACATGCCCGTAGATCGAAATGGTCATCCCCTCGGATTCTTAACCGCGCCAGGCGACGTCGTTCTTCCATTAACGATGCGGCATAATCGGTAAAACTGCGACTTTTGTTGGATGTCAATGCTGAACCAATAATTTGTAGAGCAAGGGGCAAATGTCCCGCTAGCTGAATCAGGTCACTTACCGCTTCTGGTTCAGCAGCTACGCGCTCTTTTCCAATCAGCTTCTCCAGTAAACGGAGTGAATCTGGATCTGAAAGTGGAGAGAGGTTGATTCTACCTTGTTCAGGAATATCAAGTGAGCTAGATAGAGCGCGGTTTCGAGTCGTAATAATCACTGCGCACGTCTTTCCACCCGGACGTAAGCTTCGAATGTTAGCGTCCTCGGCATTATCAAAAATTAGGAGCATCCGGCGAGGAGCAAACACCTCCTGCATGATAGTTGCAGCATCTCGCTCATCATTTACATCAATTTCTTCTCCACAACACCGCGCAAACTCACGGGCAATGGTATTTACATCCTTGCCGTCCACCCTTAACCCAATCACACCATCAGGGAAATCATCCTTATGTATTGTGGCAAAGTGACAGGCAAGAGCAGATTTACCTATACCTCCTTCCCCTGCCAAACCAGCAATGCTACATACTTTCGGGCCTTGCGGATTTAATAATAACTCTTCAAGCTTTCTTAACTCCTCGCCTCGCCCTGTGAACGTTGAAATATCTAACTGAGGTAATACAGGGTCTTTATGAGCGCGATGTAGTTTGAGACATGCGATCTCAGGCTCCGAGTCGATATTATGCTGCCTCAGCAAGCTACACCATTGCTCATCGCGATAAATCGCCTTGAGTAAAGACGCTTCTAGCGATGCAGGACGCTTCGGATTCTGATGCTGTTTTTGCACGGCGATCACCAATCCATCACAGACGATTGCTGCACCTGAATTACCTGCCCAATCCGAACCCGAATCTAGGGAACCTTCGGGAGATCGCAAAGCTTCTAACACCAGCAAATCATCTGGTGACGTATCTGACAGGTAAATGATGCCTTCAACGTGTCGGCCTCCTGCAGCCACACCCTGTTCTCGTTGTGTCCTGCCCCATCGGGGGTAACCGTACATATGAAATTCAAGCTTTTCGCCCCAGACGGTTTCTGGCAACTGACCAAATACGACCGCTCCACAGGGTTCAATACTCTCAGGCAGTTCGATTAGGGCAACATCCTCTTGTGAGGCTTTCCACATAACTTTGGCTACCGCTTCTCCCAAGTTCTGTTTTAATCTGACACGGCACTCAGAGCCGACTTCATCCAAAAGATGAGCAGCAGTTAATACCAGCCTGCCTCCGATTCGGTAGGCAGAGCCGTATTTAGGATGAGTTACCTCTAATGCCCGCCTTGGTTCAAACTGTCTTATCATCTGCAATCGCACTATCCTATTCTGGAACTTCGTCACTGCCTGTTAGTACAGGCCTACCGTCCCGCCGAACAGGTTTGAGGGGGATGCTCACTTTATGAATGGTCTTATCTTTCTCCCCACTGCCACCACCCAATTCAACCACCCAGAACTTAACTCCGCCTTTCGCTTCTAGACTGCGTTCCACTTCGACATGCAACTCTACCGTCACTTCTCCAACTTCAAAGCGCAGTCCTTCCCCTTGGGAGGCATAAATTGACGCAACCAATTCTCGCCGCAACGCCCCAATCGTCTCCTCCAACCCAAGTCGCTTCATATCGTTAGTCATACGAAATTACCTTTTTCTTTGGGATCTATTTTATGCGCCCTTTGGTGACTTCCAAAGATTTGGTGGAATATTGGGACAGTCGCCTTGCAAAAACAATCTGAGTTGGGGGAGGCTAAAAATCTTATTAGAGAGCCAATTTCTTCATATTAGTCCTGACAGGGTAAATAGCGAGAAACTTTCTGCATATTTACTTCAGCAACAAAATCGTAAGAAACTTTCTGCATATTTTGGGGTTGAGTATCCATAGACCATAATGTAGTTTTTGCTACAGAGTATGTCTCTGCTAACTGAGCCGCCTATCCGGCCAAGACCAAAGCAGTTGTTG
Source organism: Leptolyngbya sp. DLM2.Bin27 (assembly GCA_007694115.1). Lineage (GTDB taxonomy): Bacteria > Cyanobacteriota > Cyanobacteriia > Phormidesmidales > Phormidesmidaceae > Nodosilinea. Next base: position 17,389 of record RECJ01000149.1, on the reverse strand, counting down.
GAATAGTTGAGAGAGTCAATGGGCCTAAAGCACTATGCGCTTCACCTTTATCCTTTTAGATTATGGTCAACAAAAAAATCACGGCTGTAGCAGGTGACGGGCCTTGGATGCCTGAAGTTTTTCCCAAGCAGCTTCCAGACCAGGCGGGGATGGTGAAGTAGAAATTCGAGCAATTCGTTCACGATTTTGCTCTTCGTAGTATTGTCGCAGTTCTTCAGTTTCCCGGATAACTTGCTGATACTCAGCTTCGACCTCGGAGCGGTTGGCCTCTATGTAATCTAGGGCGGCTTTGAGTTGTGCTTCCGTCAGTTCAAATAATCCTTGGATAAATTTAGGTGGGTATTGACTTATCACATAGTCCATCACGTCGTACAGAGTGATGCGGGTACCCGCAATGGTTAACCCTCGCTCGGTACGAATAATAGCTGGTTTGTTGGATGCCGAAGTCATAAAGGTAGCCTCCCAGAAGCTGTCTTCATGGTATCTCACAGAGCAACAAGGCCGGTGGATGACACTATCCCTTACTCATCGGCAAACTATATCCCAGTTTGCGCAACCCATTACGAAACCGGGTCTCGTCATCTAACAACACCACCAGATGCCGCTCCCCCGCCAGCTGACAATACTTCTTCGTACGCGAGTCGTGGGCAATCTGTACCGCCAGGGTGGCATCGGCGCATTCAATCAGTCGGGCCATCCCCTGATCTTGCAGACTCTGGGAACGGCTGCGGCAGTCGGCAAAAAACTGCTCGACGGTCTTGGGCAGAGCCTCAGCACTGGCCTGGGTTAAAAAGTCGTAAAACTCTTGCAGCGAATGCCCCGCCTCAGCCGCTTTCAGGGCCACCTCTCGATCCAGCTTCCAGACCGCATCACTCGTCTGCTGGGTAAAAGTCTCCATCATCAAATGTTCTGCCGGGTTGAGGGGCGCTCCGGTCATCACAACATCGAGATTGGGCAACACCCGCAGGGTACTGGCAGTGGTGATCGGAGCGGCGGTATAGGTATCGCTCAGCCCCAGACAAAAAGCTCCCAGGGGATTGAGCCGAAACGCCAGCAGGCCATCGTAGCGACTCAAAAACGAGAGGTCATCGCTGCCCCAAAAACTACTCAAGTCGCTTCGGGGGGCATCGTAGGGTGTGAGGTAAGCCACATCCAACAGCCCCAGGGTGGCGGCATATTCAAACAAAAAACACTTCATATAGGCATCTTGCAGAATGCTCCAGGAGCCACCGGCCTCATACAGGTTGCCGTAGCCAGGCTGGCTAAGGTATAGATTCTCGGGACTGCGGCTGACGTCGAAGGTCTGATCACTGGCAATCATGTGGCGCTTGAGGTCGTCATAGTTGACCCATTCGCCCACCGGGCATTGCCCCAGGGCCGCCACAATCTGAGCCCGCCGCCCGCTGACCGCCGTCAAGCTGCGTTTGGCCTTACCGGTTTGGCCTTTGATCGACTCCACCCGACGCAACTCGTCTAAAAAGGTGGTTTTGAGCCACTTCTTCCAGATCGATTGGAGGGTCGTTGCTGGGGCAGCCCCCATCGCTTTTTGGCCCGCCTTGGTCAGTTGCAGCTTTTTGCCATCCAGGCTGGCCAGCCCGCCCCCCTGCACCAGCATCACCCAGGCAAAGGGTTTAATCGCCCCAATCGGGTCACGGCTCATGGGGCCATGGCGCTCGGGTTCATCGGCGGCGCTGTAGTAGTCGCCGCCCTGCAAGAGGGGGGCAATGGCGGTCAGGGTGGCCTTACTGGGCATCAGGGTTTTGTCGCTGACGCTGACTTTACCCAGGTGAATCAGCCGCAGCACCGCCAGCAGATCTTGCTGGGCCGCTTGCTCCGTGGGGCAGCACACCACCGGCACATCGTCTGCTGTCTCTACAGACCGACGCTTTTGGTAATCGTAGTAGCGATGCTCGACCCGAAAGGTCTGGGGCGGGTGTTCAGCGCTGGGCAAGGTAAGGGTCTTGGGCTCAGGCACAAAGGCTTTGAGCTTGAGCCGCAGATCTTCGGGCAATAGGTTTGGGGTTGTGTAGGTGCCGATGGAGTAGAAAAACAGGTCGAGCTTGGCTGCCGGTCGATTGAAGCTATACATGGAACTGCGATCGCGCCATTGGGGCAAAGCTCCATATTTGGCCTGAAACTGCTCAGCCTGGTGGCGGCCCTCGGTCAGGTAAACCGCTTCGGCCACCGCCGCCTGCTGTAGCTGATCGAGCTCTTGCCACAGTTTTTGCAGACCTGGCCCCAGCAGGTAGTCTGCGATCGCAGCAACCAGTTCCGCTTTACGGGTCGGTCTCACTTGAACCGGCAGAAGTTGAAGCATCTTTTTGAGATCATCCACCGTGCGGATGTTCAAGCCTTCTACGACGGTTTTGAGCAAGAGTGGGTTAGCAGTTTTCATAGGTCAGGATCATTAAGGCAGAGTGCACAGTATTTCTGGAGTGGAGTAAGAAAACCATCCCCCCGATTGAGACTCGACATGAATCCATGGGATTCCCCACCAGCATCGCTGCATCGGCAGGTCGCTATGATGTGCAGGCTAGATAACGCTCTGTGCTGCGGGGAATTTACCCCATCATAAAATCTACTCCGCCCAAAGTTTGCAATTCAGCCGTCGATAAAGCCCAGGATCACAGACGGTGGAATCTGGGGTGATCTGAGCTATGGGCCAATGAGGCCAAGCCCCAAAAATGCCCAACGCAATTTCAGCCCTGGTCGAGCCATGAGCCCTGAAACCCTTGCTAGATGGTCGAAACGCCTGTTTTTACTGGAAGCCGATGGCGGGATTTGAACCCGCGACCGCTCGATTACGAATCGAGTGCTCTACCACTGAGCCACATCGGCAAGGATATTCACAGTCAAATAGTATAGCAGCGTGGTGCGATCGCACTAGCTCAAATATCGCTAGCCTGGGGGCGATCGCAGCCCCCAGGCAGTCGCTAATCTTTCTCAATGTACTTACGCACACTGTTGAGGTCAATGTAGCGATCGGTAGCATTGCGCAGTTCCCGGGCAATCATACCCTCCGTTGACACTACGGTGATGTGAGTATTTTTTGAGCGCAGTAGTTCGATTGCCCGCTCAAAGTCACCATCGCCGCTAAACAAGACGACCTCATCATACTGGTCGACCGTGTTAAACATATCGATGGCAATTTCAATATCTAGATTGGCTTTCTGAGAATATCGACCTGAGGTGTCATCATAGTATTCTTTCAGAATTTTGGTGCGGACAGTATAGCCGAGACTAATCAGCGCGTCACGAAAACCTCGCTGATCCTGCGGATCTTTCAGGCCAGTGTACCAAAAAGCGTTCACGAGGGTCGTGCCACCATCAAGGCTCAAAAAATGTTCTAAGACTCGTTTAGGGTCAAAAAACCAGCCGTTCTTTTGCTGGGCATAGAACATATTGTTGCCGTCTACAAAAATTGATAGACGCTTTGGGCCATATTTATTAGACATAAAAGATGTAAAGGTACTTAACAGATAACTTGTCTATAATCAACATAGCTGTTGGCTACTGTTGAGTTTGCCACAGTAAGTTGCTAAATGGAAAAACAAGCTCAACCAACCAAAGTTAATCGTTAGCTTTGGATTTACAAGAAGAGACAAGTCTAAAATGGTAGCGGTTTCTCTAAAAAAAATCTAGTAGCTGGGCTAGTTAAAGCAGATCTAACAGAAACCCGGAAACAACACTGGCTGATACTAAGCGACGGATGCTCGGCTTAGCCAGATACATCTAGTTACAAGTTGAGACTATTAATCAAGATCGGCAATAAATGCAATGAGTTAGGCTGACGTCTGAGTCGGCATTCTCTTGAAGGTGCCTTGCCCTGGCGCATTCCGGCATTGATCAGCCAATCATCTCTGGAACCTAACGCCTGAGACTCAAAACCCTCGGCAAGGGTTGCCACACCTCTGCCGATCAGTGTTAGACAGGGCAAACCAGCACAAACCATCTGAGCCTAGCGGGCTTACTCTCAACTGTAACCTGAGCAGGGCAGCCACCTATCTAGATCAATCACTTGATGGCAGTAGGGTAATTGGTGTTTATTCTTAGGACTGTTCATAACGTTAGATTTATGTAAGGTTTAATTTAATGCCGCAAAAATAAAAATAGGTTTACCTGCTTAGCATTATAAGGCCTATTTTCCCATTCCGCGAGGCGACTAGGTTAGCTCCTCAACGGGCATCGTGCTCTACTAAGCCATAGGTCAGGCCTTCAGGTCTGCAGGAAGACGCTTAAAGCAAGTGTAGCCCGTGACGGCTTCAATTCACTGGCTTGTGGTTGGGTGACAACACCAAGAAACATGCAGCGCTCAGGGGGCAATTTTTCAGGGGGCAATTTTTGCCGGTCAGGCAGCTTGCCTGACCGTGGACAGTCGGAGTGGCTATCCCACAGGTTTGATGGGCAAGTCCAACAGTACGCCAACCAATTAAGCATCCAGCCCGCCCCAGGGGGTCTCCCCTGACTGGGTGGCCTAGTGGTGGGCAAAGCTGTGAGCGGGAGACGGCAACAGACGAGCCAAAGGTTGCAGAAGGGCTCAATAGCGTTAACAATGTGAGGCGTGACCTGGCCTATGCCCCTACCCCGCATGGGGATATTTAACCTAGCGTGGGTCATGGGGCCAGTTGCGCCAGAGGCACCAGCATTGCAGACAGTTCCGGTCTCACCGCTTTTAACCACTCACTATCAGGATAATGATGCTCAACCAAGCAATTGCCCAGTTCCAGACATGGTTCCCCGCCGCTGAGGTACAGGCCCACTGCGATGGCCCCTGCGGTGTTTACGACCCTTCCTCGGCCCGTGTTGCCGCCGAAGCCGTGCTCTCAATGACCAAAAAACTGGTGGATTTAGAAATACCCACCGCTGGCAATAAAGCCGCCTCTGTGGCTTATCACAACACCTTCGCTCGCTATACCGCCATCAAAGAAGAGCAGGCTCAAATCACTAAAGATGAGCTGCTCGTGCTCTGGACTGACTACTTCAAACCCGTCCATCTAGAGCAGTTCCCCGACCTGCACGACACCTTCTGGAAGGCGACGAAGCTCTGCTCGGCCTGCAAAGTAGAAGTGAGCGTGCAGCACGCCACCGAGCTGATGGAAGCCGTGCAAAAAGTCCACAATATGTTCTGGGCCACCAAGAATCGCGAGGTTTCCTGGTATACCGCCAGCTAGTTCAGGAAGGCAGAAGTATGAAGGCAGAAGTATGAAGGCAGAAGGCAGAAAGGGGTTTCTCTTTATTCCAGGGACTACGCCTTTCGAGAATCGGGGGGCTATTTCTGCCTTCGACTACTAGGTTAAGCATGAAGCCGTGACGGGATGGTTATCGGTCTAGACGGCTGCACCTCTCTACGTCCAATCATTTTGATTCGATGCCGGTGAATAGCCCCTTTGAAACCGCACCGTCGCAGTTGCGCAGTAGTCGGCCTACCGATGTAGCGCTGTGGCTGCTGCGCCAGCGGCGGCGGTTGCGAGTTGCAGGGAGGTCGATGTTGCCCCTGCTAGAGCCAGGTACCGAAGTCTTAATCAACCCTCGGGCCTACCGACATCATCTCCCCCAGCCCGGGGACTTGGTCGTAGCTTGCCATCCCCACCAGCCGGGGTTGCAGCTGATCAAGTGGGTGGTGTATGTGGCCCCGGAGGGCTGCTTTTTGAAAGGACTCAACCCCGCCGCCAGCACCGACAGCCGCGAGTTTGGCCTAGTTTCTTGCACAGAAATTTTGGGGCGCGTGGTGTGCCGCTTTCCCTGAGGGGAAAGCAGGCCGGGCAGGGGCACATTGCCGACTACGGGAAGTTGGCGACGACCGACAAAATGTCGGTGGGAGAGTCAACTCGGTAGGCGTGAATACCGGCGGCCCGGGCGGCTTCCACATTGCGAGCGCCGTCGTCAAAGAAGGCGATGGTGTCGGCGGGGGTGTCGAGGGCGGTAAGCAGATACTCAAAGATGGCGGCACTGGGCTTCATCAGGCCAATTTTGTAGCTTAAAAATAGCTGGTGGAAGTGGTCAAAAAAGTCGTAGCGATCGCACAGTCGCTGGTAGTGGGCTGGGTTGGTGTTCGACAGCAGCGACAGGTGGTAGCGGTGCTTGAGGGTGCTGAGCATTTCATCACAGCGGGGCAGCGGGGCCTGCACAATTTCTAAAAACTCATGTTGCACCACTGTCGGTGCCAAGGTCAGGCCAAACTCTTCAATAAATGCGGTGGTGAAGGTCTCAAAGTCAGTGCAGCCACTTTCAAAAGCTACCGTACTGAGGGCGCTCACCCAGAGCTGATGCAGTTCATCAATGGCCAGCGGGCGGCCCAGCAGATCTTTGACCCGGTCAAGCCACTGTAGCTCGACCAACACCCCACCCATGTCACACACAATGTGCGTAATCGCCATCGTCGCTGTCCCACCGCAAATTCTCCAAGCGTAACGTACCGGGCTTTGCCCCGACTGTCAGCGTCGACCATCCCAGCGAGAACGGCAGCGAGAACAGTGACAAGAACGCGTAGCCAAAAATCGTGACGAGACATTACGATTCGTCGCCCTCGGTCAACCCTTGAACGTCCAAAAATAACCTCAAATCGTCGGCTGGCCGAGGCTACAGCCTCTGTATCTGACTGTAACAACTCGCCCACAACCGGCTGGGCCGAAAGAATAGTTCACACGGGCCGTCGGGGAAGTTCGCTAGGCTGAAGTTATTGATAGATAACGCATACCACGCTTCACCCTACAAAATTTTACCGGGCATATATCGATGAATACGCTGTCTAATTCCCCTACCGCTACTCCCACTCGCTGGGTGGGGGCGGTTTTGTTTGCGCTCATGTTTTGGTTCAGCAGCAGTCTGCTGATGGATTTTGTGATCATGCCGGGGCTGTTTGTCGGCGGCATGATGAGCCAGCCCGACTTTGGTACAGCGGGCTACGCAATGTTTTGGGTGTTTAACCGCCTAGAGCTGCTGTGCGCCGGGGTGATTTTGACTGGGCTGCTGGTGACCCGACAGGCCCGGCCCTCACGGCCCGTCGTCGCTAGCGGTCTGCGCAGCCGTTGGGCCATGGAGCTAGGGCTGGCCCTACTGGCCCTGACCTTGGTGCTGACCTATGCGGTAACCCCCGCCATGGGTGCCCTGGGCGCTGCCCTCGACCCCTTTGCGGCCACCGCTGAGGTGCCCGCCGCCATGAACCAAATGCACGGCCTCTACTTTGGCCTAGAGGCCCTCAAGCTGCTGGGCTGCGGCATGCTGCTGAGCCTGCTGTTTGGCGATCTCAGCCGAGCCGAAGAGATTTAGCTTAACCTCGGCTCAATGCCCCCCGGTTGACTTCTGTGGAGTAAATCGGGGGGCTTTTGTGGCCCATTTTCGCCGATGCTTAGAGACGATGCTTACAGACGGGTGTTGACCAGGCTCTGGCGGGGGCTGGTGGTGCGACTAGCGCGAATTTGCTCGTAGAGCTGGCGTTCGGTGTCGCTCATGGTCGCCGGGGGGGTGATGGTGACTTTGATCAGCAGGTCACCGCGATCGCCCTTGGGACGGGGCCAGCCCTTGCCCCGCAGGCGCAGGCTCTGACCCGATTTAATCCCCGCTGGCAGATTCATCGTCACACTGCCGTCGGGGGTGGGCACGTCAATTTTGCCGCCCAGCACCGCTTCGTCGGGGGCAATGGGCACCTCGGCGGTCAGGCTATCGCCCTCTAGCTTAAAGAAATTGTGGGGGTCAAGCTGCACCACCAAATAGATATCGGCGGGCTGCTTGCTGTAGGGGTTAAGGGGGCCTTTGCCCTTCAGGCGAATTTTGCTGCCCTGCTTAGCTCCGGGGGGAATCCGCACCTCAACGCTGTCGTTGCCAATCCGCAGCCGCTTTTGGGCACCGGAAAAGGCTTCGCTAAAGGTGAGGCGAATGTTGGCTTCTTGATCAAAGGATTGATTGGCGGATCGACTGGCGGTAGGGTCATAGCCAAACCCCGGGCCGCCGGCCCCGGCCCCCGGCGTGCCGTAGGGGTAAGATCGCCCACCGCTGCCGCCAGTGGTGGCAAAACGGCCCAGCAACTCATTAATAAATTCGTCAAAGCTGCCGTAGTTGCTAAAGTCAAAGCCGCCCATGTCGCCAGGGGTGCCGTAGGGGGTACCCGATCCAGCGCGGCTGGCCTGCTGCCAGTACTGGCCGTACTGGTCATACTTTTTGCGCTTTTCGGGGTCGGAGAGCACTTCGTAGGCTTCACTCACCTCTTTAAACTTGGCCTCAGCGGTTTGATCGTCGGGGTTAACGTCGGGGTGGTACTTACGGGCCAGTTTACGAAAGGACTGTTTAATCTCGTCAGCACTTGCCGTGCGACTGACCCCCAGCACCGCGTAGTAGTCTTTAAAGCCCGTAGCAGCCATTCCCGTCCTCCTAAAAACCTGCGCTAGCCCTACAGGGCAACTGTCCTGTAGAGAAACTTTATTGTAGTCAACTCTGGTGTGGCTCACTCTGGCGCTGAATCAGGCCACCGCCATTGCTTTTGGTAGCTGAGCCCATACCTGGATTAAGCCTAGCAAACCCAGGGCCGGAGGAAAGTGCGGTTTTCCAGGTCGGGAGGAGGATGGGCTGGGTTTAGCCCCCGGCCAGATGAGCGCTCTGCCCAGTCAGAAATGGCAGGTTGGTGGGGTGTACGGTGTACGGCAGGCCGTGAAGCTGGTCACCACCAGCTTGATCAAATCTTAGCTGAGGCCAATCACCTCATCGAGTTCGGCGTAGGCGGGCAGGGTGCTGTCGATCGGGGTGCCGTGGCGCAAAACAATGCGATCGCTCTGGGGCCGCGCCAGCAGTTCGCTGAAGCTGCGGGCCTTAAACACCACCAAATCAGCCGATCGATCTACCCCAATCAGCCCGGCATCTAGCCCCATGATCTGGGCTGGGGTATGGGTCACCGCTCGGGGCCAGTCGCCAATCGGGCGATCGAGTTGGCCAATGCGCACCGACTGGGTAAAGACCTCGACCATGTCGTGGTCGCCGTAGGCAAAAAAGGCGTCGCGGCAGTTGTCGCTGGCCAGGGCCACCGCCACCTCAAACCGGCGCAGTTCGGGCAGCAGCGTTACCCCCCGGTAGCGGGGCATCCGGCCCGGCTGGCGATCTTGCAGGTAGAGGTTGCACAGGGGTAGGCTCACCACGCTGATCTCCGCCTGCTTGAGCAGCGCCAGGGTGGCTTGGGCGCGATCGCTACTCTGCACCGACAGACTACAGCAGTGACCGCAGTTGACCCTGCCCCCAAACCCACGGCGCAGCTTGGTTTCAGCCACCACTCGCAGCCCCTCAGCGTCGGGGTCCAGGCTTTCGTCAACGTGAAAGTCGAGGTCTAGCCCCCGTGCCTCAGCCAGCTCAAAGGCCCGCTCAATCTGGGTTTCCAGCCCCGGTTGAGGGTAGATCACCCCGCCCAAAATGCCGCCATACTGGGCGACGATATCCGCCAGCCTTGAAGCCTCAGGGCGACTGTAGTAGTCCATCGGCACCAGGCTCACCGCCTGGAGGGCAATCTTACCGGCCCATTCTTGCCGCAGCCGGTCAAAGACCGCAAAGCTAGTTTTTTCCTGACCGTCTAGACAGTCTAGGTGAGTGCGCACCGCCTGGGTGCCGTGGGCGTAGCTGCATCGCAGGCCAAAGCTCATGCGGGGGTAGAGATCCTCAGCGTTCCAGTGGCTGTGGTCGGCTTCAATGGCCTTGAGGGCCGATTCAAAGGTGCCGTCGGGGTTGGGGCTGCGAAACCAGGTTTGACCCTTGTCGAGGTGGGTATGGCAGTCGGTAAAGCAGGGCCACACCATGCCTTGGTGCACATCCCAGGCCGGCAGGTCGGGGTTCAGCACCTGGCTGGCCGGAATAATGGCGGCAATCCGCCCGTCCCGGATTTCTAAGTGGGCGGCAACTAAATCCTCCGAGCGTGGGGGGGCAGACAGGGCTGCAATGGGGGTTTTGTGACCCACCGATGCCTCTAGGCAGGCCAGGGGCAGGCGGGCATTTTGCAGCCAGTAGTGGGTCAGAGACGAGGGTAGAGACTCAGGCAAGATGGTTGAATTCACAGGGTTTGAAATAGATAGATGACCAACGTTGCCAAAGCAGGGGCTTTGGCGTTACCAGCGCCAGACCAGAGACATCACAACCGATCAAGCACCCCCACACAGCAGTTCCAAGGCCCGGGGCAACTGTACTTTGACCGCCGCCGCCGAGCGCTCTAGGGCGGCTTGCTCCGCTGGCGTCAGGGTCAGCTCTAGGATTTCTTCAATGCCCCCCTGGCCTAGGCGGCAGGGTACCCCCAGGTAGAGATCATCCAGCCCATACTGCCCCGTCAGGTGGGCCGCCAGGGGCAAGATGCGCCGCTGGTTGAGCAGCATTGACTCTACCATCACACAGGTAGACGAGGCCGGGGCGTAATAAGCGCCTCCCTGCTTGAGCAACTGCACAATTTCGGCCCCACCGCTGCGGGTACGCTCCATCAGCTGCTCTAGGCGAGGGGCGGGTACCAGCTCTGTGACCGGAATGCCGCTGACGGTAGTGTAGCGGGGCAGTGGCACCATCAGATCGCCGTGGCCTCCCAGCACCACCGCTGACACATCCTGGGGAGACACCCCTAACTCCCAGGCAATAAACGTTTGAAACCGAACCGAGTCAAGCACCCCGGCCATGCCCATCACCCGGTGGGGCGGCAGGCCGCTGACCTTCCAGGCTAGGTAGGTCATCACGTCAAGGGGGTTAGTGACCACAATCACGCTGGCCTGGGGCGACACCGCTAGGGCCTGGCGCAGGGTGTCAATCACAATTTTGCCGTTGACCTGGGTGAGGTCGTCGCGGGTCATGCCGGGGCGGCGGGGCAGCCCGGCGGTGATCACCACTATGTCTGAGTTGGCGGTGTCTTGGTAGTCGTTGGTGCCCACAATGGTGCGGTTGTGGCCCTCGCAGCCCGCCGCCTGGGACAGATCGAGGGCGACTCCCTGGGGCCGCCCTGCCACAATGTCGACCAGCACCACGTTGGCTAGGTTGCGTTCAAGCAGGCGCTGGGCCAGGGTGCTGCCCACATTGCCCGCCCCGACCACGGTGACCTGGGTTGAGGGACGGAACAGCGACAGCGGGGCATCGGTCATGGCAATATCAGCAGCTGGGGGTGGACATCTAGTTGCCCTTAGCCTACCAGGGAATCTGGCGGAGCTAGGGATTAAAAGTATTCTGGAGTATTCTGGCGAAAGCTAGACCGTGATGGCCCTAATGGCTGTGATTTAGATCATAGCCAGGGGTGATAATCACATGATGTCGCCGTGATTGCCTAGGACTTTTTAGAATAATTACTGACACTTCATCATTGGGTTACAAATAGCGATGAATAAATAGGTGATGCTAAGGCTATATCCCTGAGAATTGTTCCCGTCATGCAACATATCACTGCCTCGCCCGGCTCGATGCCCTTGGGGGTGTCAGATAGCCCTGTGTATTCCGATGCAAACAATTGCGACAGCGGCGACTTAGTAGCTGATATTGCCGTATCTCCTGGGTGCAACATTCGACTTTTTAATAACGGGGAAACTATTTTTACTGAGGGTAGCTCCGCCGACAAAGCCTATATTATTGAGTCGGGCTATGTTGAGATTTTTGTCGGTTTCGGCAACGAATCCCTCCACCTCAATGTGCTGGCCCCAGGCGATATTTTTGGGGAGATGGGGCTCATTGATGCCTCACCTCGGTCGGCTTCAGCCAAGGCCATTGGCCCCTGCCGCTGCATTATCGTGTCGGCTACCCAGGTGGCCGAACGGATTGAGTCTTCGTCGCCCTTGGTGCGATTGCTGATATCGATGTCGCTACACCGCAACCGCGCCTACAATGCCTACCTACAAACCCTGGCCAACCCCCAGATGAGATTGCCCAGCCCGGCGGCAACAGAAAAACCCTATACCCGAAGCCATCAGTACCAGCAGATTTTAGCCGACATCAAGCTAGAGTCTGACCTGCGCAATGCGGTGGTCAACGACGAGCTATTTCTGGTTTACCAGCCCCTTTTGAATCTCAACACCGCCAAGGTTGTCGGGTTTGAGGCGCTGTTGCGGTGGCAATGCCCGCAGCGGGGCTTGGTTTCGCCCCAGCAGTTTATTGCTCTAGCAGAAGAGACTTCGCTAATTTTGCCGATGGGAGACTGGATTTTGGAGCATTCCTGCGCTGACCTGCAGCGGTTTCAGCATCAGTTTGATCAGCTAAAACCGGGGTCAGCCGACTTTTTTATTAGCGTCAATATTTCGGTGCGGCAGTTTCAGCAGCCCAGCTTTTTTGAGCGGCTGATCGCCTGCACCCAGCGCTATGGAGTCGAGGCCAAGCACATCAAACTCGAGGTGACAGAGGGCATCTTTTTGGATGAGGGCGAAGCGATTGATGCCATCGACAAATGCCGCGCTGCCGGGTTTCAGGTCTCCCTCGACGACTTTGGCACTGGCTACTCTAGCCTGAATTATTTGGAGCGCTGCGAGATTGACTACCTCAAAATCGACCAGTCGTTTATTCAAAAGCTGTGCAGCAGCGATCGCGCTCAGATCTTGGTCGGCTCCATCATCGACATTGCCCGCAAGCTAGGTCTACCCACCGTCGCCGAGGGGATCGAAACCCCGGCCCAGATGGCGGCCCTGCGAGGGATGGGCTGTGACATTGGCCAGGGGTTTTTGTTTAGCCGACCGCTGCCGCTGGCTGAGGCGTTGGCCTTGGTGGGGCAGCCTCTGGCATTAGCAGACTGCGCTTGACGACAACCTACAGCAGCAGCGCCGCCCGTTCCGCCAGACTAGATCGCTCGCCTTTACAGAGGGTGATGTGGCCCGCCAGGGTTTCGCCTTTAAACCGCTCGACCACGTAGGTCAAGCCATTGCTAGAGGCATCGACGTAGGGGTTGTCGATCTGCTCAGGGTCGCCCGTGAGAATGATCTTGGTGCCCTCTCCGGCGCGGGTGAGGATGGTTTTGACCTCGTGGGGGGTGAGGTTTTGGGCCTCGTCGACGATCAAAAACTGCTTGGGAATGGACCGCCCGCGAATGTAGGTCAAGGGCTCGATTTGCAGCAGCCCCTGGTCGATCATCTCTTCGTGACCGCGCCGCCAGTGCTCAGGGCGACCGCGCATTTCTTGGGTGCCAAAGATCAGATCAAAGTTGTCGTAGAGGGGCTGCATCCAGGGGTTGAGCTTTTCGCGCAGGTCGCCGGGTAGGTAGCCAATGTCGCGACCCAGGGGCACAATCGGTCGGGCAATCAGCAGGCGCGAGTAGAGGCGCTCATCGGCCACCTTTTGCACCCCCGCTGCGATCGCCAGTAGCGTCTTGCCCGTGCCCGCCTTGCCCACCAGCGTCACCATCGAGATCTCGTCTTGCAGCAGTAGCTCAAAGGCAAACCGCTGCTCGCGGTTGCGGGGCTGCACCCGCGACACCCCGGCATGGGGCAGCTTGCCCAGGGGCACCAGTTTGCCGCTGTTGCCCTGCACCATCGCCAGAGCCGTATGGGCCGGGTTCGTCTGATCGACCAGGGTGATGGCCTGGTTGGGGTAGAGGGGAATGTCGAGCTTGAGGTGGCCGTCGCCAAACATCCGGCTGATCGCCTCGGCCGAGGTCATGACCTCTAGGGTGCCGGCGTAGAGGTCGTCGTAGTCGACCTTGTCGGTTTCATAGTCTTCGGCCACCAGGCCCACCGCATCGGCTTTGATGCGTAGGTTGGTGTCTTTGCTCACCAGCACCACGGGCAGGTCGTTGTGGTGCTTATACTCTAGGGCGACGGCGAGAATGGCGTTGTCGCCCTGGTCGCCCTCTAGCTCGGCGGGCAGCTGCCGCAGGGTGTCGCGGTGGCACAGGGCCACCTTAAGCAAGCCGCCCTTTTCTAAGGCAATGCCCTGTACCAGAGAGCCCTGCTGGCGCAGCTCGTCGAGGGTGCGCGATACGTAGCGGGCATTGCGGCCAGTGTCGGCGGTGCCTTTCTTAAACCGGTCGAGTTCTTCAATAATGGTGATCGGCAGCACCACATCGTTGTCCTCAAACCTGAACATTGCCATCGGATCGTGAAGCAACACGTTGGTATCGAGGACGAAGGCTTTTTTCATTAGGCACCGGCAGTGAACAGGCGGACGAGAACTATGTCAAGCAGACTGGGCTTGAATAGTAGCTTACGTTTGCACCGAAAAGGTGTGTTGTTCACTCTAGCGGATTTTTGGCTGCCCTCAACCATCCGGAGGATTTCAGGCCACGGAACCGAGACTTTGAGATAGTTTCACAGAGGCCTCAGGTTGTGGGCAAACCCATAAATTTTTAGAGAATTGCGGCACCAGGTTCCTATAGATGTAGAAAATTTAACTTACGTTTAGGTAGTACTACGGTTGACCATGTGTCTTTCCCGATGGACACGGTGCAGTTCTACATCTACCGTTATCTACCGTTCCATAGCCTGTAGCGCTTCTAGCTGGGTACACCACCGACGCTGAGCGCCATGGGTCTAATCTTTCATCGCCGGTCAAATATAGCTTTCAGCCTGTCAGTGCTGAGATGTCTCAGTGAGACATCTCACTGAGACATCTCACTTAAACACCGCCGCTAGTCAGGTGTCATCGGCTGCATCTACTCACCCTTATCAAGCTCGATCACACGCCCCCATGGAGCCTGCAGACTATGACTGCTGATTCAATGAAACAATCAATCAACAATTTTAAGCTGGCTGTTACCGTCGTCCTTTCCTTTGGGCTAGGGATGGCTAGAGTTTTGCCGGTGCAGGCAGCTGCGATCGCAAAGCCTCTCAACCCCTCGCAAAGCTACTCCCAGACCCTAGAGAGCTATCAGCTGAAGCTCGATGACCTCACCCTGCCCTCTACAGTCAAAACCCAGACTAGAGCCGCTCAAACTGCGCTAGCACCATTCAGCTGGGACGCTGAAGCCCCCGCCCCTCAAGTCGCCCAGGCCACTCAGGCCGATCGAGATGACACCGAAGCAGGTCAGGGAGCCCGGTTTTCGGAGGGTTTGTTTTCCGTGGTTTTCTTTGCAACCCTTGCCTACATGATCTACAACCTGATCTCTAGGGGCAGAAGCGTCGCCACTGTCAGCCCGCCCAGCCCGACGACAACTAGACCAGCATCAACCGGGCCAGCATCAACCGGGCCAGTCTCAACCGGGCCAGTCTCAACCGGGCCAGTCTCAACCGGGCCAGCAGCGCCAAACGCGGCGACCGAGACCAGCGCTCCCCCGACCTGGGGTGAGACACCATCTAACGCGCCAGTGGCGGTGCCGTCTCCGGCACTGCTGCCGGGGCTATTGGGGCTCAGTCTGAAGCTGTTGCGGCAGAAAAAAGCAGAGCCTCAGATGACTGGGCTATGACCACAACGGTAGCTTAAACTACCCCCTAGCCCCTGCGGCTGGGGAGAATTGGACTCTGGGCGAAGTTCCACCGCTGTCTCCGCCGCAATGCTCTATTCTAGACGGGTATAACGCCCATCAAGGATAGGCAGAGAGGCCATGAGACTATCCCAAATGTTGTTTGTCACCCTGCGGGAAGACCCAGCAGAGGCCGAGATTCCAAGCCATAAGCTGCTGCTGCGGGCGGGATACATGCGTCGCATTGCCAGCGGGGTCTACGCCTACCTGCCGCTGCTGCTGAGGGTGCTCAACAAAATCTCCAATATTGTGCGCGAGGAAATGAACGCCACTGGGGCGCAGGAATGTCTGCTGCCCCAGATGCAGCCTGCCGAGCTGTGGCGCGAGTCAGGCCGGTGGGACACCTACACCAAGGCCGAGGGGATTATGTTCTCGCTGGTCGATCGCCGCCAGCAGGAAATGGGCCTCGGCCCCACCCACGAAGAGGTGATCACCGCCATCGCCCGCGACATGGTGCGATCCTACCGGCAGCTGCCCCTGCACCTCTACCAAATTCAGACCAAATTTCGCGATGAGATTCGCCCCCGCTTTGGCCTGATGCGCGGCCGCGAGTTCATCATGAAGGACGGCTACTCGTTTCACGCTGACGAGGGCAGTCTCCGAGCCACCTACCAGGAGATGTACACCGCCTACAGCAATATTTTGCGCCGCTGCGGCCTTGAGTTTCGCGCCGTCGATGCCGACTCGGGAGCCATCGGCGGGTCGGGCTCGACCGAGTTTATGGTGCTGGCCGAGGCGGGCGAAGACGAAGTGCTCTACACCGAAGACGGCACCTACGCCGCCAACGCCGAGAAAGCGGTGTCGCTACCGACGGAGGCGGTGCCCTCTACATTTACCCAGTTTGAAAAACTGGATACCCCCAACACCCCCACCATTGACTCATTGGCCAAGTTTCTCAACTGTTCGCCCACCCAGATCGTCAAGAACGTGCTCTACCAGGCGGTGTTTGACAGCGGCCAGACGGTGCTGGTGCTGGTCAGCCTGCGCGGCGACCAGGATGTCAACGATGTCAAGCTGACCAATGAATTGACCAAGCTAGCCGCCGACTACGGCGGCACCACAGTGCTTACCCTAGGGGTGCCCGACGAAGAAGCCCAGCGTCAGTGGGCGGCAAAACCCTTGCCGCTGGGCTACATGGCCCCTGACCTGGGCGACGACTATATCAAGGGCGGCAAAGATATCGCGCCGCAGTTTTTGCGGTTGATCGACGCCACCGCCACCGACCTAAAAAACTTTGTCACCGGCTCCAACGAAGTGGGATACCACACCGTGGGCGGCAACTGGGGCCAACAGTTTACCCGGCCCAAACAGGTGGTCGATGTGCGCCAGGCGGCGGCGGGCGATCGGGCTCGCCACGACCCCAGCCAGACCCTACAAACCGCGCGCGGCATTGAGATTGGCCATATCTTTCAGCTGGGCACCAAATATTCTGAGAAGCTGGGGGCCACCTACACCAGCGAGAGCGGTACCGAGCAGCCCCTGGTGATGGGCTGCTACGGGGTGGGTGTCTCCCGCCTGGCCCAGGCGGCGGTAGAGCAATCCCATGACAAGCACGGCATTGTCTGGCCAGTGGCGATCGCCCCCTACCAGGTGATTGTGGTCATCCCCAACATGGGCGACGACCACCAGGTCGAGGCGGCCAAGGCGATCTACAAAGCGCTGCTGGCGGTGGGGGTCGACGCGCTGCTCGACGACCGCGACGAGCGGGCCGGGGTCAAGTTCAAAGACGCCGATCTAATTGGCATTCCCTACCGCATTGTCACCGGGCGCGCCCTGGGCGACGGCAAAGTCGAAGTGGTGGAGCGGGCCACGGGCATTGTGCAAGAGGTGGCTTTGACCGATGTAGTTGCCCTGGTCAAGGGCTGGATTGACGAAGAACTGCTGACCAATCGGTAGCACCGGCTAGTACATTAAGGCAGAAGGCAGAAGGATGAAGGCAGAAGGCAGAAGGATGAAGGCAGAAGGCAGCTTCCTACTAACCCCGCTGGGGTGAGCACAACGTGGAAGAAACACCTA
>RECJ01000049.1 GCA_007694115.1 Leptolyngbya sp. DLM2.Bin27 | reverse complement strand
CCTGCTCCAGAAACACCTGCTCCAGAAACACCTGCTCCAGAAACACCTGCTCCAGGAGGTACATAAGAACTTAATTAAACCGTTGCAAGTCTAAACCTGCCGTTTTACCCAGGGAAAATGCCAGCTCCCGACTTTTACTGGCCAGAGATTCTGCCATCAAATTCTTTACCAGCAGTGCCCGTCATGAAATTCTCCACTTTTCATAAAACCAATCAAACCTCGGGGTTTACCCTAATTGAGGTGCTGGTGGTGGTGATTATTGCCGGTATTTTGGCTGGCATTGCGGCCCCAGGCTGGCTGGCATTTCTCAACCGCCAGCGGGTCAGCACCGTTAAGAGCGACCTGATTCAGACATTAAAAAATGCCCAACAAGACGCCATTCAGCGCCGTCTAGCTTTTCCTGTACAAATTAATGATGGGGCCGCTGCGCCGACAATAACCGTTAATGGCCTCGCCCAAACGTTGGGAGACAGCGCCGATAACCCTGGCAATGTGCAGCTAAGTTCTTACGTTGTAGCAGACGGCACCCCAAATCTGACCTTTGACACCATTGTTTTTGACTATCGCGGCATGCCCTCCATCGGCACCAGCCCAGCAAATGCATCTAGTGAGAATTTGCCCTTTGTGATCAGCATTCGCTCTGGCAATGGTGGCTCCCAGCAGTGCGTCATTGTCGCCAACCTGGTGGGCAGTCTCAAAACCGCTAGAGATGCAGCCTGCGATAACCCTGACGTAACAGCTGGTGCCCCTGCCCCTGCCCCTGCCCCTGCCCCTGCACCCTAATAGATTTCGTTAACATCTCCACCTCTGTACCTGCGCCTTTATCCAACTCGCCTCATCAGTGGAGATCTGACGCCCAGGCAGGCATAACTCTGGCAGCATAAACGTCCTTCTAGCGCGATCCTAGTAATGCTCGCATCGGCTCCCGTTTCGTGATAAAAACAGTGAGCAGATTCCGCTGAGCGAGGTTACTCAATGAGCACATCAACCCTACCCTTAGACGGCCAGGTTGCTGTCATTACCGGGGCTTCGCGGGGCATTGGCCGAGCCATCGCCGCCAACCTGGCCGCCGCCGGGGCCAAAGTCGTGGTCAACTACGCCCGCTCTAGCACCGCCGCTGACGAGGTCGTAGCGGCAATTGTTGAGGGGGGTGGGAGTTCAGTGGCCATTCAAGCCGATGTTTCTCAAGCCGACCAGGTAGACGCGCTGATTAGCGGCACCCTAGCGGCATTTGGCCGAGTCGATATCTTAGTCAACAACGCTGGCATCACCCGCGACACCCTGCTGCTGCGCATGAAACCCGAAGACTGGCAGGCCGTGATCGACCTCAACCTCACCGGGGTATTTCTCTGCACCCGCGCCGTGGCCAAGCTCATGCTTAAACAGCGATCAGGCCGCATTATCAACATTGCCTCGGTGGCGGGGCAGATGGGCAACCCCGGCCAGGCCAACTACAGCGCCGCCAAAGCCGGGGTGATCGGCTTTACCAAAACCGTGGCCAAAGAGCTGGCCAGCCGAGGTGTCACCGCCAACGCCGTCGCCCCCGGCTTCATCGCCACCGACATGACCGGCGACCTGCCCAACACCGACGAGATTCTCAAATACATTCCCCTGGGGCGGTTTGGCCAGCCCGAAGACATTGCTGGCATGGTGCGGTTTTTGGCCGCAGACCCGGCAGCGGCCTACATCACCGGCCAGGTCTTCAACGTCGATGGCGGCATGGTAATGGCCTAGTACCCCGAGGCAGAAATAAATCAACCAATTGGCTAACGCCGAAACCCTGGTATGGCATGGAGTTCCCGTTCTGCCTTCTGCCTTCTGCCTTCTGCCTTCTGCCTTCTGCCTTAACCTACTAGGCGCGGTTGACGGTTCTTAACAGCCACAGCGTTGCGGCCAACGAGACAAAATGGGCCAGCAGCGTATTGGTGTTGGCCTGCACCACAAAAATATCAAACGCTTCGACGTATTGATTGATGTTGCCGGGCACAAACACCGTGCCCCCCTGGGGCTGCGACAGGGCTTTACCCAGCAGTGACCCAATC
Organism: Leptolyngbya sp. DLM2.Bin27; assembly: GCA_007694115.1. Taxonomy (GTDB): domain Bacteria; phylum Cyanobacteriota; class Cyanobacteriia; order Phormidesmidales; family Phormidesmidaceae; genus Nodosilinea. The sequence goes on along the minus strand of RECJ01000049.1, from coordinate 3,486 downwards.
AGCGCCTGACTGCCAAATAGGGTGACTAGCATACCCGCCATGCTGATCACGGTGCCCAGACGCAGCGCCCGTAGGGCATCTTTGGGGCTGGGGCGTTTGATGGTGTCGCGGCTGCGCAGCCGTCGCCCCAGGCGAGTGTAGCGAAAGGCCCAAAAGGCGCTGAAATAGACGGCTACTAGACCCAGGGCCGCCAACAATAGCCCTACGCCCGTGCCGGGGTTGCCCGCCCCGGTTCCCGATCGCGCGGTCAGGTTGACGCTGGCAAACAGCAGCACCAGGCTAGAGATGGCTGCCAGCACGATCTGCACCCAAAAACTGATCCAGCCCACAATCCGGAAGGAGCCTGAAATTCGCCTGATGGCGGGCGGGAGGGTGTAGTCAAAGTCTGAAGTCATACCTGTGATTTTAGTCCGAATCTACCTCGATTTGAGGCGGGGCGGGGTCTTCTGAATGATACATTTGGGGAATACTGCGGGGGGCACAGGGATGGTGGAAGCAATTGACCAAGCCAAGCTGCGGGTGCAGGAGCTGTGCGATCGCTGGGGGCCACGGGTAGACTACCTGGCCATTCGCCTAGAGCAGTCAGAGGGCACCGATATTTTCTTGCGGGGCGGGCAGACCGAAACCCTCAGCGAGGCGATTGCCATCGGTGGCCATGTGCGGGCCTGCTACCGGGGCGGCTGGGGGTTTGCCAGCTTTAACGACCTAGAGAGCCTGGTCCCCGGGGTTGAAGCTGCCGTAGCTGCCGCCCGCCTGGTGGGCCACGACGAGACTCTGCTAGCGCCAATTACCCCGGTACAGATCACCCGGCGGCTGCCCCTCACCGGCACCGACCCGCGCCACATTGCGCTGGCGCGCAAAAAGGCTCTGTGCAGCCACTACGCCGATCTTTTGCAGGCGGTCGACAGCCGCATCGCCACCACATCGGTGCGCTACGCCGACGTCGCCCAGCGGGTATTGCTGGCCACCTCTGAGGGCACTCTGATCGACCAGGCCTGGTCAGACATGGAGATGCGGTTTGCCGCCACCGCCCGCAACGGCGACACCGTGCAAACCGGGCGCGAAACCACCGGCTCTCGCAAAGCCTACGAAGACCTAGAAAACCTTGATGGTCAGGTGGTAGGAGCCGCCCAGCGGGCGGTGGCGGCCCTAGATCTGCCCTCGGTGCGGGGGGGCACTTACGAGGTGGTGATCGACCCGATTCTCACCGGGCTGTTTGTACATGAGGCCTTTGGCCACCTGTCAGAGGCCGATATGGCCTACGAAAACCCTGACCTGCTGGAGTCGATGAGTATGGGGCGACGGTTTGGCCCCGACAGCCTGCAAATTTTTGATGGGGCGGCCCCTGGGGGCCACCGGGGCAGCTATTTCTACGACGATGAGGGCACCCCCGCCACCACCACCCAGCTGATCAAAGATGGGGTCTTAGTGGGGCGGCTGCACTCCCGCGAAACCGCTGGCAAGCTGGGCGAGTCGCCCACCGGCAATGCCCGCTGCCTCAACTACCACTACTCGCCCCTGGTGCGCATGACCAACACCTGGATTGAGCGCGGCACTACCCCGGTCGCCGATCTGTTTACCGATATTAAAGAGGGGGTCTACGCCCGCAACTGGCTAGAGGGCATGACCAACGGCGAGATGTTTACCTTCACCGCTGGTGAGGCCTGGATGATTCGCGATGGCCGACTGGCCGAACCGGTGCGCGACGTCACCCTGTCGGGCAATGTGTTTCGTACCCTGGCCGACATCACCGCCATTGGCGACGACTTTTACTGGGATGAGTCGGGGGGCTGCGGCAAAGGCGGGCAAAATGGCCTGCCCGTGGGCTGCGGCGGCCCCAGCCTGCGGATTAGCAATGTGGTCGTTGGGGGCGAGGCCGACGAGGCCGACTATGAGTAACAGCTCCATCAATCAGGGCCGGATTTTACGCAATTTGATGCGCCTGATGGATGTTACCTGCGGCCACAGTCTGTATGAGGTGCTGCCCCGAGGGGTGCAGGTCTGGCTACCAGATCAGGGGCGCGGAGTGTATCCCGATCTGATCGTTGTGGCCGGAGCGCCGCTGCTCCATGATGGTCAAGCAGACCGGGTGCTCAACCCCTGCGTGCTGTTTGAAATTTTGTCGAGCCCGACCCCGAGCTATAGCCCCGAAGCCAATACCTTGCCCGAGCGGGGGGGCCTGTTTCGCCAATGCCGGGCGATTCCCTATCTGCAAGCCTACCTATTTGTGCATCAGACCGAGGCTCGAGTCGAGCAGTTTTACCGCGCCGAAGAGCATCTGTGGGGCATGACCACCCAGGCTGGCCTTAACTCAGTGGTGGAGCTAGCCATTACCAATGCCCGTCTGCCCATGATGGATGTCTATGCCCAGGTAGACTTTAGCCTGCCGGTTTAGCCAGGGGCAAACCGAACGAACGCCAACAAGTATCTGATAGTTTTGGCTAAAACAATCCCTATTAAGTGACTCCGCTGCATCCACCAACCGGGTTCTAGATAGACAGCAACCCCAAAAAACCTGAGCGAAAGCATGCCATTGCTAAAGCTGGGCGCACATTTGCCAAAACATTCAAACAGCAGATATCGATAGCAAAAGGCTAAGTATGCCCTTCTCGATGGCAAAAGGTCACTGCGACGGCTTAGATGTTTAGCCATCACCTGCCTTAAGCCTTGCTCTTGCCGACTGAGATTGCTAGACCAAGATTTTGAGCCCGCTGACTTGCGATAAAAAACCTGAACCTGAGGCACCACCGCAAAAGTGTAGTCACTCGCTAGGGTTAGCCACATGTCCCAGTCTTGCCCGGCTAAAATCGATGGGTCGAACCCCCCTACGGCGCTCAGGGCCTGTTTACGTATTAACGGGTTTGACCCACTGCCGAGAAAATTATTTTTCAGCAGGGCCTCAAACACCTTGCCCTCTAGGGTTGATCGTTGGCCCGATCGAGTCACCATACCATGCTCGTTAATCTCATCGCTCCAGCTGTAGACCACCGATACTTCTGGATTAGCTTCAATGCGTTTCAGCTGCTGCTCTAGCTTGTCAGGCGTCCACAGATCATCGGCATCTATAAATGAAATATATTCACCTGTTGCCTGGTTGATGCCCCGGTTTCGACTTTTTTGAGGGCCGGAATTTTCATGGCTAAAGACTCTAACTCGCCTGTCTTTAAATTGATTGATAATGCTCAAGGTGGCATCTTGGGAGCCATCGTTAATAATAATTAGCTCAAAGTCAGAATAAGTTTGACTCAGCACCGACTCTAGCGTGAATTTTATGGTCTTTTCAGCGTTGTAGGCCGGGATGACCACTGATATTCTGGGCGGTATCTTGGGCGATATTTCTGGCATTGCCGTAATTAAAGTTTAGTACTCTGAGGCGGAAATAAATCACCTATTCATCTAGGCAAAATCCCTCACTGATGATGAGTCTCCCGTTCTGCCTTCTGCCTTCTGCCTTCTGCCTTCTGCCTTCTGCCTTCTGCCTTCTGC
>RECJ01000205.1 GCA_007694115.1 Leptolyngbya sp. DLM2.Bin27 | reverse complement strand
CAGTCGGGCCAGTGGGCATCGCTGCGATCGGCCACAATCACATGGTTTTTGCCCCTGTCAAAGCCCACCACGTAGAGCGGGTTGGCGGCGGCAATGCCCAGGCCCTTGCGCTGGCCAATGGTGTAGTGGTGAATGCCGGTGTGCTGACCCAGAATGCGGCCCTCGGTATCGACGATGTCGCCGGGTTTGGGGGCCAGGTATTTATCCAAAAAAGTCTGCATCGAGCCGTGGTGCTCGATCAAACAGAGGTCTTGGCTGTCGGGCTTGGCGGCGGTGTGTAGGCCCAGCTCGGCGGCGATGCGGCGGGTCTCGACTTTGGTTTGGTGGCCCAAAGGAAAATCGCAGTGGGCCAGAATATCTTGGGTGAGGTCGTAGAGAAAGTAGGACTGATCTTTGGTGGGGTCGACGGCGCGGCGCAGCTCGTAGCGGCCCGTGTCGGGGTTTTGGGTAATGCGGGCGTAGTGGCCAGTGGCGATGCGATCGCACCCCAGCTCCGCTTTGGCATACTGCAACATCGGCCCAAACTTCACCGCCCGGTTGCACTGGGAGCAGGGCAGGGGCGTAATGCCGCTGCCGTAGCCCTCGACTAAATAGTTGATGATCTCGCGCTCAAACACCTCGCGGCTGTCGACCACGTGATACTCGACGCCCAAATCGTCGCAGAGCTGGGCCGCATCGACCATGCCCTCAGAGCAGCACTGACCCTTGCCCTTCATCAGCCACAGGGTGAGGCCCACCACGTCGTAGCCCTGCTGGTGCAGGGTCGCCGCCGCTACCGAACTGTCTACGCCGCCGGAGAGCCCGACTACAATCTTTGCCATGGCGAATACGAAGGGGTTTGGGTGCAGTTCAATGCATTATTGTAGCTCAGGGGGAAGGGGGGATTTTTAGGTATCAGGTGTCAGGTTTTGGGTTTTGGGTTTTGGGTTTTGGGTTTTGGGTATACGGTGCACGGTTTAAGGTATGCGGTTTGCGACAGACCTTGAACCGTAGACCTTGAACCGTATACCCCCGATACCCGCCACCCGACACCCTTACTCCTCCAACGACACCGTTTCGATCAGCGGACAGATATCGCCCGGTTGGGGGTGAGGCTGTGACTCGGCCCAGCGATCGCGGTACTGCTCTAGATCGGCCTTAAATGCCGTCATCTGCTGAATCTGGTCTTCGAGCTGTCGAATTTTGTCTTGCAGGAGTGACTGCACAAACTCGCAGGGCACATCACCCCGCTGGTGAACGGTGAGCACCTCCCCAATGTCTTCTAACGAAAATCCTAGGGCCTGGGCCTTCTTGATGAACTGCACCTGGTGGACGGCCTCGGGTGAGTAGTAGCGATAGCCGTTGTCGCCCCGGTCAGAGGTCAGCAGGCCCAGGCTTTCGTAGTAGCGCAGGGCACCGACGGCCACGCCGGTCTGCTTGGCCACATCGCCAATTTTGAGCTGTACTGCGATCGCCATATCAGCCTTTCCCCAAGTTCATCTCCATCCTAAACCTTTCAGCCAACTGTAGGATCAACGTTTATCATCCCCCTGAGAATCCGCACCGCTCCACTGGGCGAAGAGATTTGCTAACGTTTCTTAGACCACCCTTTGGCCCATCACAATCATGACTCAGACTGCCCGATCCAAGCGCCGCCGCCGAGGTGACTCCCCCAACCCCTTGTCGTTTTTACTTGGGCCAGTAGGCATTGCTGTGTTAATGATCGCCATGATTGGCGGGCTCTGGTATCGCAACCGTCCCCAGTCGGTGGCCTTTGAACCCAACACCACCGTGGGCGAGGCCGCCATGGCGGCCATCCAAACCTTCCCTAACCAGGGCCAGGCCCATGTCAACCCCGGCCAGTCGGTCAACTACGACACCGACTTCCCCACCTCTGGCCCCCACGACCCCAACCCAGTGCTGCCGGGGGTCTACAACCAAGAGCAGCGGCTCGAAGAGCTGGTGCATTCCCTTGAGCACGGCAATATTGTGATCTATATAGATCAGCCCGGACAGGTGGCTATGGATACCCTCACCGCCTGGGCCAGGGAGTTTCCTGGCTATTGGGATGGCCTAGTGGTGGTGCCTCGACCGGGTCTGGGCGAAGAGGTGGTGCTGACCGCCTGGACCCACAAGCTGCGACTGCCGGAGTTTGAACCTGAAGCCGCAGCCACCTTCATCGACGCCTATCGAGGTCGAGGCCCAGAGAACCCCGTGCGGTAGCCCAGACCGCCCAGGAGTCTACTCCTGGGCTTGTAGCAGAAGTTTGCTCAAGCAGTCTGGGCGACCTAGATAACCCTCTTGAGAAGGCTTTTGCTTTGAGCCTAGGCCTAGAAGTCTGAGGCTCAGCTCAGCGTCTCTGGCCCACCGCCTCTGCTCTGGCCCCTCAATCTGAGCGATTAAATTTCGTGGTTGCGCTAGTGTTCTACCTCCCCAGCGGGCACCCTAACCAAGAGCACTATCTAGGGTAAACCTATGCTGACAGCATTGCCCCAACAACTGATCATGTTTAGCGGCAAGGGCGGCGTGGGTAAAACCACCCTCTCCTGCGGGTTTGCCCGCCAGCTGGCCCAGCAGCACCCCGCCAAAACCGTGCTGCTGATTTCCACCGACCCAGCCCACTCCCTGGGTGATGTGCTGCAAACCCCGGTGGATAACGCTACAACACCGCTGGCTGATATAGCCAATCTGCAGGTGCGCGCCCTCGACGCCACCGCCCTGCTAGAGCAGTTCCGCACCGACTACGGGGCGGTGCTAGAACTGCTCGTAGAACGGGGCAGCTTTGTCGAAGGCGGCGACCTCAACCCCGTGTGGGACATGGGCTGGCCCGGCCTCGACGAGCTGATGGCGCTGCTAGAAATTCAGCGGATTTTGCGCGATCGCGAGGCCGACCGGGTCGTGGTCGACATGGCCCCCAGCGGCCACACCCTCAGCCTGTTTGCCCTGATGGATTTTCTCGACACCCTGCTAGAGGCCCTGGGCGAATTTCAGCAAAAGCACCGCACCCTGACTGAGACTCTGTCGGGTCGCTACACCCCCGACCAGGCCGATGCCTTCATCACCGATATGCGCCGCGACCTAGAGCAGGGGCGATCGCTGATCCAAGACTGCGATCGCGCCGCCTGCTGGGTGGTGGGCATACCCGAACCGATGAGCTGGGCAGAGAGCGATCGCTTCATCACGGCTCTCGGTCGTCTCGACATTCCCCTCGGGGGCCTGGTGATCAACCGCGTCCTCCAGGGCGGGGGCCACATTCTCGATATCCACCACCGGGTGCTCACCGAGTTTGAGGCGATTGCCCAGGGGCAGCCGGTGCTCTGGGTGCCCGCTCAGACAGCCGAACCCGTGGGTGGCCCTGCCCTTGACGCCCTAATGACCCTGGCCAAGCCGCTCGACCTAGGGCAGACCAAAAGCTCTCAGCCAGACCAATCCGCCGTTGTCCAGTGGCCAACCCCAATGCCTCCCGGTGTAGAAGACCTGATGGCGGCGGGGCGGCGATTGATTGTGGTCGGCGGTAAAGGCGGTGTCGGCAAAACCACCGTCTCGGCAGCGCTGAGCTGGGGGCTGGCCGAGCGCCACCCCGAGGCCAGTCTACGGGTAATGTCTATTGACCCAGCCCACTCTCTCGGCGACGCCTTTGGGCTGCCCCTAACCCATGAACCCACCTCACTGCGCCCCAACCTCCAGGCCCAGGAGGTCAGCGCTGAAGTGGTGCTCGATCAGTTTCGGGCCGACTACCTGTGGGATCTTGCCGATATGATGGCAGGGGATAGCGAAATTGCCAGCGGCATTCAGATGGCCTACGGCCCCGCCGCCTGGCGGCAGATCGTCGCCCAAGCCCTGCCCGGCATCGACGAAATGCTTTCACTGATCACCGTTATGGATCTGCTAGAGCGCAACGAGCAGCAGCTAATTGTGCTCGACACTGCCCCCACCGGCCATCTGCTGCGGTTCCTTGACATGCCCACCGCCCTGGGCGACTGGCTGGGGTGGATCTTTAAACTTTGGATTAAATATAAAGACGTAGTGGGCCGAGTAGAGTTGATGGGCCGCCTGCGCACCCTGCGCCAGCGGGTATTGGCCGCCCAGGCCAAGCTCAAAGACCCCCAGCACACCGAGTTTATCGGTGTCGTGCAAAATCAGTCGGCGATTTTGGCTGAGGCCAGTCGGCTCACCCACACCCTGGCCGAGCGCAGTATTGCCCAGCGCTACATCGTCCACAATCGCTATCAACCCGGGCAAGACCTGCCAGTCGAGCTGTTTCCGCACCAGTGCATTGTGCGCCTGGCGGGCTTGGCCCCTAGCCCCACCCCCTTTGACCAGGTAAAACAGGCAGCCCACCTGCTGCTGGAACCGGAGCATGGAGTAGACCCCTAATCCATGCTCCCAGCCTCAGCTGGGTAGCCTGCTGTCGATTTGCACCGATATTTTGGGCATGCTGTAACTGGCTTTTGGTCGGGCTGAGGCGAGCAAATTCCTCCAAAACAATCCAGCGGCAGTAGATTCTCAGCTCCAATCGAGACTTTCTAGCAACCTGAACTATACTTATTTTCACGTCTACCCTGCCCTTCGACACCGTGAGAGGAGTCAACAGTGACAAATCATAGGATTTTGGTCATCGACGATAGCCGGGTCATCCGCATGCGTGTGCGCGACATGCTGCCCCAGGGCAACTTTGACGTCATTGAGGCCCAAGACGGTGTAGAAGGGATGGACGCCATCCACAGCCAGCGTCCCAACCTGATCATGCTCGACTTTCTGCTGCCCCGCATGAGCGGCTGGGAGGTCTTTCAAGAGATTCAGGCCAACCCAGAGCTACAGCACATTCCCCTGGTGCTGATGTCGGGCCGCAAGGAAGAGGTAACCGAAAAAATTACCGAACCCTTTGAGTACTTTGAGTTTATTCAAAAGCCCTTCGAGCAAAAAGAGCTGATTGAGGCGATCAAGGGGGCGATGGTCAAGGCCCGCAAGCCGCGCCGCGCGCCTGTGGTGGCTCCGACGGCAGCGGCTCCAGCGGCAGCTCCAGCGGGCGGCGGCGACGTCAGCGCCGCCGAGTTTCAGGCGCTACAGGCTCAGGTGAAGCAGCTCCAGGGCGAGGTGGCTCAGCTCAGAGGGCAGCTCGGCAAGATGCTGACGTTCATCAAGCAAAAGCTCAAGTAGGGTTGAGCCTTAGGGCTCGACCATGGGTCAGCTCGGCCAGGGGCAAAGACCGGCCTGGAGTGCGATCGCATCTAACCCACCTCAGTTCATCCCTCAGTTCACAGACATTAGCGGGGCTCAGCGGCCCCGCTTTCGATGAGCGGCGAGGCAGCCCCATTGCCGTTGGCTGTTAAGCCGTCACTGGGCTCACTAAACGTCAGCTGGGGTACCCCAATGGCGATACCCGCCCGCTCAAAGGCAATGCGCAGGCGGCGGCGAAATTCACGGGCCACCAAAAACTGTTTTAGGGGTCGGGTGCGAATCCAGATCAGAAGGGTCAGGCCTGCATGGCTCATGCCTTCTACCCCCAGCATTTCTACGGGGTTGAGAATGGCGTTCTGCCACTCGGGGTCGCTGGCCATGGCGTGGGCGGTTTCGTTCAATACCCAAAGGGCCTCGTCGACATTGGTACCGTAGGCCACATCGATCTTGAGGTTGGCCCTTGACCAGGTGCGGCTGAGGTTTTCGACCTGGGCAATCAGACTGTTGGGCAGGGTGACTAGGCGGCCATCTTCGCCGCGAATTTGAGTGATGCGCAGGTTGAGATTTTCGACAATGCCGGTGGTGGTGCCGGTGGTTACCAGGTCACCAATGGCGTACTGGTCTTCGAGCAAAATCAAAAAGCCATTGACCAGGTCTTTGACCAAACTCTGGGCCGCAAAGGATATGGCCAGGGCGGCCACCGCCCCAAAGGCCAGCAGCGAGGCCGGGGCAATTCTTAGGAACTGTAGCACCAGCAGGGTGGCCAAGGAGTAAATGACAATTGTTTTGAGCCCCTTAACTGCACCGGTGATGGTCGAGAGGCGCATGGACTTGCGCTGGATATCGTCGAGGTCGCCCAACTCATTTTTGCCCCAGGCCTGGGCAACCCGCTCAATGGCCAGATTGGCCAAACGGTTGAGCAGACCCGTCAAAAACCAGGTCACCAGCAGCAGTGTAGGAATATAAAACAACCCCCTTGCATAGCCCCGGGTCTGCGGAAAAATGTAGAGCACCATAGCAATGCCTGTGACCCATACAAAGGCAATGCCCCAAAACATCAGCCAGCGCAAAAATGCCACCACCTGTAACCGCTGGACCAGGGTGATCTGGTGGCGAAACACCTGCTGAAGCTGCTGCCGACAGGAATCATCTCCAGGGGGCAGCGGCGGACTCCCCTGCGCGGTTTGCTTTTGCTCTAGGGCGTTTTTGCGCCAGCCCAACACCCGCCAAATGCTGGCCAGGGCCAGGGATAGTAAGACACTGGCCAGCAAGATCCAGAGGGTGTAACGAATTTGGCGCTGGCGAGCGGCGGGCAGCCGACTGTCAACGGCGCTGCGCAGGGCGTCGCGCAATATCTCTTGCCAATCGGCTGCCAGGTCAACCTGCGATGCGCCGCTGAATTGGGCATCGGTGGCGGTAACGGTCAGCAGCACTCGGGGTTCGACTAGGCCAGCCCCGACGGCAAAGAGCACCGGTTGCTCCCCCATGGTCTCAATGACCACGTTGAGGGAGGCGCTACTGATAGTTTCATCGGCACCGACCCGCTCTAGCACGCGGTTTACAACCTGATTAAGGTTGGTCTCGATCTGCCGGGCACGGACTTCTACGGGCACCTCAGCGCCAGCCTCGTTGCGGTTAAACACCGCTGGCGAAGCAATATCAAACAAAGAGCTGCCGTCTAAAGAAACCACGGTGACCTCAAGCAGGCCGATACGCACCACTCCGGCGGGAGGTAAGGTACCGGTGCCGGGGCTAAAGGGGTTGACAATTTGAGCCACCGCTGGAGCCATGCCCCACCCCCAGCCCAGGGCCAGACAAAGGCCTAAGATTACAGCCATCAGCGCCCTTAGTCCAGTCTTTGGTCTTCGTCCCCTGCAGGGGAGACGGCGAGCTATGGACTTCAGCGGTGAGGTGGGGCTAAACATAGGGAGAGCCATGGCGACGACAACACAGAGGAACATGACCTGTGGTGTTTTACCATTTTGAGGTGCTCAGCTGCACAGCCTAGTCTAAACAATGGCTGGTCTTTTAAATCTATTGATGGAGCGACTGAGCCTGTAGAGGTTTTCTAGATGCGCACAAACGGTAGGCCGGGACACAGCCTGCCTCTGTGCTCACGGCAACGCAGGGCTAGAAAAACCAGCCGTAGCTGTGCAGACCTTTGCCAAGAATATTGACTCCTAGGTAGCAAACCCACACCACCACAAACCCGGTGGCGGCCAAAATAGCCGGACGACGCCCCTGCCAGCCCTTAGTAATGCGCGCGTGGAGGTAGGCGGCAAATACCAGCCAGGTAATGAGAGCCCAGGTTTCTTTGGGATCCCAGCTCCAGTACGATCCCCAGGCTTCATTGGCCCATACGGCCCCGGCAATAATGCCGATGGTGAGCAGCGGAAAGCCCAGGCCGATCATGCGGTAGCTGATGTTGTCGAGGGTGTCGGCTAGGGTGAGGCGCTGGGGTGAGAGTTTGACCGCAGCGGCAGTTTTTTCGAGTATGGCCGCGCCACCGCTAGACAGGGTCAGCACCTGTGATGCGGCGTCTGCATGAGCGGACTGGGTCTCGGCCCGGTGCAGTTTGACGTTGCGAAAGCCGCCGGTACCCACAGAGCTACCCTTGAGCTCTACCGCCTGCCCCTGGGTCACAATCAAAAATGCGATCGCCAGCAGTGACCCCACCAGCAGCGCCGCGTAGCTCAGCAGCATGACGCTGACATGCATCATCAGCCAGTTAGACTTGAGGGCGGGCACCAGCGGCTCAGACCCCTGCATCGTGCCGGGCAACGTCAGGGTGGCAAAGGCGGCGATGGCCATGGCGATGGGGGCCGTCACCGCCCCCACCAGGGCGCTGCGGCTCATGCGCTCGGCCACCAGGTGCATGGCGGTAATGCCCCAGGCCAGGGCAAACAGCGACTCGTAGAGATTGCTCATGGGAAAGTAGCCCCCCTCTAGCCACCGGGCACCCAGCAGGGCGGCAATGGTGAGGTTGCCCACCGCCATCGCCCCAGTGCCCAGGGAGGGCAACAGGGCCGCCTGGGGAAACGCCACACCGCACCAGTAGAGCAGCATGGCCATAAATAGCACCGCAAAGGATGCGTTGTCGAGCCAACCCTGAAGCGCAATCAGATCCATAGGTTCGGTAGCTGTGAGGGGTCTTTTCTATCCTACCGACTTTTGGGGTGAGCATTGTTGCAGCGGTGAGGCTGCTTGGGTGGAGCCATGGCCTACTGCCCACCATCTGCGGGGGCAGCGGGCTCGGGGGCAGCGTCTGCGGGGGCATCGGGCTCGGGGCCAGCGGGCTCGGGAGCCGCCTGAGGCAGGGAGCGGTGATCCCCTGAGGTGGGCAGGGGGCCGGGGCGAGCGCCCCGCTTTAGCACGGCCATCAGGTCATAGCGCACCTGGCGATCGCTGAGCACCGTCGCGGTGACCCCAATCGCCTCAATCGCTTCGGCGCTGAGCAGCCCGGCCTGGGGCAGGGGTGGCAGCAGCAGGTTATCTTCAGCCCGGGACAGGGCCTCAAGGTTGACGAAGAAGTGACCGTTGTTGGGTCGGGGAGCCGCTCCGGTGCTGGTTTGAAATAGAGGATTACCTGCCAACGCCCGGCTTGGGGAAGGGGCCACCAGTTCAGCAATGCCTTCGCCGACGGTAAAGAAAGCAATATCACCCTCCAGCCAGCCGTAGGTCATCACCAGCGAATCAAAGGGGGATGTCCAGCGGGTGATGGGCACGCCGCCAAGATCGGCGACATCGACTGCAAACCGATAGCGGCTGGCCATGACCGCGTCGAGTTGATCAAAGGTGGCGGTGGCCGCTTCGCGATTGTTGGTTTTCACCATCAGCACTAGGGCGGGGTTGGGCAGTGGTGGCCCATCGGGGTCAGGGGATCTGGGCGGGGTCACTACCCCGAGAGCAAATTCCCCGGCCATCCAGGGCAGAAAGTTTTCCTCTAGGCTGAGGCCAGTGGCTACCTGGAGCCCTAGGGTCAGGTCCTCAGCCGCCAGCGGCACCAGGGCCGAAAACTGCTCGCCCGCCGAAAAATCTGCCCAAAACTGCTGAAAATCGCCGCCGGAGAGGGCCACCAGGGCACCTGTGGGCAGCCGCTGGGGCATTTGACCGGCTTGATTGCCGGTGGCAAAGGTCTGGGAGCCGGGATCTAGCCAGCTGATCCCCTGGATCGCTACACCGCGATTTTTGACGGCGATCGCCCCCACTATCCCCCGCTGGGCCTGAAACGCCCGCAGCCGACTGGGGGCGATGGGCGGGTCAGCGGCCTCGGCCACGGTCTGGGCCAGGGCGGGCAGATCGACATAGAAGCGCACCAGGGGGCGAGTTTCGGTGAGTTGCTCAAAGGCTCGACCAATGCCAGGGCGATCCACCAGGGAGTCTTGGCCCCGGTAGGCGTCGATGGATCGCTTGAGCAGCGGCAGCTGAGGGCTGAGCACCGCTGTTTCACGATTGAGCACGGCGGCATAGAGAGGCGTCTCACCCTGACCGTCAATTTGCTGGATGGCAATCCCACGGTAGGGCTCGGCTTCGGCTGGTTCAGAGACTTCTAAACGATCACCCAAATCGCTCTGGGCACGGTTGGGGTCAGCGATGGGCACCACCGCCACCACGTTGTTGGCTAGGGCAAGCTCGGGGGCCGGTATGGAGGGGGGCAGGTTCGCCGCTTCCTCCTGGGAGGGCAGCAGGGCCAGGGTGATCTCTGGGCCGACCCAGGGCTGAATATCTTGGGCAAAGCTAAGGCCTTGGTCGGCCAGTAGGCGATCGTGCCACTGGGCCAGTTGCTGGTCAAACTGGGCCTGGGTGGTCTCGGTGCCAAACTGCCGCAGCCTGCGCCACTGGGTTTCGTCACTGCTGAGGGCCAGCACCACCAGAGCATCGGCGGGGATAGCGTTAGCCCCAGCGGGCAGGGTGCGGGCCATCTGCCCGCGCCGGGTCGCAACCCAAAAGCTGAGCACCCCACCGGTGGCAAACAGCACGGCAGCGGTGATCACCAATGGCAGCGGGGGCTGCTTCTGCAAGAGCTTATTGAGCAATACCATAGGGGCAATACCAGAGGGCCGAGGCAAATTTGCCCTGCCACTCTAGCAAAGAACTTCGGCAACGAACCAAGCATTCATCTGTCTTGATTGCCTGCCCCCAGCCCCTGGCCTCAAGGTCAGAAGACTGAAAGATATAGAGTCTAGCGAAACCGAAAGTCATACCCAGCGTAGCGATCGCCTGCGTAAAGCACCACCAGCCAGGTCTGGGGATCAAACTCCAGGGGGTAGGCCTCGCGATCGGCGGGCTGCCCAGCCTCAGTTTGGCCCGGTGCCATGACGCAGTAGGGTTCCTTGAGCAGGGCTTGTACCTGGGTCTTGGGGGCCTGTAGGTCAATGTCGAGCAGTGCCTTGAGGCGATCGCGCGAAACTAGGGCCTGGGTTTGCTCAATCTTGACGCAGGTAAATGGGCTACTCTCCTGCACCTGTTCTTGGCCCAAGTTAGCGGTGACTAGCAGAGCCGCTAGGGTCAGCACCGCCCCCCCAGCCATGAATACCTGACGCGGTTTTGCCTGGGGGTCGATCGGGACGGTGGCCCCGTGGGTCGAGACGGTGTACGGCAGCGGCTGCGGGTAGCTGGGCCGCAGCGGCCCTGGTGGCGGCTGACCCTGGGACCGCGACGGCTGGTAGTGGGAGGAAACGGGGTAGGGAGGACGTTGAGCCATGGCGTTGACCTTTGCAATCTACCGTATCTGAATGCATCTAGAGCCACCGGGCTCTGCTCGGGGCAGGCTAGTCCTTCCACCGAGCAGAGCCCGGTGGCTAGAGGGGACGGGCAGCAACAGCGCAGGGAGAAGGTGTAACTAGCTGAGCATAATTATAGTACAAGAATACTACTTAACAGGTCGCTCCACCCTCTGTTTTTTATTACAGTTTGAGAAGAACTTTCACCGTTCTTAGGTCCTGGGTAATTGAAGCTTGCTGCTGCACGCCGTCTAGCCAGGCTAGGGGCAAAACCACTGTCTAGTGCGTCGCAATCGGTGGGTGGGTCTGGGTAGAGCAGCCAATTGCCTAGGAAGCATCGAGCTTGCCGCCCACAAAGGGGGTATTCCACTGGGGCCAGTTTTCTTTGTTAAAGGGCGATCGCCAGCGCTGAATCAGCTCTTGCTCTAGGGCTTGGCGGGCTTTGCGATCGCAGTCTGCATAGGGCCAAAAGCCAATATTCACCGCCACGGTAAGCGCGTGGGCACGGTGGGCCTCAATATAGCTGAGAATGTAGCGCTTGCAGTCGTGAACCCCTTGCCATCGCTGGTTTGACTTGACAGTTTCACCCACGTAGAGCAGCAGCTCGGCCCCGTGGTCGACCACAAAGTAGAGGGCGGGCACCCCCGACTCTTGAAACTGGCCGCGCCAGAATTCTGCGTTTTGGGGCGGCAGCGCAAACGGGTCGATAGTGGCAGCGGGGGACGATGTTGCTGGGCCAAACAGAGACCCCTGCTCGACCGGAGGAGCCGAGCGCACCCTAGCCTGAAACTGGGCCACCCGCTGCTTCCACCCCTGCAGTTCGGCAGCGGGCATAGCTGAGCCAGTGGGCCGGTTATAGGCCCAAGACAAATCCGCCGCCCGCAGGTCAGCGTCGGAGAGCAGCGAAGGCTGATAGTCGGCGGCCATAGAGCTATCCCTAGCGGTCATGGCTTCCCATCATAGGTGATCCCTAGACAACCGCTCCCTGAGCGTCGCTGGCCCCACATCGGCCAGGCTGTAGCCGCTGGGATAACTGCGCTGGGGCTGATCGACAAAGAAGTCTGGCTCGGTGCGCGGCGGCAGGCGGCGCAAAAACTGGCTGCGGGCTTTGAGCACCGCCTGGGCCAGCTGCTGCACCGCCACCGGAGTTGGTTGCCAGCCCAGCGCCGCCAGCAGGGGCGGATCGAGCAGACAGGGCAGGCCCCAGTTGACCACCGGGCGAGTCGGAGCCGGAAACCACGACAGCAGCAGGTGGCGGGTGGCGTCGGCCACTCGCTGGTTGCTGGGGGCGTAGGCAAAGTGCTCGGCCTCAAACTCGCGGTTGAACTGATCAAAGGCCGCGTAGGTGAGGGGGATATGCTCAATGCCCATGCGATCGCCAATCGCCCGCCAAAAATAGTAGAACGCCAGCCGCTCTAGCTCACCGAAGGGTCGCCAGCCAAAGCGATCGCACCAGCGAATCGGCTCATAGATAAAGGTCGAGAGCACGTAGAGAAAGTCGCGGTTGGCGATGGCGTAGTGGTTGTGGATCGCGTTCATCCGCTGAATGAAGGCCGCGCCGCGAGGGCTATCGTAGCCGTGCTTGAGCACCTCCGATACCACAATACCCGTGTCGTCGTAGCGCTTTTGGGCGTGGTGGCGAAACTCTCCGGTGCGATCGAGCAGACCCGACACGCTGGGGATGCAAAAGGTGCGCAGCAGGGCCACCTCCAGGGCACGGGTGACATCCCACGGAAACTCGTAGCCCACCAGCAGGTGGCAGATCTGCTGGTGGTCGCGCTCGGGATCGAGGGTCTGGATGTGGCGACGGGTGGCGTGGCGATCCATGGGGCTAGGCAGGGGGCAGGTGAGCGGGTGGAGTTAGCCACTATAGGGTGGGCACTGCCCACCACGGGGGAAATTATTTCCCAAAAGTCGCTTTAGTATTCAATCCCCGGCTGAGCTTTAACGCCCTGCTCGCGGAAGGGGTGCTTCACCAGGGTCATTTCGGTGACTAGGTCGGCTTGCTCAATCAGCGCCGGGGGTGCGCCGCGCCCGGTGAGAATTACGTGGGTCATCTCCGGCTTTTCGGCCAGCCCCGCCAGCACCTGCTCAACGGTGAGAAAGCCGTGCTTGAGGGCAATATTTACTTCGTCGAGCAGGATGGTTTTGTACTCGGGGTTGCGGATATAGCTGAGGGCAGTCTCCCAGGCGGCTTGGGCAGTTTGGGTGTCGCGATCGCGATCTTGGGTGTCCCAGGTAAAGCCTTCTCCCATGGCGTGGAAGCTGAGCTGATCGCCAAATCGCTCCATGACGGCTTTTTCCGCCGGTTCCCACGCACCTTTGATAAATTGCACAATCGCCACCTTGTAGCCGTGGCCGATGCACCTGAGCACCATGCCTAGGGCAGCGGTGGTTTTGCCCTTGCCGTTGCCGGTGTTGATGATTACCAGACCCTTTTCGACGTTGCGATCGGCGATCCGCTGCTGCTGCACCTCCTGACGGCGCTGCATCTTGCGACGATACTGCTCCTCAGAGAGGTTGGCCGCAGCGGCCTCCTGGTTGAGAGTCGCGGCGGTGGCATCAAGGCGATCGATGGGCTGAGTCATGGGGGCCGTTGGGGCGAAAGGGCACAGGCGCGGCCCGTCGAAGCTTGGCTGAGGATCGGGCGATCGCTGCTCTGCTTATCCTAAAGGTTTAGCGCAACTTCTAGGCGCAAAACCAGAGCACCGTCTCAACATCTCCAGCAGATGCTAAGATAGTTCAGCCTAAGGGCATGTAGCTCAGTGGATAGAGCACTAGATTCCGGTTCTAGCGGTCGCAGGTTCGAATCCTGCCATGCTCGTTTAATGCAACTTCCCCCAACGGTATCGGGCAGATGCTTGGTACGCTGCACGTTCCGAAATTATTTGTCACCATTCCGGAATTAGTTTCACGATTCCAGAGTTAATGTCATTTGGTGCAGGGCAACGGCTGATGTGCCAACGGTCCCTAATTTAAACTTGGATGTAAACCGCATCATTGCAGTTGGTCATGAGCAATGACCCAGATAATCTAGTGGCCAGTACATCCTTAAGATGCACTGGCCACTAGAGTCAATGGGCGGAGCGAGACTCGAACTCGCACAACCGAAGTCGCCACATTTTGAGTGTGGTGCGTCTACCAATTCCGCCATCCGCCCTTGGATGCTGATTCATTATACTCAAATGGCGATTGTTTAACTAGCTGGTAATAATCTTGGGTGCTGGCCCAGCGATCGATTTCGCGGGCGCGTAGCACCGGCACCGGGTGGGTCAGCCCCTGGGTGCGCATTTGCTTGAGCGCGTCACCGAGGGCGTCGGTGCTAATAGCGTCGTAGGCGCGGGCCTGGTCGATAAAGGCATCGACGTTGAGTTGGTCAACCAGCGAGGGCGACCCGCCGCAGAGCTTCATCATCAAAGAGGCGACAATGCGGGGGTCTTGGGCCACCAGCAGGGCGGCGCGATCGCAGGTAAACTCGGCACAGCGCACCCACTCCATCAGCTGGTTTTGCAGGTTTTGGGCCAGCACCTCGCCCAGGGGCAGCTGGCTAGCCGCCAGGGTGATCAAGTTGGCCAGGGTGAGGTAGACACTGTGCTCACACTTGAGGTGACCCAGCTCGTGGGCGATCACCGCCTGGGTTTCGGCGGGGGTGAGCAGCTCTAGCAGCGCCGTGTGGATCACGATAAAGGGCTGCTCACCGCGCATGGCAAAGGTGTAGGCATTGGGCACCGGGTTTTGGCGCACGTAGAGCTGGGGCACATCGAGGTCGAGAATGCCACAGGCCTCGACCAGCGACTGGTGCAGATCGGGCAGTTGGCGATCGCTCACCTGCAAACTAGAGGCCAGATGATCGAGGTGAAAGAACCGCTCCGCCAGGGGGGCCAGGGCCATGCGCACCACCATATCTAGACCCGGTAGTTGTTTGAGGGCGCGGGTGGCCTCTAGATCGAGGGGGTGGCGAAACTGGTCGGCCTGCAGCCCCACCAAAAGGGTTTTACCGGTCATAGGGGTATCTAAATATTTAGGCGTTATTCAATACCTTTTATCGTAGCTTGGGGAAACGGGCTTAGCTGCCGGGCGAGTATCTTCCCGACTCAGAAGTTGGATAAGATACCACTTTGATGGTTTGCCGAGGCAGTGACCCGTCGTTTGCTCTGGGGAAAAGTTGTGATCGTTCAAGAATTTGCTCTGCTGCTGGTGGCGGTGTTGGCTAGCGCCCTGGGGCAGCTGTTTCTCAAGCTGGGGGCCTTGCAGCTGGGCCAGGTCACCGGGGCCAATGCCGTCAGCCACATTTTGAGCATTGCCACTACCCCTGCCCTGATCGCGGGGCTCATGGCCTACGGGGTGGGGGCGATTCTCTACATTCTGGTGCTGACGCGGGTTGATCTGAGCGTAGCGGCCCCAGCGGCGGCGATGATCTACCTGGCCTCGGTGATCATGGGCGCAGTCGTCTTCAACGAAGCTTTGTCGTTGGGTCGGCTGGTGGGGCTGGGTTTCATTATGGGAGGTGTGGTACTGGTGGCCACTCGGTAGATCGCCCCCATGATTGTCACCGTAGTCAGCTTTAAAGGAGGCGTGGGCAAGACCACCACCGCCATTCACCTGGCGGCGGCTTTGCAGGGCTATGGCGAAACTCTGCTGATCGATGCTGACCCCAATGGTTCAGCCCTGACCTGGGCCAGCCGAGGTGAACTGCCCTTTCGGGTGGTCGACCAGTGGCAGGCCAGAGCAATCTCCACCCCCCAAGGCCATGTGGTGATTGACACCCAGGCCCGCCCCACTACCGACGACCTAGCGCTGCTAGCGGCGACCTGCGATCTACTGGTGCTGCCCACCACCCCCGATATGCTGGCGCTCGATGCCCTGGCCCTAATGGTGCAGCACTTGGCGGGGCTGCCCGTTGCCCCCTACCGAATTTTGCTGACCATGGTGCCGCCCTACCCCAGCCGAGCCGGAGCAGAGGTGCGGGCTATGCTCACCACCACCGGGCTACCCCTATTTGAGGTCGGCATTCGCCGCTATGCCGCATTTCAAAAGGCGGCCCTGGCGGGCACCGCCGTCTACGATGTCAAAGACCCCAAGGCCGAGGCCGGGTGGCAAGACTACACGGCCCTAGGCAACGAGGTCTTGGCCGCAATGCCGGAGATCGAGGAGAGTCATTAGGCGCTGCATCCCATCCCCCCGATGCCCTCAGGACAACCCGTAGGGGCAAACGGTTGTTTGCCCAATGCAGAGACGTTATTTTTTCGAGAAAAGGCCTAAGGCAATGCTTCAGGGCTATCGGGGGAGTCACCACTGCCGGGCAGGGGGCCGAGGTGGCTGGCCTCTAGGGTGGTAGAGCGACCGCAGCAGCGGTCGATGCCGAGGCTGTCAAACAGCAGATCGCCGACGGCGTTAGCCACCGCAAATTCGCCGTAGAAACTTTCGGAGAAGTCAAAGGCTTGCAGCTCGGTCAAAATTGCCATCACGAGGGAGCCAACATCGTTTTCGCCCTCCATACGCTGACGCACAAACACCTGGGCGGCCCGTTCGGCAATGGTGCGGTTGGCGGGCTCAGGCAGATATTCGGCATTGAGCCAGCTAAGTAGCGCCGACTTTAGCCATTGCCCCTCCTGGAGAGCATCCTCCGGAGGCGGCAGCATAATGGGACTAAGGGGATCAGTCATCGGTGCAGGAAGTGAGAAAACCTGGAAAAACCTTCTGTAAACTCATACTACCGTCTTAAATTCGTGCCTCAAGGCGCAGGCGGCGGAGCGTAAAGAAACATCACTCGCCTACCGATTAAAACCACTGTGACCCCAACCAAGTACGACCTAGACGCGATCATTCGCGGTTACTCCCAAGGGTATTTTTTGATGGCCGACGAAGCGGGCGATGACCTGGGCTGGTACTCCAGCCGCCAGCGCACGCTGATTCCGCTAGACGATCGCTTTCGCTACCCCAAGTCGCTGCGGCGACCGCTCAACCAAAACCGCTTTCAAGTCGCCATCAACCAGGCCTTTGAGCAGGTGGTCAGCGGCTGCGCCGACCGCGACACCACCTGGATCTCGAACGAACTCAAGCAGGTCTACACCGAACTCTACCGGGCAGGCTGGGCCTACAGCTTTGAGACCTGGCAGGGGGATGAGCTGGCGGGGGGTATTTTGGGCCTGGTGATCGGTGGGGTTTTCATTGGCGAGTCGATGTTTTTTCGCATTTCTGAAGGCTCTAAGGTGGCGATGGTGAAACTGGTGGAGCACCTGCGCCAGCGCCACTTTGCTCTGTTTGACGCCCAGATGATGAACCCCCACCTGGAGCGGTTTGGGGCCTACGCCATAGGCGATCGCGAATACAAGGGCCTGCTAAAGATCGCCCTGAAGCAAAACTGCCGGTTTTTCTAGAGCCTCAGTGCCCGCCTGGGGCGGTAGACAGCCTGACTCGGCCCCATACCATTGCTGGGCTAGGTTATTGAGCTGATCGAGAATGGCCACCAGATCACCAGCTCGCTGGGTCAACCTGTAGGTGACCTGGGGCGGCACCGTCGGCTCGTAATGGCGATGCACAATGCCCTCCTGCTCTAGCAACCGCAGCCGCTCGGTGAGCATTTTGGTGGAAATGCCCTCAACCTGTCGCCGCAGGGCACCAAACCGCGTGGGGCCAGCGGTGGAAAGCGTCCAAATGATGTACATCGTCCAGGGCCCCGACAGCATATTCATCAGCTGATTGACGGGGCAGGGGTTGCGATCGCTGGTGCGGGTAGACATGGGGATAGGGTGCAGGGTGCAGGGTTGTGAGTTGGCTGATGGCCTTGGGTTCTCTTTGTATACCAGAATACCTGCTTTAGGGATTAGGTAGTTACTTCAGGGTGCCTACTTTACTTGAGTAAGTAGTTACTTTTAGTATCTAGAAGCAACACAACAGATAATTTCCCATGGCAACCATTGCAATTGTTTACTTCTCCGGCGGCGGGCACACCCACCTGATGGCCGAGGCGATCGCCGCCGGCGTCCACACCGCTGGGCACACCCCCGACCTGCTGCGAATCACGGGCGAGCAAATTACCGAGGGTCGCTGGCAAGACGACACCTATATGGCCCGCCTCAGTGAAGCCGATGCCATTGTGTTTGGCTCCCCCACCTACATGGGCGGTGTGGCGGCCCAATTCAAAGCCTTTATCGACGCCGCCAGCTCCGCCTGGTTTGTGCAGCAGTGGAAGGACAAAATCGCCGCCGGCTTCACCCACTCCAGCTCCCCCAGCGGCGACAAGCAGGGCACCCTGCTGTACTTGGCTATTAACGCTGCCCAGCACGGCATGGTGTGGGTCGGAGCCACCGACATGCCCAGCCAGTACCAGGGCAAAGCCGACGGCGTCAACCGCCTGGGATCGTTCCTAGGGATCATGGGTCAAAGCCCCATGACCATGGACGACAGCCCGGCGACCATTGAATCGGGCGATCGCCTCACCGCCGAACTGTTTGGCCAGCGCATTGCCGCTGCCGTTGAGCGCTGGAGCAGGGTGCCGGTCGCGGCGTAGGGGGGAGGTTGGGGTTGGGAATTGGGTGTTGGGTGTCAGGTGTATGGCGAATCCAAAACCTGATACCCGAAACCCGAACCCTAATTCCCAGCCCCCTAAACCCCGCTAACGTAATAGTCGCGGGTGCCCTTGGCGTTGAGGGCGTCGCCCAGGCGCTCTAGGGCGTGGACGTAGGCGGCGGTGCGGGGGCGAATGTCGAGATCTTGGGCGATCTTCCAGATACTTTCGGCTTCGGTTACCATCATCGTCTTGAGGCGGGTGTTGACATCTTCCACCGACCAGTAGAGACCGCTGCGGTTTTGCACCCACTCAAAGTAGCTCACCGTCACCCCGCCCGCATTCACCAAAATGTCGGGGAAGACGTAAATCCCCTTAGCCGACAAAACGTCGTCAGCTTCGGAGGTGATGGGGCCGTTGGCAACTTCAAAGATGTAGCGAGCCTGAATGGCGTCGGCATTTGCGGCGGTGATCTGGTTTTCCAGCGCCGCCGGAATCAAGATATCCACATCTAGCTCCAGCAGTTCTTCGTTGGTCAAAATGGCGTGGTCATTGACGACGCTGCACACAGTGTCTTCGCAGTACACCGCCTTGAGGCTGCGAGTCGAGGTCTTAAACTGCTGAATGCTGGGAATATCTAGCCCCGAGGGTGAATACACCCCGCCCTGGGAATCGCTCACCGCTACCACTTTGTATCCGGCGTCAAACAGCAGCCGGGCAATCACACTGCCAGCGTTGCCGAAGCCCTGCACTGCGACGGTGGTGGCTTGGGGCTCGCGGCCAAACTTGGCCATCATTGCTTGCAGCACGTAAAACGCGCCGGTGCCCGTGGCGGTGTCGCGACCCTGGCTACCGCCCATGCTCAGGGGTTTGCCGGTAATCACCGCCGGGCTGAGCTTACGGCGAATGATGCTGTACTGATCCATCATCCAGCCCATGATCATGGGGTTGGTATAGACATCGGGGGCGGGGATATCGACATCGGGGCCGATGAAGTTGGCGATCGCATCGATATACCCCCGGCTCAGCCGCTCTAGCTCAAACTTCGACAGCTCCTTGGGGTTCACCGTGACGCCGCCCTTGGCCCCGCCCAGGGGCAGATTGAGCGCCGCGCACTTAAACGTCATCCAAAAGGCCAGCGACTGCACCTCGTCGAGGGTGACATCGGGGTGAAACCGAATGCCCCCCTTGGTGGGGCCGCGCGTATCGTCGTAGCGCACCCGATAGCCCTGAAACACTTTCAGGGTGCCGTTGTCCATCCGCACCGGAATCGAGACCGTGAGGCTGGCCTTGGGGTAGCGCAGCCGCTCAGAGGCATCTTCAGAAATCGAAACATACTTGAGCGCCCGCTCTAGCCGGCGGTTGGCGTCAGACAAAATTGAAGTGGCCATAGACTAACACCAGAGCAAAGGAAAAATGAAGCGGCGGCAATAAAGCAGATCCCAGTCCAGACGTGGAATTCTGCCTGTGAGAAAACTACAGATCCCGAACTGGACTTGGCCTAGTGCCGATATCTTCATGGTTCCGTCAAGGGGAAGTGAGCAGACCAAAAAGCAATATTTTGTATTAAAAGCTACCGTTTCTCGCCCCCCGTTCCCTACCCGCCCCCCTCACTGCGGCGACAAACAAGTCCCCTCCTCCAGCAGCGTGGTCAAGCTTTGGGGCGGCATCGGTCGAGAAAACAGGTACCCCTGGCCGTAGCGGTAGTTGAGGCCCAACATTAGATCGCGCTGGCTGCTGTGCTCAATGCCCTCGGCCACCAGGCCAAAGTTGATGCCTTCTGAGAGGGTAGCGATCGCCCGACAGATCGCCAACTTTTCCAAATTTTGGGCACTGGTCGGGATAAAGTAGCGGTCGATTTTGACCTCATCAAAGCGAAACTGCAACAGCTGGGCCAGGCCCGACTGGCCCATGCCAAAGTCATCGACCTTGAGCCGCAGCGACATGTCGCGCATGCCTTGCAGGCTCTGCAGGTAGCGATCCAGATTGCTGTAGATGCCACGCTCGGTGATCTCGATGCCAAAGTGGTGACTGGCAATGCCCGCCCCCGAAACCCGCTGCAAGATGCGCTCTAGGAAGTCATCGTCCTCCAGCTCCAGCGGGCTGATGTTGATCGAAAGGGTGAACTGGGGAGCCAGCTCTTGCCACTGGGCCAGCTGCTCCAGGGCGTGGCACAGCACCCAGTCGCTGATGCGGTGTACCAGCCCGGTGGCCTCGGCCACCGGAATAAACTCAGCGGGCGACACCCGGCCCAGCCGAGCCGAATCCCACCGGATCAGGGCTTCGGCTCCGACAATCGCGCCGGTTGCCATGTGGCAGATGGGCTGGTAGACCAGCGAAAACTCTGCCTCGCTGCTGCGCTGCTCTAGATAGGCCTCAAGGGTGATCTGGCGCAGCCGCCGCCGAGCCAGGAGGCTATTCCAGACCTGAATGCGGTGCTGGGGCGAGTTAGAGCGGCGGTTGCGTTTGGCCTCGCGCAGGGCGGTTTCGGCTGCTTGGAGCAGGCGGTTGATGGGAATAGCTTCCTCAAATGCGTCAATGGTGCCGCTGGCAACCCCAATCGAGGCTCCGATGCTAGCGCCTTCGACTTCGATCGCCAAAATGTCTTGGAGCACGCTGGTGGCGATCGCCTCTGGGGTGGGCCAGGGTTCGGGCGTGTCGGCGGGCGAGGCGGGCAGCAACAGCAAAAACTCGTCGCCACCGTTGCGCACGGCAATGCCGTTGTAGGGCTGGGCGTGGTCTTGAATCACCGTCGCCACAGCCTTGAGCAACTCATCCCCCAGCAGGTGACCGCGCTGGTCGTTGATCAGCTTAAAGCGGTCGAGGTCGATGAAAAGACAGACCTCCCAGGGCTCTAGCTCCATTTCTAAAATGCGCCGATTGTAGAGCCCGGTCAGGGGATCGTGGATGACGCCGCTGATCTCGGTAAAGGTCATGTAGAGCAGCTGGGGCGATAGAGGCGTCACCAGGGTCATGTACCAACCCGTCACCTCGCCTTTGTACTGGTACTCAAGCCGATTGGGTACCCCCGACGCTAAGGCCTCAAAGTAGAGGTCAATCAGGGGCACCTGGTAAGGATAGACCTGATCCCGGTGGAGGGGCATTTTTTCGCAGAGGCGATCGCCCGGTTGCAGCAGGTTGTTAGTCATGACCACCGCTGCGGGATTGAGCTTTAGCAGGGTGAGGTCGTCACCGCGACGTTCGCAGAGCAGCTTGCCGGTTAGCGCCTGCTCCCAGGTGGCCTCTAGTAGGTGAAAAGTCTCACCCAGGTAGCGCAGCCGATTTTGACTGCTCAGCAACGCCACCACCGCAGCCCAGGAGGCCCCGGCGGTGACCCAGTGCCAGGAGGTGCTGTGCAGGTGCAGAGCGCTGAGGGTGTGGCCGACGCCACAGCTAAAGACAAACAGGGTCAGCAGCACCAGGTTGAGCCAAATTTCGCGTTTGGCGGTGAGCAGGAGCGGTAGCAGGGTCAGAGGAATAATTAAGTAGGCCGCAGCGATCGCACCATTGGCAGCAGTCTCCATAAATTTGGCTATTCCTTGCAGTATTGGCGCTTCAACCTCCTTTCAGCCTAGCCCGGAAGCGCCCCCGCATTGGGACGCTTCCGGGGCTATTGCCAGCGGTCGACAGACCAAGCGGTCCATGGCTGTCTATCAGCCCAAATTCAGCTACGACTTGGGCAGCCGCCTCAGCCTGCCTGCGCCGCTGTCGATTGCAAAGCTGTATTGCGAAGCACAACAAACTTTATCGGGTCGTGAAGCTTCAGCCCCAGACCTGGCAGTTAGGGGTCAGCTCCTTGAGAATAGGAGCATATACCTTGGCCAGAGAACAGTGATTTCACTGCTCTCAGCGGTCATATTCATCGTCAGGATGGCACTATGACAACTCCCCAAGACCCGAATCCCCAAGACCTGAATCCCCAAGACCCGAATCCCCAGGACGTCTTGGAGCACCTCAAGCAGCTAGAACAGGGCAATACGGTACAAAGCGCCCGCTACCGCGAAGAAGCCCAAGAAGTCTTAGCTGACGACAGCGTTAGCCTCAAATGGCGAAAGGCGATCGCCGATCGCCTCAACCAGGCCAACCACGACCTCGCCCTGCATACGGCGGGTAGCGAAGACAGCTATTGAGGCTGCGGCCAGTCAGGCCGGTCAGGCAGGCCCTTGGCAGACCGAAAAGCCTGTCTGACCCCAGTCCCAATCCGCCAATATCTGGCATCCTAAACAACTACTCCCAGGCAGGAAAATTGTCGAAATTCAGGCTCTGACTAGCATAGCTAACCAAATTCGGCAATTGCCTCACACCCTAGGCTGGCTGAGCACCACATTGATGCCCAACAAAATCAGCCCCATGCTGGTCACCATCGTCGCCGTCAGCGGTTCTCGAAAAAACACCCAGGCCAGGCCCGCCACAAAGATCGGCACCAAACTGTACACCACGCTAGCGGTGCGGGTGGGGCCAACCTGCTGAATGCTGAGGTTAAACAATAGGTAGGCCACCCCCGACGCCGCCACCCCCATGTACACAATGGCCACCAGCGACGGCAGCGACAGGGTGGCCAACTGCCGCCACCAGCGTTCCAGCGAAGCCAGTACCAGCAGCTGCCCCACCCCAGCCACGGCGGCGTAGAAGGTGATCGTCAGCCCTGAATAGCGCTGGCTGAGCTGCTTAATAATCAAGGAATACACCACCCAGCACAGTACGGCGCAGAGCATTAGCCCATCGCCTCGGTTGAGTTGCAGGGTCAGCAAAGTGTTGAGGTTGCCCCGCGTCAGCAGGGTCAGCACCCCCAGCAGCGCGATGGCAATGCCGCCATACTGGCGGCGAGTTAGTCGCTCACCAATAAACAGAGCCGCCATTACCCCCGTCACCACCGGATTAAAGGCATTGATAATGGCGGTGTTGGCCGTGGCCGTGTAGCGCAGACTGCTAAAGAAAAAATAGTGATAACCCACCACCCCAAACAGCCCCAGCAGCGCCATCGCTCCCCAGTCGGTGCGGGCCACGGTGAGGGCCTTAATGGGCTGGGCACTGCGGGCGATCAGCAGACCCAACACTGCCATGGCGATGATATAGCGCAGCAGCGAGGTGGTCAGCGGCCCCAGGTCTACCGTAGTGTACTTGCCCGCCACAAAGCTGCCCGCAAATAAAAAGCTGGTCAGCATGGGCAGTAAAACCTTGAGTCTGAGCATCGCTCAATCTTATCTAGCGCCCACCAGTTCGGGAACCCGTACAGGTGTCGGCGTTGCGATCGCACCCCTTTGCGCCGTAAATTAGCACTCGGAGCTTGCGAGTGCTAAGCTCCGAAAACATGTGTAGTGCGTCTGCATGGGGCCGAGTAGATTCCCCCAGACGCTGTCTTAATAGCAAATCCGGAGAAGCATTGTATGGCAGCTATCACTTTGGCGGCATCTAGCGTTAAGCCCCT
>RECJ01000053.1 GCA_007694115.1 Leptolyngbya sp. DLM2.Bin27 | reverse complement strand
GAAATCACCCCACAGCCCGCCTAGTAAATGGATGGTTTATTTCTTGGAATACTCTGGACCATTGGCGAAGCCACTAACCCCGGCTGGCTGCTAGTGGTGTTGTCCGTCACGCTGGTGGGGGTGGGGCTGCTCACCCAGGTAGAAGGGTTTCGCCAAACCCTTAGCCTGCAACCCCTAGAGGCTTTTTTAGAAACCATTGAAGCGGTGGCCATTGGGGCGGTGTGCGCGTTCCTGGCGCTGGCGCTGCTGTGCCGCATTACCCTAGAGACCCCGCTATCAGAGGCCCTGGGCAAGGTGGTATTTGAAACAGTGCCCTTTGCCCTCGGTGTGGCCCTAGCCCGCTCAACGCTCCAGGGCAAGCGATCGCGCAGTCGCCGCACCACGATCCCCCGCGTGCGACGGCTCAACGCCTTTAGCCGGATCAACCTGCGCGACGCCTTAGTTGATTTTGATGCGGCCCTGATTGGGGCAGTGCTGATTGCCTTTAGCATTGCCCCCACCGAAGAGGTGCCTCTGCTGGCCTCGTCGCTGCCCCCCCTGTGGCTGCTGCTGATTATGGCGACCTCCCTGGGGCTCTCCTACGCCATTGTGTTTGCCTCGGGGTTTACCGACCGCGCCGAGCGACTGCAGCGGGGGCTGTTGTTTAGCCCCGTCACCGAAACTCTGGTGGCCTACCTGGTGGCGCTGCTGGCCTCGGTGGTGATGCTGGTGCTGTTTCAGCAGCTTGACCCCAACGATCCCTGGTCAGAGTGGCTGAGCAATGTCTTGGTTCTAGGACTTCCGGCCTCCATTGGCGGGGCCGCAGGACGTATCCTGATCTAATGGATTTGCCCAACTCTCCCGATCACGAGCGTGCCCCCGACGGGTCTCAGAGCCGCTTTACCCAACGCTCTGCCGCCGAGTGGGTGACGTTTGGGGTAGCGTCTGCCATTTTGTTGGGGCTGGTGGGGCTAATTTTCTTTGACTGGCAGGCCAACCAAAACCGCCCCCCGGCCTTTGCGGTGGCGGTATCTGAGGCGGTGCGGGTCACCGATGGCCGCTACTATGTGCCCTTTGCCATTACCAACACCGGGGGCCGTATTGCCCGCATGGTGCAGGTGACCGCCGAACTCGACATTGCCGGGGTAGATGAAGAAACCGGCGAGCAGCAGATCGACTTTCTCTCGGGCCACGAGACCAAGGCAGGTAGTTTTGTGTTTTCCCACGACCCCCAGGGGGGAGAGTTGACAGTGCGGGTGGCCAGCTATCGACTACCGTAAGATTCGTTGGGGATGGAACGCAGGACTGGGGGCATCCCTCAAGTACATCAGGGGTGACGAATGCTCGGATACGTAGTAATTTTGCTGGCGACGGTCTGCTTTGGGGCGCAAAACCTAATTACACGGGTGCTGTTTATTCCGTCTAGCCTGTTTGGGGCCATAGACGTGGGCGGCTTTGTGGAGCCCACTTTACCCAACTCGTTCTTGCTGATGTTTATGCGCATGGTGGTGGGGGTGCCGCTGATGGCGGTGCTGCTGCCGCCGGTCTATCCTCAGATGTGGGGCGACCTGCGGCGCTTGGGCTCCCCTGAGTATCGCCGCGAACTCTACCTGGCCTTAGTGGGCGGTGGGCTGATGTTTTCATACCTGGCGCTGCTCTATGTGGCGGTGGGCCGGATCGCGGCGGGTATTGCCCTGACTTTGTTTTTTACCTTTCCGGTGTACACGGCGCTGCTGGCCTGGTACTGGTTTGGCCATCGCCCTAGCCCCAGCCGCTGGGCGATCTTGGGACTGATCTTGCTGGGCAGCGGGCTGACGGTGCCCCTGACCGGGGCCGCCATTGAAAGCTGGCTGGGGGTGGCCTTTGGGCTGGCCTCAGGGGTGGTCTACGCGTTCTACACCGTGGCGGCCCAAAAGGCCTTTGAGACCTTTCACCCGGTGCCGTTTACCGGGGTTAGCTTTGCCGTCACCCTGGTGCTGTCGGCGGCTAGCCTACTGCTGTGGCCGGGGGATCTAGCCGGGCTGCTGTGGCCAGCGCTGTGGGTGGGGGGGCTGCTGTCTGCGATCGCTACCCTGACTGGTCACGTGCTCAACAACCTCGGCATTCGCGTGGTAGGGGCCACCGCCGCCTCTATGCTAGGGGCCGCTAACCCGGCTTTAACCGCAGTTCTGGCCTGGGGTGTGCTGCAAGAGCAGCTTTCCCTGGTGCAGGGGTTAGGGGTGCTGCTGGTGACGGTCAGCGTTGGTTTGCTCAGCCTCACCAAGCCCTCCTGACCTCTCATACCGCATCCTGCCGTATCTTCTCCCAGCGTATCCCCCCAGCAGATGTCTAGGACTGAACGACTTCCTGTACAGGGCTGGGCGCAGGGACAACCTTGGCAGAGGGACACAGATCGGCTAGGTCACACATACCGCATTGGGGATTGCGGGCGTTGCACACCGCCCGTCCGTGGTACACCAGGCGAATCGACCAGTTTTCCCAATCGGGCTGGGGCAGCAGCTTGATCAGATCGCGCTCGATTTTGACTGGGTCAGCATGCTTAGTCAGCCCCAGCCGGTTGGTGATGCGCTTGACGTGGGTGTCAACGGTGACGCCACCGTTGATGCCAAAGCCGTGGGCCAGCACGACGTTGGCGGTTTTGCGGGCCACCCCCGGCAGGGTGACGAGGTCATCCATGCGGGGCGGCACTTCACCACCGTACTCGGTGATGATGCGTTGGCAGGCGGCGCGAATATTTTTGGCCTTGTTGCGGTAGAACCCGGTGGATTTGACCAGCCGTTCTAGATCGGCAATATCGGCCTCGGCAAAGGCGTAGACATCGGGGTAGGCAGTAAACAGCGCCGGAGTCACCAGGTTTACCCGCTCATCGGTGCACTGGGCCGCCAGCATCGTGGCGATCATCAGCTGTAGAGGATTGGCAAAATCAAGGGAGCAGGGAGCCTCTGGGTACAGTCGCTTGAGGCGCAGGAGGATTTCTAACGCCCGCTGTTTCTTAGAGGCTCGCCGCTGGTTGGGCATGGGTGGACGGTTGGGGAGGAGGAACAGAGTTTTGAGTTTTGAATGTTGAGTTGTGAGTTCTGGGAAATAGGACTTGATTAAATCCAATGTTTGTAGGTTGGGCATCCTGTCTGGCCAGGAAAGCCAAGACGGCTTATTCCACTGGTTGAAGTCTTGATGCTTAACTCAAAACTTAGAACTCAAAACTCAAAACTTTCTAGCGTAGATTTTGAAAGATTTCGAGCTGAGTGGTGTCGCGGACGATCAGAAACACGCCTAGACCTAGCAGCAGCACGAGGCCCGTCTGCATGACGTTTTCTTGAATGCGATCGGGCAGGGGCTTGCCGCCGCGCAGGGCTTCGATCAGCAAAAACGCTAGCTGGCCGCCATCGAGGGCGGGCAGGGGCAAAATATTGATGATCGCCAGGTTGATGCTGATGATGGCGGTAAAGGGAAACAGCATGGCGGCACTCGATTTGGCTAAACCGGCCCCCTGCTCCACAATTTTGACTGGCCCAGCCACCTGGTTGGCCATTTCGCCAAAGTTGGTCACTAGCTGCACAAAGCCATTGACCGTGCGCACCAGGGTGTCTTGAAACTGCTGGGCCGCCAGGGTGAAGACTTCGATGGGGTTGCCGGGGCGACGGTAGCCAAAGTCGCCGTTGGGCTGCAGCTGAACGCCAATTACCGCCGAACCGTCGGGGCCAATTTCGGGGGTGACGGCCAAGTCTAGCTGGCGATCGCCCCGCTGCACCGTCAGATCTACCGGCTGGTTGGGGCTGTCTTTGATCAGCTGAATAAAGGAGGGAATGCTCTCTTCGCCTGCGCCCAGGGGTTCGCCATTGGCGGCCACTAGTACGTCGCCGGCGCGAATACCCGCCTGGCCCGCCGGAGAGCTTTCGGCCATCACCTGGGGCACTAGAATGCCGGGCTGGGGATTGAAGGTTTCGGGAATGCCCACGGCGGTGAACTGGGCCACAAACACCAGGTAGGCAAACACCAGGTTGGCGATCACCCCGGCGCTGATCACAATGGCGCGGTCGAGAATGGGGCGATTTTTGAGCAGGTTGGGGTCGTTGGTGGGAATGTCGCTGTCGGGGTCATCGTCGGGAAAGCCCACAAAGCCGCCCAGGGGAATGGCCCGCAGGGAGTATTCGGTCTCGGCCCCCTGGTACTTCCAGAGGATAGGGCCAAAGCCGATGGCAAACCGGTTGACGTGAATGCCCTGTAGCCGAGCAGCTGTAAAGTGCCCGGCCTCGTGGACGGCTACCAGCAGGGCAATGACCGCGATCGCAGCTAAAACCGACATAGACAAACCCGATAGGTTAAGAACAGTCTCCCCATTCTAGCGTTGCTTCTCCTCGGCATCGGTGGGGATCATCCTGGCCTGACTATTCTCAGCCCTTTGACTAGCTGGCGAGCCGCACGCCGCTGGGAATAAATTGGGCCGTCCACACCCCCAGATCGGGGTCGGGCAGGGCCGATCGCAGCCGGGTGGCCAAATCGATCGCCTGGGCCTCAGACTCAGCCAGGGTAAACACCGAGGGGCCAGACCCAGACATCAGCGTGCCCAGGCCCCCTAGATCAGCCATGGTGGCTTGGAGGGCAGCGGTTTTGGGGTGGGCGGGCAGCACGACTTTTTCAAAATCATTGTAGAGGTGCTGGCTGAGGGCGATCGCATCCCGTTTGGCCACGGCCCTAACCATGTCTCCCGATCGCACCTGAGACTGGCGCGCCTGCCAGCCCTGGGCATCGGTGTAGGTGTCGCCGTACTCAGCCCGGTAGGTCTGGTAGGCCCAGGGGGTCGAGACAAACTCTGACTCGTACTTAGCCAGCACCAGGTGCAGACTGTCGATGCCGGGCAGTGAATCCAACTGTTCGCCGCGTCCGGTGGCGATCGCGGTGCCCCCCGCCACGCAAAAGGGCACGTCTGACCCCAGCTCAGCCCCCAGCGCTTGCAGTTCCCCCTGGGCCAGCCCCAGATTCCACAGCAGATCTAGCCCCACCAGCACGGCAGCGGCGTTGGCGGAGCCGCCCGCCAGCCCCGCCCCCACCGGAATTTGCTTTTCGATCGTGATCTCGACCCCGCCCAGCTTGGCCATTACCCCAGGGAAGCGCTGACTCACCAATGCCGCCGCTTTGTAGGCCAAATTGGTGTCATCGGCGGGCACCAGGGGGTGGTCGCAGCGCACGCGAATCTCGTCGATACCAATGCTGCGCACGGTGATGCGATCGCACAAACTGACGCTCTGCATCACCATAATCAGCTCGTGGAAGCCGTCGGGGCGGCTGCCCACAATTTCGAGATAGAGGTTGATCTTGGCAGCGGCCAGCAGGGAGTAGAGACGCATCGAGCGATCCTTCATGAAGTTGTGAGTATTCGCAGGGTAGGGGGCTTGCCTGCTTAGTTCCCGTGGGTTCCACAGTCGTAGTCGTAGGGTGGGCACTGCCAGCCCAGTCAAGGTGGCTAAACTATTCTCGAAATGCCCATAGGCTAAGGGACTCCGGCCACAACCACCAGGGAGTGAACTCCCTGGCTCATAGCGAAAGTCTGCTAAAGCAGACTGGGGAACTCGGCT
>RECJ01000055.1 GCA_007694115.1 Leptolyngbya sp. DLM2.Bin27 | reverse complement strand
GGAACTGGTTTACAAATGACTGCTACTGTACCTCATCCGAATGAGAACCGCTATAAAATTTAGGTAAATAATTTTATGACAGGGCTATTGGTCATTGCCCAGCCTGAGGCTCAGAAGTGGTTTTTACCCCATCCAAGCACCCTCTCCATAATTCATGGCCATAACACAGGGCTGAGTCTCCATCGTTGAGGTAGCTGAACCCAGGGATGAATTCAAGCATCAACATGCCCCGCAGGGGCGCACAGCTGTACGCCCCTGCCCCAGTTCATCCTGCCATTCAGTAACGCCCAATCGCTGCTGCTGCTGAGGACGACAATTCCCCCGCTCCGGGAAGCGTTCACCCCAGCAGCGGCGTTAGGTCTAGATGCTCACCCACGGCCTCGGTCAGCTCGCTGAGAATGGCCTCGCGCTGTTCGCGGTAGTTGGGGATGCCCGTGGGCAGCGACCCCAGGCCGCGCTGCTGACGCAGGCGATTGAGCCAGGCCCGCCGCCAGGGGCCATTGTCAAAGATGCCGTGCAGGTAGGTGCCCCACAGCGACTGGCTGGCATCAACTACCCCTAGTCCCCGGTCTTCAAACAAGAACTCAAACTTGGTGCCCTTCTCGTCTTTGCCCTCGGAGAGCAGCAGCTGGGTGCGGCCCTGGTGTAGTTCGTAACCCGACACCGGTAGCCCCTCTTGGGGGAAGCGAGAGCTAACGGTGCGCTGGCGGGCGATCTTTTGCTGGGTGATCACCGTGCGCAGCGGAAACAGGTCAAGGCCGGGGAAGCGACCCTCGTGGCCCTCAATACCCTCGGGATCGGCCAAAAACTGCCCCATCATCTGAAAACCACCGCAGATACCCATCACCGTGCCCCCGGCGGCCACATAGTTCTGCAGCTCTTCGGCCATGCCGCTACGCTGCAAGACCAGCAGGTCGGCGATGGTGGTCTTGGTGCCGGGAATAATCACCGCGTCGGGGTAACCCAGCTTTTCTTTGGGGCTGCGGTAGATCACCCGCACGTTGGGCTCAGCCTCTAGCGGGTCAAAGTCGGTGAAGTTAGAGATACGCGGCAGGCGAATCACGGCGACGGTGATGTCGGCCTGCTTTTTGCTGCCGGGCGTGCGGTCGAGCAGACTCAGGGAGTCTTCGGCGGGTAGGGCGTTCTCAATCCAAGGCACCACGCCGAGCACCGGGATCCCAGTGCGCTCTTTGAGCCAGACCAAACCTGGCTCTAATACTTCACGTTGGCCGCGAAACTTGTTGATGATGATGCCTTTGACCAGGGCGCGTTCGTCGGCATCCATCAGTTCTAGGGTGCCGACGATGTGGGCAAAGACGCCGCCGCGATCGATGTCGGCCACCAGCACGGTGGGGGCGTTGAGGTGTTTGGCCACCCGCATGTTGGTGAGGTCGCGGTGCTTGAGGTTGACTTCTACCGGGCTACCTGCCCCTTCGCAAACTATAAAGTCGTAGTCTTGGCCCAGGCGGGCGAGACTTTCTTGAATCGCTTGCCAGCCCTGGTCAAAAAAGTTTTCGTAGTACTGCATGGCGGTGGTGCGGCCCACGGCCCGGCCCTTGAGAATCACCTGGGAGGTCATGTCGCCCTGGGGCTTGAGCAGGATCGGGTTCATCTCGACTTGGGGTGGCACCCCGGCGGCCCAGGCTTGTACGGCCTGAGCGTAGCCCATCTCGCCACCGTTAGCGGTGACGTAGGAGTTGAGGGCCATGTTTTGCCCTTTGAAGGGGGCAACCCGCCAACCCCGCCGACTGAGAATGCGGCAAAGGGCCGTGGTAATCAGTGATTTACCCACGTGGGAAGCTGTTCCCACGACCATGATTGCTCTCATGGAGCCTCTCCAAAGTTGAATGAGTTCGAGGATAGAGTGGCGGCCTAGGCAATGATCAAAGCTTCGTCTTGGGGGACGAAGGCCCGACGTCTAGCCACTCTCTTTGCAGATTCTTCAGGAACAACACAGTCGATCAGGACGAAATTAGCCGTGCCACCAACTTGGCGACCGCATCCACCGGCACCATGCATTATAGAGATGATCGCCCAGGGTAGGGCGATACTGGGCCGGGGTGAGGCCGGAGAGCTGCTCAAACACCTGACGACCCATGGGGGTAAGGCGAAAGCTATCGGTCAGCCCCTGGCCATCGACTTCGCGGCGCAGCAGGCCCACGGCGATCAGCCACATCATTTCGTTTTCGGCCTGTAGCTCGGCTAGGGGGCGGCGGCTGTAGCCGCTTTTGATGCCCGCTGGGGCGCACAGTTGGCGAATGGAGATACTCTGCGATCGCAGATCCCCCAGCAGGGCTAGCCGAAAGGGCGAGCACCGAAAGGCGCGCTCGGCCCGGTTGAGCGATCGCCGGGCATAGCTGATCGACAGCGCTGGGTTGGGTTCGGCTAGGGGCATGGGCGAGGTTGAATATTTTCTAAATTGTAGGCCTATTCCACCCTGGCCATGATCTGCGCCAGGGTGCTTCAACGTCAGTCGAGGCTCACAGTCTTAATTTACTATTGCGCCTGGGGGAGGAAAAGAGCTTCGGTGGTAGGGTTGAGCAGTGATCTAGGCCCAGCGAAAACGGCCTAAACTCTAGCATTAGCGGTGTTCTATGAGCCCCAAAGTCTTACCTGGTCAAAGCTACCCCCTGGGGGCTACGGTCTATGCGGTCGGAGTCAACTTTTGTCTGTATTCAAAACATGCCACGGCCATTGACCTGCTGCTGTTTAAGGCCGACGACCTAACCCAGCCCAGCCGCGTACTGTCCTTTGATCCCCAGTGGAATCGCACATTTTACTACTGGCACCTATTTGTGCCGGGGCTCAAAAGCGGTCAGATCTATGCCTACCGCGTCCATGGCCCCTTTGACCCCGAGCGAGGCCACCGCTTTGACGCCACTAAGGTGCTGCTCGACCCCTACGCCCGCGCCATCGTCGGCGACGACACCTACGATCGCAGCAGTGCCATCGGCCCCGGCGACAACTGCGCCACCGCCCTCAAGGGCGTCGTGGTCGACACCCGCAACTACGACTGGCAGGGCGATCGCCCCCTGCGGATTCCCTACGCGAGCAGCATCATCTACGAAATGCACGTGGGCGGGTTTACCCGCCACCCCTCCTCGGGGCTACCCGACGAGCAGCGGGGTACCTACGCCGGGCTGATCGAAAAAATTCCCTACCTGCAAGAGCTGGGCATTACCGCCGTCGAGCTGTTGCCGATTCACCAGTTCGACCCCCAAGACGCCCGACCCGGCCTCGAAAACTACTGGGGCTACAGCACCCTGGCCTTTTTTGCCCCCCACCGGGGCTACAGCTCACGTAGAGATCCGCTGGGGCCAGTGAACGAGTTTCGCGACCTGGTCAAGGCCCTGCACAAGGCGGGCATTGAGGTGATTCTCGACGTGGTATTTAACCACTCCGCCGAGGGCAACCACGAAGGCCCTACCCTGAGCTTTAAGGGCATCGACAACGAAACCTACTATCTGCTCGAAGCCAACCCCGCCTACTACTCCAACTACAGCGGCTGCGGCAACACCCTGTCGCCCAACCACGCCGTCGTCGGGCGCATGATTCTCGACAGTCTGCGCTACTGGGTGTCAGAAATGCATGTGGATGGGTTTCGCTTTGACCTGGCCTCGGTGATGTCGCGCGACATGATGGGCAACCCCCTCGAAGACCCGCCGATTCTCTGGAATATTGAGTCGGAGCCGATTTTGGCGGGCACTAAGATCATCGCCGAAGCCTGGGATGCCGCTGGTCTATACCAGGTGGGCAGCTTTATTGGCGATCGCTTTGCCGAATGGAATGGCCCCTACCGTGACCACGTGCGCCAGTTTGTCAAAGGCGACGCCGGGGTGGTGCCCGACCTGGCCGCCCGCCTGCTGGGCAGCCCCGATATCTACCAAAAGCCCAACCGCGAACCCAGCCGCAGCATTCACTTTGTCACCTGCCACGACGGCTTTACCCTCAATGACCTGGTGTCGTACAACCAAAAGTATAACGAGGCCAACGGTGAGTTTAGCCGCGACGGTGCCGATGCCAACTACAGCTGGAACTGCGGTACTGAAGGCCCCCAGGCCCCACCCGAAGTCGAGCAGCTGCGCCACCGTCAGACCAAAAATTTTCTCACCCTGCTGTTTATGTCCCAGGGCACGCCCATGGTGCTGATGGGCGACGAGGTGCGCCGCAGCCAGCGGGGCAACAACAATGCCTACTGCCAAGACAACGACATCAGCTGGTTTGACTGGGATCTAGTCGAGAAAGAGCAATCGCTGCTGCGCTTTACCCAAGGGCTGATTCACTTGATTCAAAGTCTCGAAGTGTTTCGCCTTGAGCAACTGCTGCGGGTGACCACCACCTGGCACCACGAGCCCCATATCGTCTGGCACGGCACTACCCTGGGTCAGCCCGACTGGTCTGAGCATTCGCGCACCCTGGCCTTTACCCTGCGCCATCCCGAGGCCAAAGAGCAAATTCACGTCATGCTCAATGCCTACTGGGAGCCGCTGCTGTTTGAGCTGCCGGAGTTGGGGTCGCGCCATGGCCGCCAAACATCGGCCGCTGACCAACACTGGTACCGCATTGTTGACACCTCGGTGGCACCGCCCCGCGACTTTTGCTACCCCGAGGAGGCCCTGATGTTTGAGAGCGATCGCTATCCGGTCGGAGCGCGATCGTCTGTAGTGCTCATCAGCCGGGGGCAGGGGTAGCCCCCAAATTAGGGCAGGAACTCCTCTGTGCAGGAACTTTTCTACCTCGCTACAACATCACATCTTGACGCGTTATCACAGGTGTGTCTACAATGTAATTACTCGGCGTTAAGAGGTTTGTTGATGAGCACCGCCATCAGAACGCGCATCGTCAAGATTGGCAACTCCCAGGGCATTCGCATCCCCAAGCTGCTGCTAGAGCAAAGTGGCCTTAATGCTGAGGTCGAGGTTGAGGTTGAGGGCGATTGCCTCGTCATTCGCCCGGCCCCCCGCCAGCGAGCCGGTTGGGAGGATGCCTTTATCGCTATGGCCGAACACCAAGACGACAGTCTGCTCGATGGCCTCAGTACTCTCGATGGCCTCAGTACTACTGAATGGGACGATGCCGAATGGGATTGGTAGCTCAACGCTTTGACGTTTTTCTCGTCAATCTTGACCCCACTGTCGGTAGCGAGATCAAGAAGAGCCGCCCCTGTGTGGTGATTTCGCCTGATGAAATGAACCGCTACATTGCTACGGTCATCATCGCCCCGATGACGACTAAGGGTAGACGCTACCCCACCCGCGTGGCCTGCCAGTTTCAGGGTAAAGTTGGGCAAATTGTTCTAGACCAGATTCGCACCGTAGACAAAACCCGCCTGATCAAGCACTTGGGGCAGATCAACCCCGACGAGCAAAGCCTGGTGCTAGAAATCTTGGCTGAAATGTTTGCTGAGTAATGGGCCTATGCCAGCAGACTGAGAGACGCCAGGCGCACAACGAAAACTCATACGCCTAGAACGCAAGTCTTGCCCTTAATCAGCGATGAAGAAACCGGGTTTTTAGCGATATTGTACCGATGCTTTCGCGTCGAACCCCCTGTTATTATCATTGGTGCAACTTTTGAAGTTGATCAATCGTCCGGATTTTGGGCATAGAGATATGTCTTGA
>RECJ01000056.1 GCA_007694115.1 Leptolyngbya sp. DLM2.Bin27 | reverse complement strand
ACATTGGCGATCGCATCAGCGTTGACGCCCTAGAGATTCTCAACAGCGGCAACCCGCCGGAGGTGGGGGTGTCCTATCGGTTTAGCAATCAGCTGCGCGCCCGGGGATCTACCAACTTTTCGGGCAATGAAACCGTCACCGTTGAATACGAAGTGCGGTTTTAATCAGGCGTAGGCTCTATGGCCAGAGGGTACCAGTAGGGCGACAGTGGTTAAATACCCCATGCCAGCTGACCACCTGGCCAATCACGGCGATCGCTGGGGCCTCAAACCCCGTTTCTGCCACCTGAGCCACAATGGTGGCTAGGGTGCCGATTAGGGTTTCTTGCTGGGGGTAGGTGCCCCAGCGAATCAGGGCAACCGGGGTCGCGGGGCTGAGGTCGGCGGCCAGCAGCTCAGTGGTGATCGTGCCCAGGTTGTGGATGCCCATGTAGACCACAATGGTTTCTGACCCCTGGGCCAGGGCGCGCCAGTTGACCTGGGGGCGATATTTACCCGCCGACTCGTGACCCGTCACAAATGTCACCGACGAACTCTGGCTGCGGTGGGTAATCGGAATCCCGGCATAGGCGGGCACAGCCACTCCGGCGGTAATGCCGGGCACCACCTCTACCGCAATCCCCAATTCCACCAGGGCGGCCATTTCTTCGCCGCCGCGCCCAAAGACAAAGGGGTCGCCCCCCTTGAGCCGCACCACCACGGCGTGGTCTTTGGCCTGGTCGGCAATCAGCTGATTGATTTCTGTCTGGCCCATAGAGTGGCGACCGCGACGCTTACCGGCATCAATCACCTTGGCCTGGGGGTTGATCATCGCCAAAATGGGCGGGCTGACTAGAGCATCGTGAATCACCACATCGGCGCACTCTAGTAGCCCCTTGCCCCGCAGGGTAAATAGACCGGGGTCGCCTGGCCCAGCCCCCACCAGGTAAACTTTGCCGTAGGGTTGGCTCCCCTCGGGCCTAGCAGATTCGAGCACCATAAGCGTTCTTAAATTCAACCTATAAACCAACCAAAAAACCGGCCAGAAAACCCGCGTCGATCGCCGCTATGTCTGATTGCCATTCTCTAAGAGTAGGGCTTTAGCTGCCGCTTCATTGCCGTGATGGATCAGCCGTGGCGAAGCGGCTGAGGGGAAGGCTGTTGGGCAGATCTGTGGGGTCGACCCAGTGGGCAGCCTGCCCCCAAGTCTGAGCCCTTCTAGGGCAACCCCTAAGACACCATTGGCGACGGGTGAAGGCTATGCCTAAAGGCCACCCGCTGCATCGGTATCGCTGTTGGTTGCGCTTTGGTGGGCACCTGATCGAGGGCCAGATCTACCACCAACTGGGCTAATTCTGGCGTTGGCCCCAGGGGCGGCAGCAGGTGTAACCCCATCTGCGGAAAGCGTTCGGCCAGTTCTTCAGTCAGGTGAGTGATGGCGTCGGTGGTGCTCCCGGCAAACAAAAAGTATGGCAAAATGGCCATCCGCTGCACCCCCGCCTGCATGTGGTGAATTACCTGGGACTCTAGGCTGGGGGAAACGGCCCAAAAAGCGGCGGTGCCCCCCAGCGATCGCGCCAGGGCGCAAATCGGGTCGTTGCCCCCCGGTCGGCGGCTACCGTGGGACAGCAGCACCGGCAGCTCGGTAGCCGCCGACCGCAGTTTGTGGCGCAGTAGCCCTTTGATGCCGGGATGGCTGCCTAGGTGGGGGCACACCTCTAGGTCTAGATTTGGCAACGCCTGGCGAGCCTGCTCAATCTCAGCTGGAATATCTTCCATCACATGCACACCGGCCAGCAAAAACAGTGGCACTAGGCGCACTCGCCGGGCACCAGCGGCCCGGGCGCGGCGGCTAAAGGCCACAATTTGCTGGTGTAAGGGCACGGCCCCCACCTCTAGGCAGGCGGTGCCCACGAGCGGCCCGCCTACGGGCTCGAGTGGCGATACCCGGGGGCGAAAAATACCGGATTTTGGTGGGGCTGGAGGGTGGGGAGAGGCCGGATTGCGCTGCTGCGATCGCGCCACCCCCGAACCTGGGGCTGATTTTGGGCCTGGGGAGGAAACTGAGGCGCTGCTGTGGCTGACCGGGCTGTCTGGGCGATCGCTGGGGCCAGGGTGGCCAGCCCGCAGCCAGGTATCATGCGATCGCACAAAGTGGGCCAAACGCTCCATTCCCTGACTGGGCCGAGGGTCGCGGCTCCCGTGGGACACCAATAGGTAAGCGGTTAAATCAACCGTTGATGCAGATGCAGACACAGGCAAACCCTAATTTTCTAGACAATGTCAGCTAGCTGCGAGACCCCGCACTCCTCAACCCCAAGCCAGCCATGCAATCGCCTGGCCTATAGCTGGTTCTTTATTATAAAGATTCATTCCCTGTTGTCCGGTATCGAAACCATCAAAAAGGGGGCAACTTAGGCTGAGGGCGCAGTCTCACCTGCCCGCCCGCCGCTGCCAGTGATCCTAGGCGTTGTGATAAACTATGGGCTGGTTTGCGGGTGTAGTTTAGTGGTAAAACCTTAGCCTTCCAAGCTAATGATGGGGGTTCGATTCCCCCCACCCGCTTAGATGTGATCAGGCGATCGCACCCACCTTTCCCTTCATCCTCTCAGTTTGGCTAGGGCGGCCTCAACTTCCTTTCCTTTAGCTTCAATGATGTCGAGGAGTTGCGCGGGGGTGCGGGTGTCTTCCTCGTGAACCTTGTTGGGGTTGACGGCCTTGAGGTCAAAGTTTTTGGCTTCGATGTCGGCACGGGTGACCGTCCAACTTCGATCGCTGTCGCCCTGACTGGGCAATAGCTCAAAGAACTGGTCGAAGTCTTTGTCGAGCAGGGGCTTTTTCTTGGCCACCTTGCGATCGCTGAGATCGTAATACCAGATAGATTCGGTCGGTTTGCCCTTGGTGAAAAAGACCAGGTTGGTTTTGACCCCGGCCCCCGCTGCCGTAAACACTCCAGGGGGCAAGCTGACAATGGCCCACACGTCGCAATCGTCGAGTAGCTTGCGTTTGGTTTGCACGAAGGCGGTTTCGTTAGTGCGAAAGAGAATGCCCTCGTCGAGGACGATGCCGCAGCGCCCCCCCGGCTTCATCGCGGCGATGGTGTGTTGCAGGTAGAGGGCTTGGGTGGAGCCGGTTTGGTAGACAAAGTTGGTTTGGGCGGCTTTGCCCTCTTTGCCACCAAAGGGCGGATTCATCAGCACTACGTTGAATTGAGCCGGGGCACCGTCGTATAGCCCGTCGTAGGTGACGCCCCCCGTCAACGTGTTGCCGTGCCAGATGTGGGGCAGGTCGATGCCGTGGAGCACGAGGTTGGCTAGGGCGATGGGGTAGATGGCGTTGTCTTTTTCGCGCCCGTAGAAGGTTTTGTATTTCAGGGTTTCTTGCTGGTCGGCGTCGATGTGGTCGCCTAGGGCTTGGCGAATGTGGTTAAAGCCTTCGGCTAGGAAGCCGCCCGTGCCGCAGCCTGGATCGTAGATAGTTTCGCCAATTTTGGGGTCAATGGCCTTGACCATGGCGCGAATCACCACCCGTGGGGTAAAGAATTGGCCGCCGTCGTTGCCTTTTTCGCCCATTTTGAGCAGCAGCCCTTCGTAGACCTGGGAGAGGGCGAAGATGTGGGTGGTATCGATATTCTCTTGGCTGATGGCGTGGACTTTGTCGAGAATGTCGAGGAAATTCTTTTCGGTGTCTACGCGGGTGCGATCAACGCTGGAGAGAATTTCGCTGATCACTTTTTGCCGGGGGCTGGCGTTGGGCAGGTTTTTGAGGGCTTTGAGGTGGGGAATCAGGTCGGTGTGGAGGAATTTGAAGAACTCGCCCTCGGCTCCGTCGGTGAGTTCTTGGCGTTTCCAGCCCTGGGGTAGGCCATCGATCTGCTTAAACAGGTCTTCGTCGTGGGGGGCGGCCCATTCGCGCCAGCGGTAGGGAAAGCCCAGGGAGGGGGTGAAGTCTTGCCCCACGGCTTCGAGTTCGTCTTGTTCGCCCGCTTCTAGCTCGTCGAGAATGCGGAGAAAGAGGATCCAGGTGAGTTCTGGGACGTACTGAAGGGCACCGGCACAGTTGGAGCGCCGCATGATGTCGCAGATGGATTTGACGTAGCTATCGAGGCTTTGCTGGGTGGTGAAGAGACGACCGCTGCTGTTGCTGCCGTTGTTGCCGTTTGTTTTTGCCATTAGAATTTGAGACTACAGTGCTAACCAAATTCGCAGGGATTGTTCGAGCTGTTTGGCATCACCATCTGCTAGCTGACCAATCGCTTTGATGACTAAGTTTACATGCACGGTATAGAGTCCTCTTTTGACGGCAGTGGCTACGTTTAACCCTGCGGCAGCCCACTCTGACAAGGCAAACTCCCCCAGCAGTAGCGAGCTAGTTTTGCTGGTTAGCGGTGTGATCACAATATCTTGTGAGGGGTGGGGAGCGCTGACAACAACGGCAGGTCTTATTTTTGAGGCTGATAAGTCTGAGAAGGGATACCGAACCAAGATGACATCATATTTAGAGTAGCTGGGCATACACGTCGTCCTCAGGGTTATCCCAAATGGGATCTAGGGATGTCTGGCTGGCCTGGTGCCAAAACTGAGTCTCAGAAGTGTGATGCTCCGCCGCAGTAAGGTCTATGGGGTGCTGGGGAGTTGTCACTCTAGTCATCAAAAATTCGACAAAATCTAATACTTCGTGTTGTTTGTCGGCGGGCAGGGTGCGCAGTTTTTCGAGGAGCTGGGTTTCGAGATGGGTCATGGTGGGGGAAGGGGAGGGGGTGGCTTAACACTATTGTAGGGAGATGGGGTGAGAAACCGGGTTTCTGGGATGGGCAGGGTGGTAGCTGGCTAAACTGGTCGGAAAAACCCGGTTTCTGGATGGCTCACAACTTGCCGTTAAATGCTTGCCGGAGGAAAGCGGCGTGGAGCATTGATTATTCAATCAGCCCCAACATGCCTGCCACATGGCGTTGGAAAATTGCCATTGATTGCCAGATGTTTAGAACCTTGCCATCTTTAATATTAGTAATCTCAATTACGTTGGTTCCCTGAGGACGTTGCCGTTTCCAGCCGAGAATATCGCTTTCACACGGAATAAAAGACTCAAACTGAGGTTCAAAATTGGCAACCCAGATGACCCGCACGCGCCGCACGATACCCCAAGGGCCAGAGTCGACTATTTCTTTCTTTTCACTGATCACTTCAAGTAGGTGCGTCACTCGCGTTTCTTGAATATGTTCAGGTCTTTGCAGAAGGAGAATCAAATCTCCAACATTTGCTTTATCCGCGTTAGTCTCACTGCCCTTGCTCCAGTTAAGATTTTCTTCAGCACCTATCTGCCATGTCTTGTAAGCCCAAACATCGTTGTTGTCATCAACATTCTTGAGGAAGCGCAATTCACCTAAAAGCATCAGCTTTCCTTAATTTATATCAGTTTTAGGAGCCTTGGGGTCTAGCAATCAATGTTTCACAACCGAAAAAATTTCTTGCTAAGTACGCGACTTGCTGAAGTTGGTTGACTTGCCGAATGCGTTCCATCACCTCTCGTTTGTCGAAGTCCTCAAAGTATCTGGAGGCAAGTCTGAGCAAGTCACTACAAACCGAATCAATTTTTGCTGCCATTGGATCGGGTGCATCCCAGTTTTGCAATGAGTAGAAGTGCTTAGTGCATATTTGATGGCAG
>RECJ01000145.1 GCA_007694115.1 Leptolyngbya sp. DLM2.Bin27 | reverse complement strand
TTAT
This sequence comes from Leptolyngbya sp. DLM2.Bin27, assembly GCA_007694115.1. Classification (GTDB taxonomy): domain Bacteria; phylum Cyanobacteriota; class Cyanobacteriia; order Phormidesmidales; family Phormidesmidaceae; genus Nodosilinea. The sequence continues at coordinate 5,654 of RECJ01000145.1, read as the reverse complement.
CCCTTCTCGCTTCTCCGCTCTACGAGCTGCTTCGTCCCAGCAGCCTCCTGCGCTCAGGAAGCTGCCTTCTGCCTTCTGCCTTCCTGTACTAGGGCTTTTCCCCTACTGTGAAAAAATCTAGCCCTCGGTCAAACCCACAAAGCGCCACCCTCAGAATTGAGCCCAGAGTCGATACACTTGCGTTAAGTTCTGACGACGTATGCAGCGAGGAAACCACTATGGCCGGGGTGCCCACACCAGGTCTCGACTTGATCAAAACCTTTGAAGGTTTGAGTTTACAAGCCTATCCAGACCCCAAGACCGGAAATTTGCCGATCACTATTGGTTGGGGCTCAACCCGCGACAGAAATGGTCGCCCCTTTCAGCTAGGCGATCGCATTACCCGTCAAGAGGCCGACGACCTGCTGCTGGCCCAGGCCGCCAATGACTACCTAGCCCCCCAGCGCAACATTCCCGGCTGGAACAACCTGAACGAAAACCAGCAGGGGGCGATTCTCAGCTTTGCCTACAACCTGGGAGCACGGTTCTACGGGGCCAGGGGGTTTGAAACTATCTCACGGGTGCTGCGCAACCAGGAGTGGCACAACATTGAGGCGGCCCTGATTCTCTACCGCAACCCCGGCACCAATGTAGAAGAAGGGCTGCTGCGCCGCCGCCTCTCAGAGGCCAATGTATTTTTGGCGGGTACGCCAGGGGTGGCGCTGAGCACAGCGGGGCAGCGCTATCTGGCGGGCGGGCGTACCCCAGTGCCCGGCTCTAACCTCAGCCGCGAGGCCCAGACCTACCTAGCCAATCGCCCCACGGTGGTGACCGGAGGCGGCTCAACCGGAAACAGTACGCCCCCCGCCCCCGGCTCACGGCTGCTGAGGCTGACCAACCCCCTTACCAGCGGAGAAGATGTGCGGCAGGTTCAGCAGGCCCTGGTGCGCTGGGGAGCCAGCATTACTACCGATGGCCTATTTGGCCCCGCCACCCGGCAGGCGGTAGAGCAATTTCAGCGATCGCAGAATCTTGTCGCCGACGGCATCGTTGGCCCTCAGACCTGGGCCTTTCTACAGCGGACACCGACTCCGCCGACCCCACCGACCCCACCGCCCCCGCCGCTCAATCGGCTGCTGAGCCTTACCAACCCCTTCACTATCGGCGACGATGTGCGCACTGCCCAGCGGGCCCTCGCCCAGGCAGGTATTGCAGTGGTCAGCGACGGCATTTTTGGCCCCGCCACCGATCGCGCCGTGCGTCAGTTTCAGTCCAGCCGGGGGCTGGTGGCCGATGGCATTATTGGGCCGCAGACCTGGGCCAGGTTGCAAAATCAGCTTTCTACCCCGCCTCCTGCCCCAACTCCCCCGCCCCCAACTCCCCCCGCCCAGAGCACACCCACCCACATTCGCGTGCTGCGCCTCGCCACCCCCTTCACCCGAGGCGATGACGTGCGAATCGTCCAGCAGGCGATCGCCCGCTCCGGCATTCCCGTAGTGGCCGATGGTGTGTTTGGCCCCGCCACCGACCGCGCCGTACGCCAGTTTCAGGCCCGCCGGGGGCTGACGGTCGATGGCATTGTCGGCAGCCAAACCCGCCGTGCCCTGGGGGTTTGATGCGATGGCGTAAATCCTCGGCAGAGTGAATTCCCCCAAGAGTGTATCGCTGCACGATCGCTGCACGGAGGCCCCTACCTGCTGCCATTGGTGGCACTCGCTGTCCATTGCCACGGGGGGAAGTTTGCCAGCCTGACCCGGTAGTTCTTCCCGCCCCACGCGTTCGCGGGGGCAGTCTCTCCGTGGAGATAACGGCCTTTGACGTCGGTTCTACTAAACCGGATGAAAGAAAAACGACGCTCCCAAAATCACAAAGGTCGACAGCAGCAGCACCCCCTCCAGCCAGTTTGATCGCCCATCCAGGCTGATCAGGTTGGCAAACAGCACCGCAATCACCACCGCAATCACCTCAAACAAGTTGAAATTGAGATCCATCGGCTGGCCAATAAAATAGCCGACGATCACCAAAATTGGAGCTACCAGCAGCGCCACCAGCAGGCTCGACCCCATCGAGATCGACACCGCCAAATCCATATTGTCTTTCATTGCCACTCGCACGGCAGTCACATACTCGGCTGCGCCCCCCACCAGGGGCAGCAAAATCACCCCGGTAAACAGCGCCGTAAACCCCAGACTGTTGGCGGCTTCTTCCACCGCGCCCACAAAGATCTCAGACTCGATCGCCACCCCCACCGTGGCCGCAAACAACACCCCCACCCAGAGCCATACATTGGGCTGTTCGGGCTCGCCGTGGGTTTCGCCTTCTAGGTCGGTGACCCCTACGTCGTAGAGGTAGCTGTGGGTCTTGAGCGAAAACAGCAGCGTCAGCCCGTAGACCAAAATCATCACCACCGCCACCGTCAGCGACAGTTGGCGAATGGTGGCGGGTTCGACAATATTGCTGGTGTTGATCACCATGGCGGGTAGCACAATCGCCACCACCGCCAGGCTCATAGTTGAACCGTTGATCCGGGCTACGGTTTGGTTAAAGGTCTGCTCTTTGTAGCGCAGCCCCCCAGCCAGCATCGACAGGCCCATCACCAGCAGCAAATTGGCCAAGATCGACCCGGTGATGCTGGCCTTGACAATGTCGATCAGCCCCGCCTTGAGCGCCACTAGGGCAATGATTAACTCAGTAGCGTTGCCAAAGACGGCGTTGATCAGGCCGCCCAGGGTGGGGCCGGTCACCACCGCCAACTCTTCGGTGGCGGTGCTGAGCCAAATCGCCAGGGGCACAATCGCCACCGCCGACAGGCCAAAGACGCTCAAGGCTCCCCACCCTAGCCGCTCGGCCAAAATTGAAATCGGGATCAAGACCAACAGCCCAAGGGAAACAATGCTTTTAGTTGACATAGAGAACCAGCCAGAGGCGTAGGTGGGCAGTGGCAATCAGTCACCCCCATGCCGCGCTGCCCGCCGTGGCATGACCCAGTTTTCCAGACTCAATTTTTCAGATTATTCTCTGCTGACTCATCATTCTGCGCAATCACCTGGGCAATCTCTTTACCAAACTCCACGGTCAGACAGTATTCGTGGGCTGGCGGCAATATTAATGCAGATACGGCTTGCCCTGGGCCCCAAAGCAGCTACAATTACTAACCGCAGTGAATGTAGTCAAGAATACAATTTTGAGGTATTCCTCGCTACATCCGCTATGGTTAAGCCCCTGAATACATGTTGGAGAAACTGAAATGAAATCCATCTTCAAAGCCTCTGTTGTGACCGTGGCCCTAGCTGGGCTAGCCCTAGTCGGCTGCAATGCCCCCACAGACAGCGATGTCGCGGCGACCGACGACACTGTGACCACCGATGAAACCATGGCCACCGATGGCGAACTGGTGGTGTTTAACTGCCCCGGCGGCGAAACCATCACCGCCCAGTTTATTGGCACCGAAGAGGCTGTTGTGACCTTGCCCGATCAAGCACCCATGACGCTGCCCGCCACCGAGGCTGCCTCTGGCGCTCGCTACAGCGATGGCACCACCACCTTTTGGAACAAAGGCGACGAAGCGCTGGTCGAAGTAGACGACGAAGTTGTGCTCTCTGCGTGCCAGAGCCAAAACTAGTGGCCCGTCAAACCCAAGCATGATTAAGCCAGCAGCCCAGGGCTCAGGTGAGCCCTGGTGAGCCTGCCGCTACTTAGTCGCCAACAGTTGCATCATCTGCGCTTGGTTGAGCACCTTACCCACCACCCGGCGCACGGGTTCTGGCGAAACCTGAATTAGCGTCGGCGTGGCGGTAATCTGCGCCGCTTCGGCCTCGGCGGGGTGGCTAGCGACATCGATGACTTGCAGCGTGTAGGCGTTGGGCAGCGACGATTCGAGGGTGGTGTGCAGCAGCCGCAGCATGTGCTCAGTGTCAGCGGTATCGACACCGCTGACAAACAGCTTAAACCGATGGGGCGGGGGCGGGGCGTTGAGAAAACGTTCGGTCGAGGGCAATGGCTCGACGGGAGTGACATGCTTCCCGACGCAAATAATCAGGTCGTGACCTTCCCACAGTTGGGGAAATGTGGGCCGATAGGATTCAATGAGTTCCACAGAGCATTCTTCGGTGCTGCCGTAGTTGGGCTGCCACTGCACATGGTCTAGGCCAAAGAGGGCATTGAGCAACGGTTGAAACCGCAGAGCCCGGGGGTAGGCTTCGGCCACGATGGTGGTTTGGCTAGGGGGCTTAACCCAGCGGTCTACGGTGGCGGTAAAGCAGGGCAGCAAAAAATAGGGCGGCTCGGTCAGCCCCAGGTGGGTTTGCAGGGCCGCACACAGATCTAAGTGCCAGTGGGTGCGCTTTTGCTCATCGACGCAGTAAACGCAGTCGCCCCCAGGGGTGAATAGGGCAATGCCCTTAAAACTGGGAGCGATCGCATCCTCCATCGCAGTGCTAGACCCGGCCCCGCAGCATTTGGGCCATTTCGTTCTGCCGGGGCGACATCTCCAGCGCTGTCTCTTCGGTAATCCGGCCCGACTCGTAGAGGGCGTAGAGCGACTGATTCATGGTGCACATGCCGTCAAAGCCGCACTTGGGAATCAGCGCTTCGACCTCGTCAAGCTGCCCCCGCAAAATGTAGTCTTTGATGGCGTCGGTGTTGATCAAGATGTCGTGGAAGGCGGCCCGCTTGCCGTCGGTGGTGCGGCAGAGCCCCTGGGCAATCACCGCCACCAGCGACTCGGCCAGCGACACCCGCACGGGGGCCTGCTGCTCGGGTTCGTAGAGGTTGAGAATCCGCTCTACGGTTTTGACGGCGCTGTTGGTGTGCAGGGTGCCCATTACCAAGTGCCCGGTCTGGGCGGCCTTGAGGGCAGTGTTGACCGTCTCCTTGTCCCGCATTTCACCCACCAGAATGATGTCGGGATCTTCCCGCAGGGAGGCCTTGAGGGCGTTGTCAAACTTTTGGGTGTGCATACCAACTTCGCGCTGCTTGATCAGCGATCGCCGACTGGTGTGCACAAACTCCACCGGGTCTTCGATGGTGATGATGTTCTTAGGCATCTCGGTATTGACGTAGTCAATCATCGCCGCCATGGTGGTCGATTTACCCGAGCCCGTCGGGCCGGTGACCAAGACTAGACCTTTATGGTAGTGGCACACATCGCGAAAAATGGGCGAAAAACCCAGCTGATCGAGGGTGAGAATTTTGACCGGAATTAGGCGCAGCACCATGGCGGGGCCGCGCAGCGAGTCGAAGATGTTGATCCGGATGCGAGTGAAGTCGTACTGGGCGGCTCCGTCAAAGTCGAGGGTCTGGCGAAACTCTTGAATTTCGTCGGGCTTGAGAATTTCACTGAGCCAGCCAAAGAAGGTGGCCTCGTCGGTGACCGGGTACTCGGTGGGGGCCATTTCGCCGCGATCGCGGAACCGAGGCACCTCACCCACCCCCAGGTGAATGTCAGAAAACCCCTTGTCAAAGGCCTCGCGCACGATTTTTTCGAGGGTGGGGCCGCTGCTGATTTTGATGGTTTCGGCGGCATTGGGCATGGGCGGCGGCGAGGCCGGGCGGTGGCGAGCCTGCCCTGGGGCCGGAGCTTGCCCAGCCGCCGGGGCGGGCGGGCGACCAGCCTGGGCGACCGCCTGCCCAGCCGCCGGGGCGGGCGGGCGGCCAGCCGCCGGGGCGGGCGGTCT